>JAJPHQ010000087.1 GCA_021325195.1 Gammaproteobacteria bacterium | reverse complement strand
TCAGCCCGTCGTCGGTGCCGGCCCACAGCAGTTTCGCGTCCAGCGGCGAGGAACCGATCGCATACACCACGCCGCGACGCGGGCCCCGGCCCAGATTGTCGGCGATGGTCGGCGCATCGAGGTTGGCCGGCACGCCGGGGTTTTCGCGGGAAAGATCCGGGCTGATCGCCGTCCAGTGCTCGCCGCCGTCGGTGGTCTGCCACAACCGCTGGTTGCCGAAGTACAGCGTCCCGTGATCGACCGCGTTGAAGGTCAGCGGCAGCGTCCAGGTGGCGCGGTAGAGGTCCGGTTCGGCCAGCGTGGGATCGACATCGCGCGTCTGCTGGGTTCTCAGGTCCAGCTTCTCGACCGTGCCGCCGTACACGATGTCGGGATCGTCCGGATCGGGCGCGATCATCCCGCTCTCGCCGCCGGCGGTGACTTCGTGGAACTGCTCCATGCTGATCCGGTCGTTGTACGGATTGCGCGAGGGAATGCCGACCGCGCCGGAATCCTGCTGCGCGCCGTACACGCGGTAGGGAAAACGGTTGTCGGTGCTGACGTGATAAAGCTGCGCGGTCGGCTGGTTGAACCAGCTCGACCAGGTCCTGCCGCCGTTGACCGTGATGATCGCGCCCTGATCGACGCCCATGATCTGGCGATCGGGATCAGCGGGGTCGATCCACAGTTCGTGGTAGTCGTCGCCGGTGGGATCGCCCTTGACCGGAATGAAGGTCTTGCCGCCGTCGTCCGAGCGCAGCTCGATGGTGTTCATCGCGTAGATGCGGTCGGGATCCTTCGGATCGGCGGTGATCTGCCCGAAATACCAGCCGCGCTGCCAGATGCGCGGATCGCCGCTCATCTTTTTCCAGTGCGCGCCCGCGTCGTCGGAACGGTACAGACCGCCCTCTTCGGCATCGACGATCGCGTACACGCGATCCGGCGCCGCATCGGAAATCGCGATGCCGATCCGGCCGAGGCCTTTCGAGGGAAGACCTTCGAGGCGCGTCCAGGTGCTGCCGCCGTCGGTGGATTTGTACAGGCCGCTGCCGGGGCCGTTCGACGGCGGGTACACGTTCCACGGCGGACGCCGCGTCTGCCACAGCGCCGCGTAGATCGTGCTGGCGTCGCCGGGCTTGAAAATCAGGTCGATCGCGCCGGTGTCGTCGTTCGGCCCCAGCACCTTCTTCCACGACCTGCCGCCGTCCAGCGAACGGAACACGCCGCGCTCCGCGTTCGGCCCGTAGGGATGGCCGAGCGCCGCCACGAACACGCGGTCAGGATTGTGCGGATCGATCCGGATCATCGCGATCTGCTGGGAATCGGTGAGGCCGATGTGCGTCCAGGTCTTGCCGCCATCGACGGACTTGTACATGCCCTCGCCCTGCGCGATGTCCGAACGCATGTCGGCTTCGCCGGTGCCCACGTAGATCACGTTCGGGTTGGACGGCGCCACCGCGATCGCGCCGATCGACCCGATCGGTTCGGCATCGAAGACCGGCTGCCAGGTGCGGCCGGTGTCGCGCGTTTCCCACACGCCGCCGTTGACCGAACCCATGTAAAAGTGATTCGGCTGGCCGATCACGCCGGTCACCGCCAGCGTGCGGCCGGCGCGGAACGGGCCGATCAGCCGCCAGTGCAGGTCGCCCCACGGCGACGCTGCCGTCGCTGCCGCGGCATGGACGACCGGTGCCGCGCTCGCAGCGGGCAGCGCGCCGGTCAGGGCCAGGGCGGTGGCGGCGAACAACGCAGTCAAACGATGGCGCACGGGCATGGCCGGTCCCTCACGACGCAGACAATCCCGGCATCATAGCGTCCGCCCCGTGCCGGTCATGGGTGAAAAGGCATACCCGCCGGCGCGCTGCATCGGAACCGCACACCGCAAGACCAAGGAAAAATCCGCTTGCAAGCCCTGCGCCTCGCCGTTTCGCGGTTGAAAAACGACTGGCTGCTGCTGGCGCTGCTGGTGCTGACCGTCGCGATGGCGCTCTACGATCCGCGTCCGCCGCGCGCATACCTGCGCTGGCTCGATGTTTCCACGCTGGCCGGACTCGCCGGTCTGCTGATGCTGACCCAGGCGGTGTGTGCCAGCGGCTACGTCCAGCTGTGGGCGCTGCGGCTGGTCGCGCGCCTGCACGGCGTGCGCGCGCTGGCGTTCGTGCTGGTGGCCTTGTCGGGCGTGTTGTCCACCGTGCTGACCAACGACGTCGCGCTGTTCCTGGTGGTGCCGCTGACGCTGGCGATCGCGCGGATCGCGCGCGTGCCGCAGCAGCGGCTGGTGATCTTCGAGGCGCTGGCGGTGAACGCGGGTTCCACCTTCAGCCCGATCGGCAATCCGCAGAACCTGCTGCTGTGGCAGCACTCGGGCCTGTCGTTTCCGGCCTACGTCGCGGCACTGGCGCCGGCCGGCGCGATCATGTCGGCGCTGCTGCTCGCGGCCTGCTGGTTCGCGTTTCCGGCGCAGCCGGTGTTGCTGGACGAGCGGGCGGTGGAGCACCCCGCCACCCACCTGCCGATGCTGGCGGGCGCCAGCGTGCTGCTGCTGGGCATGGTCGCGGCGCTGCAGTGGGGTTACGCCATTCCCGCCATGCTGGCGGTGCTGGCGATCGGGATCGTGTGCTTCCGGCGCGTGCTGGCCGGCGTCGATTGGGTGCTGCTGCTGACCTTCGCGGTGATGTTCGTGGGGCTGGGCCACTTCGCCGCGCTGCCGGCCGTGCGCGATCTGCTCGGCCGGCTAGACTGGCACGATCCGCGCGTGGTGTACGCCGGCGCAATCGTCGCGGCGCAGTGCATCAGCAACGTGCCGGCGGCGGTGCTGCTGCAGCACTACACCGGCAACCTGACACTGCTCGCGACCGCGGTGAACGTGGGCGGTTACGGCGTCGCCATCGGGTCGCTGGCCAACCTGATCGCGTTGCGGCTGGAGGGCGGTCACGGCGCGCACGGGCATTTCCACCTGTGGTCGGCGCCGTTCCTGGTCGTCTCCGCGCTGCTGGTCGGGCTGGTGGTGCTGCGCTGACCGCCGCGCGCTGCCGGTGCGCGCCCTACGACAGATCCCGGTATTCCGGATGCCTGCGGAGATACGCCGCCGCGTACGGACAGCGCGGCACCACCTTCCAGCCCTCGCGCCGCGCGGTTTCCAGCGCGGTGCGCACCAGTTCCCCGGCGATGCCGCGCCCGCCGATCGCCTCCGGTACGCCGGTGTGGGTGATGGTCATGACCGCGTCGCGCAGCGTGTAATCGAGTACCGCGCGGTGGCCTTCCACGTCCACGTGGAACCGGTGTGCCGCGGTGTCGTGCACGATGTCCATCAAACAATCGGCACCTTGCGGATGTTGGTCGCCGGGTCCAGCCAGAACGAATCCTTGACGAAGCGGTTGAACAGGTCGGGCGGCAACACCGATTCGCGCTTGGGCGCGGAAACCCTGGGCTTGACCGTGTGCAGGCCCGGCAGGCCCAGCCGCGAATCGAATTCGTCGGCGTTGTATTCGACGTGCTCGAAATCGTGGTCGAACCAGGGCTCGCCGATGAACTGGTACACCGCCTGCATGGTCGCGCGCGGATCGCGGGTCAGGCCCTCGTAGCTCACCAGCATCAGGCGTCCCGGCGCGTACTGGCCGTAGTATGCGTCCTTGGTGGCCTGGAACGAGAAGCCGACCATGCCGTTCACGTCGATCAGCGCCTCGGTGCGCGAATACACCGTGCCGTTGGGATTGAAGTGGAAGATCTTGTTGGCGGTGAGCGGATGCTTGCGCACCAGCCGCTCGATGCTGTCCAGTATCCACGGCATCTCGCGCACGCAGGCGATCACCCTGGAGTTCGGGAACAGCGCGGCCAGCATCGGCATCTTGCTGCACCACACGCGGCCGGTGTCGAACACCACGTCGATGCCGGTGAAGCCGCCGTAGAAATTCTGGAACACGCCGCGCAGCACCGCGGCACGCTGTTCGTCGCTGATCACCACCGAGAAATCGTTCTTGCCGCTCATCTCGGCGACCAGCGCGCTGACCATGTCGCCCAGCGGGCTGGTCATGCCGGCGTGGAAGCGCGGGTTCTGGCGCAGGATGGCCGAAAGCAGCGTGCTGCCCGAGCGCGGCATCCCGGAAATGAAATGCAGCTTCCCGGGCGGCCTGCCCGGTCTGGTTGCGGCGGGCGTCGTCGGCGTCTTGGCGGCCATGCGCGTAGGTCTTGCCGTGGCGTGGGGAAAGCGAGTGTACCCAAACCGCCGCGGCCCGGCAGCGCCGGGCCGGTCAGTGCCCCTCGCTGCGCGCCCGCACTTCCGCGAAGGTCCAGTCCCGGCGCAGCGCACCGTTCTCCCACACGGTGAGCATCGCGTCCTGCCAGCCCCGGCCCAGCGCCGCCTCGTCGGCCTCTGCGGCGCCATCGGGCAGCGCGACGGTCTTGAAGGTGCCGTACTCGCGATGTCGCGCCAGCGTCAGCCGTCCGCGCTTGGAGGCCTTGCCGTGGTCGGTCACCGGGTCCTTGTAAACATCGATCCATCTGCCGTCGATCCGGGCGGCCGAGCACTTCAGCGCGAACTTCTGGGTGTCGCGGTTGAGTTTCTGCAGCAGCGCGCCGCCCATCCCGAACGCGATGTTGTCGGCCGAATAGCGTGCATGGGTGATGCGCTCCAGGATCGCGCGGATCGAATCGGGGTTCACGCCGTCGCCCTGGATCACGCGCACGTGGTTCAGCACCCGGAAACCTTTCGTGTTCACCGTGCTGCCGAACGCCCCGTTCAACATGCGCAAGGTCTGGTGCACGATGTCGGCGGGGTCGCCGGAATCGGGCCGCACCACCAGCGTGGCGCCGCTGGCGATCACCTCGTCGCGCAATGTCCCGCCCCACAGTTCCCGGACGGCGTGGAACAGGTCGTAGCTGTCCGACACGCAGGCGACGACGGCACCCGGTTTCGCGAACTGCCGCAGCATGTTGCGGTACGCGTCCAACTCGTGCTCCCTGCCCCATGCGGTGATCGTGCTGTGCTCGGCCGCGGGAATGGAATAACCCGCCATGTCTTCGCCGTAGTATTCGCGCGCGGCCAGCACGCCCAGGATCGTGTCGGTGCCCTTGAAGTTCACGAGATGCGCCATGCCGCCCAGCGCCGCCGATTCCGCGCTGGACACGCCGCGCGCACCGAAGTCGTGCAGCTTGAACGGCAACTGCGCGGCCGGATCGTCGCTGGTCCTGTCAAGGTATTCGCGGATCGTCTGCTTGACGTGCCAGCTGATCGTCGCGACCGTCACCGGGTACCACACCCGCATCAGCAGCGTCTCGACGTACGACGGCACCCAGAAACAATCCGGGCAGGTGCTCTCGATCGTCATCAGCGCCTGGTGCGTGGGCACCACCGTGCCCTCCGGCACCGCACGGATCCGCAACGGAAGTCTTCCGGCGTGCGCCGCGACGACATGCCGCCAGCCGGCCTCGTTGCACGGCTCGCCGTGCGCGGCGAAGAATGCCTTCGCCTCCTCGATCATCGCCGCCGTCACGGGGCGCGCGAGGTATTCCTTGAGGATCGACTGCAAGCCGAAGAACAGCGTGCGCTCGTACGCGCCGCCGCGGCTCTCCAGATAGAAGAACGTGGCATCGACGCCCGGCGGGTACTGCAGCCAGTGGCTGGCCTTGTAGCTGTCGGTGTTGAGGATCAGGTTGGAGGCGAGGCGCATGAAGGCCGGCGTTCCCGTCGATTTCCCCGTTGGCTTCGGCAATGGCCGCGCCGCAGCGCTTCAGTGACGAAAGTGCCTGGCACCGGTGAACACCATCGCCATGTCGTGCTCGTCGGCGGCGGCGATCACGTCCTGGTCGCGCAGCGAGCCGCCCGGCTGGATCACCGCGCGGATGCCGGCGGTGGCGGCCAGATCGATGTTGTCGCGGAACGGGAAGAACGCATCCGAGGCCATCACGCAGCCCAGGGTGGAAAGCCCTGCCTCGGTGGCCTTCATCGCGGCGATCCGGACGCTGACCACGCGGCTCATCTGGCCGGCGCCGATTCCCACCGTCGCGCCGTTCTTCGCGTACACGATCGCGTTCGACTTCACGTACATGGCGACGTGCCAGGCGAACAGCAGGTCGCGCAATTGATCCGCGTCCGGCACGCGACGGGTGACCACCTTGAGATCCGGCAGCATCAGGGTATCGGTGTCGGCGTCCTGCACCAGCACGCCGCCGGCGATGCTGCGCAGCTGCCGCTGCGGCGTGCCGGGCTGCGCCGGCCATTCGCCGGTCGCCAGCGCGCGCACGTTGGGTTTCTGCCTGAGCGCGGCCAGCGCGTCGGCATCGAACGACGGCGCCACCAGCACCTCGACGAATTGTTTCGCGAGGATGGCCGACACGGTGGCACCGTCCAGCACCCGGTTGAAGGCGATGATGCCGCCGAACGCCGAGGTCGGATCGCAGGCGAAGGCGCGTTGATAAGCGTCGAGCGCGTCCTTGCCCAGCGCGGCGCCGCAGGGATTGGCATGCTTGACGATCACGCAGGCCGGGGTCTTGTCGAATGCCTTCACGCATTCCAGCGCGGTGTCGGCGTCGGCGAGGTTGTTGTACGAAGGTTCCTTGCCGGTCAGCACCCGCGCACCGGCCACGCTGCCGGCGGGTGCGGTGCCTTCCAGATACAGCGCGGCGGCCTGGTGCGGATTCTCGCCGTAGCGCAGCTCGCGCGCGCGGCGCAGCGCCAGGTGCAGGGTGGGCGGATAGGCCTGCGCCGGTTCGCCGCCGGCGCGCGCGGAGAGCCAGTCGGCGATCACGCCGTCGTAGCGCGCGGTGTGCGCGAACGCCGCCGCGGCCAGCTTCCGGCGCATGTCCAGCGAGGTGCCGCCATCGCGGCGCAGTACCTCGATCAGGTCGGCGTAGCCGGCGGGATCACACAGCACGGTGACGCGCTCGTGGTTCTTGGCTGCCGCGCGCAGCATCGCCGGACCGCCGATGTCGATCTGTTCGATCGCGGCCTCGAAACCGGCACCGGCATCGGCGATGGTGCGTTCGAACGGATAGAGGTTCACCACCAGCAGGTCGATCGGCGCGATGCCGTGTTCGCGCATTGCCTTCTCGTCAAGGCGCGCGCGGCCCAGCAGGGCGCCATGCACCCGGGGATGCAGCGTCTTGACCCGGCCGTCCATGATTTCGGGAAAGCCGGTGAAATCGCTGATTTCGCGCACCGGCACGCCTGCCTCGCGCAAGGTGGCCGCGCTGCCGCCGGTCGAGACCAGCTCCACGCCCAGCGCGTGCAGGGCGCGGCCCAGATCCGCCAGTCCGGTCTTGTCGGAAACGCTCAGCAGGGCACGGCGGATGGAGACGATGCCTGACCCTGTCATGACGTGCGCGTCCCTCTGTCGGCGAGTTCAGGCCAGGCCCAGCGCCTGCAGTTTCTTGCGCAGCGTTGCGCGGTTGATGCCCAATACCGCGGCGGCGCGGCTCTGGTTGCCGCCGCTCCACGCCAGCACCTCGCTCAGCAACGGGGCCTCGACCTCGCGCATCAGGCGCGCGTACAGGCCTTCGCGGCACGGCGTGCCGTCCAGATCCGCCAGATAGCGGCGCACGCTCAGCGCCATGCAATCCCGCAAGGCGGGTTCGCGCGGTCTCGTCGCATCGGACACCGCGCCGGAGACGGCAGTTTCGTTAGACAGGGCGGTGTCCACGGAAGTCGGTACGCGAGTGGCCGCAATGCGCAGGTTCCCCCGGCGCGAGCCGGAAAGTCTAGCAGGATGCAAGACGGTGTCGCACGGCGTTGACGGCCGGAACAAATCAGCCCCGCTATTCGAAGCCGAACTTGAACGCCACCGCCTGCTTGCCGGGGTCGGCCACCTCGAACGCGACCGCCACCGTGGCCCCGGGCGCGATCCCTGCCGCGCGTTCCTTCGCGTCGGGGATGTATTCGGCGGGACGGAAGCGGCGCATCGCCACCACGTTGTCGTCCAGGTCGGAGAGTTTCACCACCACGACGGGATAGGGCTGCGGAAAGACCGCGTCGTTGCGCACCGTGGCGGTGATCACCAGCGCGCCCGGCACGTCCGGGTGCGGCCGGATGTCGCGCGACAGCAGTTCCAGTTTCGCGAGGTCCTTCAGCGGCGGCAAGTGACACGGAAGCGTTGCGCACACGCGCATCAGCCACGGACGCGCCGCCGGGTTGTCCAGCACCGCGCCGCGATTGGCGAAGGCGATCTGCGCGGCCAGCAGCACCATCAACCCCGTGCACCCCGCGACCCAGCGGGCGTTGGCGGTTGCGATCCACCGCCGGCGCGGGCGCGTGAACACCGGCATGGTTGCGGGTGCAAGCTCGTCGCTCGTCCGGGCACCGTCGTCGTCGGCCGCCGCGTCGGACTGGTGGAAGGGACCGCCGGCAAAAATCTGTTGCGGTTCGTGCCAGGATGCATCGCCTTCCGGAACCGGTTCGGTCGGCGCCGGCGGCGGTGCATCGACGAATGCGGCATCGGCGAGCCGGGCAATGGAAGACTCGACAGTCTGGTCCGCGCAGTCATCCGGCTCGGCTTGCGCACCGGCACGGGCCGGCAGGTCGGCCGGTTCGTCCGGATGCAGCCTGTCGCCGCCGGCTTCCGCTTGCGCCCCGCCGTCCCCGGCGGCGAGCGCATCCGGACCCGGGGACAGGATCGGTTCCACCTCGACGCCATAGCCGGCCGGTGCGGGCTCGATCGCGAGCCAGGTGTTTTCTTCCGCGTCGTATTCGAAACGCGTGCCGAAGGAATCGGCGATCAACGCGGCGGTAAGGTCCTCGTCCGGGTCCACCGGCAGTTTGCCGGCGAACGGATCCGGCGCGGGATCATCACGTCCGCGGAATGCCGCTTGCGGGGGGCCGGCTTCGGATGGCGGTGCGTCCCCGGGCCTTGCATCCGGTTTCGACGGCGCCGGGCAATAGACCGCATCGGTGAGGCGCGGCACGTGCGGCGAGAACGGGCGCGCGGGCAATGCGGTGAACGGTTCGCCCGGCAGCGTGTCGGTCAGCGTGCGCAGCGCGTCGAACTGGGTGGAACAGCGCCCGCATCGGCCCATTCCGTTGGACAGCTCCAGCATCGCCTCGTCGATGGCAAAGACGGTCAGGCATTCCGGGCACTGGGTGTACATGCGTATCGGCGCGGTCGGGATCGTCGAAGGGGCGCGGGCGGAGTGCGGACAGTCGTCGAACAGGCGGGGCGCGCACCGGTCGATTCTAGCTCGCGCGATGAGTCCGGAATCAGGACCTGTGTCCCGCGATTCGGACCCAGTCCTCGCGTTGCGTCACCTGCAGCCCGGTGAAACCGCAGGCCGCGTAGCGATCCAGCAAATCAGTGTCCTGACCGGCCAGGATGCCGGACAGCGCAAACGGCGCGTGCGGCTTGCACAGCGCCGCGAAGCGCGGCGCCAGCTCGTGCAGCGGGCCGGCCAGGATGTTGGCGACCAGCGCGTCGCAGCGCGTGGCGCCCGGCAGGTCACCCGGCGCATGCAGGGTGAGCCTGTCCGCGACGCCGTTGCGTTCCGCGTTGTCACGCGAGGCGGTCAAGGCCTGCGGGTCGTTGTCGATGCCGATCGCGTGCGCGGCGCCCAGCTTCAGCGCCGCGATCGCCAGCACGCCCGAGCCGCAGCCGTAGTCGAGCACGGTCCTGCCGGAAAGATCGAGCGAATCCAGCCATTCTAGGCACAGCGCGGTGGTCGGATGCGTGCCGGTGCCGAACGCGAGGCCGGGATCGAGGCGCACGATGACCGCTTCATCCTGTGGTGAATCCGGCCCGCGCAGCGCGACGCCTTTCCCCCTTTCCCCGCTGGCGGCGGTCGAAACCGCGCCAACGCTTGAGGGTGAGTCAGGCTGCCGATCGGAGGGCACGCCATGGATGGCTTCTTGCGCTGATCTTGCCTGGAAGTCGGAGGGTGGCTCGACATTCCACGGATAGATCCACAACCGCCGTCCGAACTGCATCGGTTGGTAGCGATCCATCCACGCGCGTTCCCAGTCCCGGTCGGCGACCTCGCGGAAGTCGATCCGGTCGGGCGCCAGTTCCGGCAGCGCCTCCAGCAGCAGATGCGTCAGGCCCCGCCGGTCGACATTCGCATCAAACAGGGCGAGCAGCGTCAGCGAGGGCCACAACGGCGTTTCGCCGACGCCCGGTTCCAGGATCGTGCGCTCGCCGGACGTTTCCGCCTCGGCATCCAGCAGCGTGATCGAGAGCGCGCCCAGTTCCGCCAGCGCGGCTTCGGCACGCGCCTGCCGATCTGCGGAAAGCGTGAAGGAGAGTTCGAGGAAGGCCATGGGTTGGATACGCGGGCAGCCATCCATGCGGGGCGCTGCCTCCGGCTTTCATGCCCCGCCCTCGCGCGACGCGCGATGCCGGATCACACGGACGCGTCGCGCTCGATCTTCCGTTCGGCGATCCGCTTTTCGAGGTAGTGGATGTTGCGGCCGCCCTGCTGGAAGCCGCCGTCCGCCAAGATCCGCTGCTGCAGCGGCAGGTTGGTCTTGACGCCGTCGATCACCATTTCGTTCAGCGCGAGCCGCATCCGCGCGATCGCGGTGGGGCGGTCGTGCGCGTGCACGATCAGCTTGCCGATCATCGAATCGTAGTTGGGCGGAATCCGGTAGCCGTCGTACGGGTGCGTGTCGATCCGGACACCCGGGCCGCCCGGCGCCTCGAACCGCTTCACGGTGCCGGGGCTGGGCATGAAGGTGTCGGGGTCTTCGGCGTTGACGCGGCACTCGATCGCGTGGCCGCGGATCTGGATGTCCTGCTGCCGGATCGACAGCGGCTCGCCGCCCGCGATCAGCAGTTGCTCGCGCACCAGGTCCACGCCCGTGATCAGCTCCGTCACCGGATGCTCGACCTGGATCCGGGTGTTCATCTCGATGAAGTAGAAACGCCCGTCCTCGTAGAGGAACTCGAAGGTGCCGGCACCGCGGTAGCCGATCCGGAGACAGGCATCCACGCACACCTTGCCGATCGCCGCGCGCTGTTCGGGCGTGATGCCGGGCGCGGGCGCTTCCTCCACCACCTTCTGGTGGCGGCGCTGCATCGAGCAGTCGCGTTCGCCCAGATGGATCGCGTTGCCCCTGCCGTCGGCCAGCACCTGGACTTCCACGTGACGCGGGTTTTCCAGGAACTTCTCCATGTACACCTGATCATTGCCGAACGCCGCGCGTGCTTCCGCGCGCGTGGTCGCGATCGCGTTGCCGAGGTGCGCCTCGGTGTGCACCACCCGCATCCCGCGGCCGCCGCCGCCGCCCGCGGCCTTGATGATCACGGGGTAGCCGATCTCGCGCGCGATGCGCAGGCTGCGTTCGATGTCGTCGTCCAGCGGGCTGCCGGAACCGGGCACGCACGGCACGCCCGCGGCTTTCATGGCCTTGATCGCCTCGACCTTGTCGCCCATCAGGCGGATCACGTCGGGCGTGGGGCCCACGAACACGAAGCCGGATTGCTCCACCGCTTCCGCAAAGTCGGCGTTCTCGGACAGGAACCCGTAGCCGGGATGGATCGCCGACGCATCTGTGACTTCCGCCGCCGCGATGATCGCGGGGATGTTGAGATAGCTCTGCGCCGAGGGCGGCGGCCCGATGCAGATGGCCTCGTCGGCCATGCCGACATGCTTGAGATTGCGGTCCACGGTGGAATGCACGGCCACCGTCCTGATGCCGAGCGTGTGGCAGGCGCGCAGCACGCGCAGCGCGATTTCGCCGCGATTGGCAATGAGTACCTTGTCTAGCATCGGGAATCCGGATTCTCTGGCAGGGTTTCAACCGATCACGAACAGGGGTTGGTCGAACTCGACCGGCTGGCCGTTCTCGGCCACGATCGCCCGCACCGTGCCGGCGACGTCCGACTCGATCTGGTTGAACATCTTCATCGCCTCGATGATGCCCAGCGGATCGCCGGCCTTGACCTGCTGCCCGACCGTGACGAACGGGGGCGCGCCGGGCGTGGCGGAGGCATAGAAGGTGCCGACCATCGGCGCGCGCACCACGTGACCGGGCGGCAGGCCGGGTTCGGCCGGAGCGGCCGCGGGCGTCTCGGCGGCAGCGGCGGGTGCCTGGGCTGCCGGCGCCGCCGCAGGCGCGGCCGGCGCGGGCGCGGCAACCGGCGCGGCGTGCGCGGAGGAAAAACGCGACAGGCGGACGGTTTCCTCGCCTTCCTTGATCTCCAGTTCGGAGAGGTTCGATTCCTCGAGCAGTTCGATCAGCTTCTTGACTTTGCGCAGATCCATGTTGGCCTCGCTCAGACGCCTTGCCCCGCTTCGGGGGAAAGGCCGGGATGGGGGGAAATCCTCGGGATGGCCGCGAGCCGTTTGACAGCGGCATCCAGCGCGTAGCGGTAGCTGTCGGCGCCGAAGCCTGCGATCACGCCCACGGCCAGGTCCGAGAAAAACGACTGCCGCCGGAACGTTTCGCGCGCGTGCGGGTTGGACAGGTGCACCTCGATGAAGGGAATCGCCGCCGCCGCCAGCGCGTCCCGCAGCGCCACCGAGGTATGGGTGAAGGCCGCGGGATTCATCAGGATGAAGGCGGTGCCGTCGGTGCGCGCCTGCTGGACGCGTTCCACCAGTTCGTGTTCGGCGTTCGACTGGAAGCTCCGCAACGTGTGTCCGGTTGCGCGTGCCTGCTCGGCCAGCGCGCCGTCGATCTCGGCCAGGGTCACGCGGCCGTACACCGCCGGTTCGCGCTCGCCCAGCAGGTTCAGGTTGGGGCCGTGCAGGACCAGGATAGACGCCACGCCGGGGCTTCACGGGAGCCGGCCAAGGCCGGCGAGGGCGCAAAGTCTGCGCGCCTTGCAAGAGTTTGTCCAGACATTCCCGCCGAATATCTGGAGTTCGCCGACGATATGCGCGTGTTTCAACGCTTCACGGATTGCCGGCGGACAGCCAGCCCTGCAGTTCGGCCTGTGTCAGCGGTCCCAGCTTGGTTGCCAGGATGCGGCCGTCGCGCCCGATCAGGACGCTGTAAGGCAGCAGCCCCGCGGTGTCGCCGAACAGCGTGGTGGGCTCCGGTTCGGCGTCGATGCCGATCAGGATGGGGTAATCCACCTTCACCTGTCGGAGAAACGCCTGCGCGGACTGCGGCGGGTCCATCGCCACGCCGACCACCTGCAAGCCGTCGGCCGCGTGTTGCGCCTGTGCCTTCGAGAGCAGCGGCATTTCCTCACGGCAGGGTCCGCACCAGGTCGCCCAGAAGTTCAGCAGCACCAGCTTGCCCCGCCACGACGACAGCGCCAGCGGCTTGCCATCCAGTGCCGGATAGGCGACGTCCGCAACCGTATCGCCCACCTGCAGGGTTTTCACGCCGGCCGGCGGCGCGGGCTGCTGCGGTGCGGTGAGACGGCGCTGCAGCGCGTAACCGCCCGACGCAGCGGCGAGGGCAAGGACCAGGATCGCGACGGTGGCGCGGCGATCGATCATCGGGCGGCCGACTCCATGCCGGCAGGGGCCAGCGCATGGCGGACCAGCGAGGCCGTCAGCACGGTCGGCAATGCGCGGCCCGCGCCGCCGCCGCGCGGGTACACCACGTACAGCGGCACGCCCGGCGAATGGAATTGCCTGAGGTACGCGCCGATTTCGGGATCGACGTCGGTCCAGTCGCCCTTCATGTACACGGTGCCCGTGTCGCGCAGCAGATCGCGGAAGCGCTGCGTGTCCAGCACCGCGTATTCATTGGCCTTGCAGGTGACGCACCAGTCCGCGCCGATGTCCACGAACACCGGCGTGCCGGCGGCGCGCAACGATTGCAGCTTCGCCGTGCTGAACGCCACGGCGTCGCCGGTCACGGCGGTTTCCCGGGCGGGTGGCGCGACCCGCGTGATGCCGTACAGCGACATCACGGTCGCTGCCGCCAGCACGACCGTGAAGGCGTGGCCGAGCTTTCGTTCCGGACGACCGCGCGCGTGCCACCACAGCGCCGCCGCCAGCAACACCATCGCGGCCAGCACCAGCGCCACCGCATCCGCGCCGCGCTGGTGCGCCAGCACCCACACCAGCCACACCGCCGACAGGTACATCGGAAACGCGAGGATCTGCTTCAGCGTTTCCATCCAGCGGCCGGGCTTCGGCAGCCAGCGCGCCAGCGCCGGCACCAGGCCGATCACCGTCAGTGGCAAGGCAAGGCCGACGCCCAGCCCCAGCATCACCAAAATCTCGTGCAGGGGCGGCGCGACGAACGCGTAGGCCAGCGCCGCGCCCATGAACGGGGCGGTGCAGGGACTGGCGACCACCACCGCCAGCACGCCGGTGAAGAAATGCCCGGCCGCGCCGCCGCGCCGAGCCAGATTCTGCCCGAGGTTGCCAAGCCCCGTGCCGAACTGCACCACGCCCGACATCGACAGTCCGACCGCAAACAGCACGCAAGCCAGCACCGCCACGATCCACGGTTGCTGCAGCTGCGTGCCCCAGCCGATCGCGTGGCCGGCCCCGCGCAGGCCCAGGATGGCGAGTCCGATCGTGAGGAACGTCGCGATCACGCCCGCGGCATAGGCCAGCGCGTGCGCCCGCGCCTGCCGGCGCGACTCGCCGCTTTCGAGCAGGCCGACCGCCTTGATCGCCAGCACCGGCAACACGCAAGGCATCAGGTTCAGGATCAGGCCGCCCGCAAACGCCAGCAGCAGCGCGAAGGCGAGGCCGGTCGAAAGCGGGCTCGCCGGGGCCTGTGCCGCCGTGCCGGTGATGGCCGGAGGCTGCGGATTCGAAGCCCCGTTGTCGAGCGAAGCCGTGATCGGCGTGCGTGGCGGTGCATCGCTGCCCGACGCTGGGCCGGCGCCAGTCACGGCGACCGGACCGCCCCCGCTGGCGGGCAACGTGAAAACCTGCGTGTTGGGCGGATAACAGATCTTGGGCGTGATTTCGTGGCAGCCCTGATAGCTCACCGAAACCTGCAGCGCCGCTGGCGCGGCGCCGGCGATTTGGTACGGGAGCGAGCCGTCCACCGTGCCCTGGTAGATCTCCACCTCGCCCAGATACGGATCGTGTTCGGATTTGCCGGGTGGCAGGTCCAGCGCACCTGCGGCGATGCCGGGGGTCAGGATTTTCGCGTGGATGCGGCCCCGGTAGAGGTAATAGTGCGGCGCAACCGCGAAGTGCAGAGCGATCGTGCCGGGCTTGTCGATGGTGGCCTGGACCACGAAGGCCTGCGTCACCGGCAACAGGCCCGCGCCGGGGCTGATGCCTTGCGCGTGCGCGGCGCCGGTCAGCAGCAGCAGGAACAGGATCCAGCGCGGGCGGAAGAAAGACATCGGATCGGACAATACGGAAGAGGCCAGGCAAACCAGACCGGGCCGGGGGGATTTCGATTGTGGCAGCCGGCAGCAGGGCTGCCAACCCGCTCACGGCGTCGTTTCGGCGCGCAGCCAGTCCAGATAGGGCGCATGGCCGTCGGCGATGTCGAGCGCGACCAGTTCCGGAACCGCGTAGGGATGCAGCTCGACCAGCCGCGCGCGCAGTGCCTCGAAACGCTCGCGGGTGGTCTTGATCAGCAGCAGCACCTCGGCATCGTCGTGGATGGCGCCCTGCCAGCGGTAGATCGAGGCGACGCCCGGAACCCGGTTCACGCAGGCGGCCAGCTTTTCCTCGACCAGCGCACGGGCGATCCGTCCCGCGGTCTGGGCGTCGGGGCAGGTGGAAAGGCAGAGCAAGGGCATGGCGGCGGGGGGCAGCGAGGGCACAGCGTAACCGCACGCGCCGGCTCTTGAAACATCCGTGTCCGGCCTTACAATTGGCACTCACTGCTGTCGAGTGCTAACAGCAATCACCCTTTCCCCATTTCCTTGCAGATGGAGTCGTTATGAAGCTTCGTCCGTTGCACGACCGCGTGATCATCAAGCGCCTCGAGGCGGAAACCAAGGCCGCCGGCGGCATCGTCATCCCCGACACCGCGGCCGAAAAGCCGATCAAAGGCGAGGTCATCGCCGTGGGCACCGGCAAGATCCTCGAAGACGGCAAGGTTCGCCCGCTGGCCGTGAAGGCCGGCGACAAGGTGCTGTTCGGCAAGTATTCCGGCACCGAGGTCAAGGTCGAAGGCGAGGAACTGCTCGTCATGCGCGAAGAAGACTTAATGGCCATCATCGAGGGCTGAGGCGAGCGTTTGCGCGATGCGTTGAATCGCATCGCGCGCGAGCGCGAAGGCCGCAGGCAGGATGCCGAAGGCTGGGTTGCTTAGCGAGGCAGGACGCCGAGCTTAGCAACAGCGTCGCGCCGCCAGCCGCTTGTTGAACCAGACCTTCGCCTTTCCGAACGATTTTCAAATTCAAGCAGAGATCACAAACATGGCAGCGAAAGAAATCCGCTTTTCCGAAGACGCGCGCACCAAGATGCTGCGCGGCGTCAACATCCTGGCCAACGCGGTCAAGGCCACCCTAGGCCCCAAGGGCCGCAACGTCGTGCTCGAGAAGAGCTTCGGCGCGCCGACCATCACCAAGGACGGCGTGTCGGTGGCCAAGGAAATCGAGTTGGCCGACAAGTTCGAGAACATGGGCGCGCAGATGGTGAAGGAAGTCGCCAGCAAGACTTCCGACAACGCCGGTGACGGCACCACCACTGCGACCGTGCTGGCGCAGGCGATGATCCGCGAGGGCATGAAGGCGGTCGCCGCCGGCATGAACCCGATGGACCTGAAGCGCGGCATCGACAAGGCGGTCAATGCGGCCGTCGAGGAACTCAAAAAGATTTCGAAGCCGTCTTCCGATTCCAAGTCGATCGCGCAGGTCGGCACCATCTCCGCCAACGGCGACGAGGTGATCGGCAAGCTGATCGCCGAGGCGATGGACAAGGTCGGCAAGGAAGGCGTGATCACCGTCGAGGACGGTTCCGGCCTCGAGAACGAACTCGACGTCGTGGAAGGCATGCAGTTCGACCGCGGCTATCTCTCGCCGTACTTCATCAACAACCAGCAGTCGATGCAGTGCGAGCTGGAGGAGCCCTACATCCTGCTGCACGACAAGAAGATCTCCAACGTGCGCGATCTGCTGCCGGTGCTGGAAGCCGTGGCCAAGTCCGGCAAGCCGCTGCTGATCGTGGCGGAAGAAGTGGAAGGCGAGGCGCTGGCCACGCTGGTGGTCAACACCATCCGGGGCATCGTCAAGGTCTGCGCGGTGAAGGCGCCGGGCTTCGGCGACCGTCGCAAGGCGATGCTGGAAGACATGGCGATCCTGACCGCCGGCACCGTGATCTCCGAGGAACTGGGCCTGCAACTGGAAAAGGCCACCCTCAAGGACCTGGGCCGCGCCAAGAAGGTCGTGGTCACCAAGGAAAACACCACCATCATCGACGGCGCCGGCGACACCAAGGCCATCGAGGGCCGGATCAAGCAGATCAAGGCGCAGATCGAGGAGACCACCTCCGACTACGACCGCGAGAAGCTGCAGGAACGCGTGGCCAAGCTGTCCGGCGGCGTGGCGGTGATCAAGGTCGGCGCCGCGACCGAAGTCGAGATGAAGGAGAAGAAGGCACGCGTGGAAGACGCGCTGCACGCCACCCGCGCGGCGGTCGAGGAAGGCGTGGTGCCGGGCGGCGGCGTGGCGCTGATCCGCGCGCTGGCCGCGATCAAGTCGCTGAAGAGCGACAACGAGGACCAGGAGCACGGCATCGTGATCGCCAAGCGCGCGATGGAAGCGCCGCTGCGCGAGATCGTCGCCAACGCCGGCGAGGAACCCTCGGTGGTGCTGGCCAAGGTCGCCGAGGGCAAGGGCAACTACGGCTACAACGCCCAGTCCGGCGAGTTCGGCGACATGGTCGAGATGGGCATTCTCGATCCGACCAAGGTCACCCGCACCGCGCTGCAGAACGCCGCCTCCATCGCCGGCCTGATGATCACCACCGAGGCGATGGTGGGCGAAGCGCCGAAGAAGGAAGAGCACAACCACGGCGGCGGCGCCGGCGGTGGCATGGGTGGCATGGGCGGCATGGATTTTTGATTCTCGTACGCAAAATCGTCCCTGATTTTGCGTCCGGGTACGGCAGCACATCCCTGTGCTGCCGTGGAAACAAAAATCCAAGGCCGAGAGCAAAAAGCCCCGCGAGCGATCGCGGGGCTTTTTTACAGCGTCATCCCGCGCAGGCGACGAGTTCCCCTCTCCCTTCGGAAGAGGGTGCCCGGCCACTTGAGTCATCCGGTCGCTACCGCACCAGGCCCGTCCGGGTCGAGCGCCGACGCGCCGGCGGAACTGCCGATGGCAGGGTCCCGATTGAAGACCTTGCTTTTCTGACCCAACCCCTGTAGGGTGTCCAAGCGTTGCTGCGGTGCAGCAACCCCATCCGCGCACCCGCGCTGGAGCGTTGCGATCCCCTTCCCCATCGTCCTGTTCTTGCGGCGTCGCCGCGCGAACCTTGCTGCGTCACGAGGTCGTGCCCCGCTTGGCATGCCTTTCGCTTGGGAAGAGACCGTTGTCCGGCGCGACGCCGTCCGCAAGGCGGCCTCCGGATCGTCCGGCGCGCGACAGGCATTCCCGGTTCATCGATTCCATCATCGAGGTCATCGCGTTTCATGAAACTCGTCGGTCTTCCGTCCCTCCTCGCCTTCGCTGTTCTGGCCGGCGTGGCCGCGTCCGCCTCCGCGACACCGCTTCCGGAGGGAATGACCGCGGTGCCGCTCGCCGCCATCACCAATGACCGCGATACCAGCGTCAGTGAACTCAAACTGATGCTGGGCGACCAGGCGACCGTCCGCGGCATCTACATCGAACCCGTGACGGCGTGCACAGCGATCGCTCGCAGGCCAAGGGACAGGTGTACTGGCTGGACCGGATCGAAAGCCGTGATGGCGTGGTCCTGGGCCAGGGGCAGGGCGTGAAAGCCATCCTCCTGCGCGGGACGATCGAATCGCAGGCAGGCCAGGGATCGCTGGTGATCAGCTACCTGACCAACGGCATCTTCAGGCACTACGCCGAATGCAGGATCGATCTGAAGCGGGTGTCGCTACAGCAGTGGCAACTCGTCAATGCCTACGATGGTCGGCCCATCGAGCAGATCAAGGTGAAGACCTGGACCCTGGGCATTTCGACCCTCGCGAACGTCTGCCCCGGCACCGTGGCGTAGGGACGTTGTCCGATCCGCATCGCCGGCGTCATCCCAGGCGATCGCCCGCCGCCGGTCCTTCGGCAGCTTGTCTCGTGTCCTTCGGACAGGGCCTGACGGCCGCGGCCCTGCCGACATTCAGCAAACCCGGCCCGCGAGCGCAGCGCTGTGCGTGGCCGCTCAGGTTCGGCGCACGTACTTGCCCCAGATCCGCTCGGGAATCCAGGACAACAGCACCAGGCCAAACGCGCACCAGAGCAACGCGATGTTGCCGGTCGAGCCGAGTGAAAAGACGCCGAGGGCTTCCAGTCCGAACACGACCGCGCCGGCCAGCAGGACCGGTCCGGACAGGTAGCAATGGCGCCGGTGGCAGCGCGCCGCGTTGAGCAGACAGCCCGCAGCCATCCATGCCAAGGCCAGACTCCATGCAGCAACGCCGAACCTGCCGGCCAGCGATGACACGGCTACTGCAAACACGATCGGCGCGACCCACCACAGCATCGTCGGCAACGGATTTGCCGCCCAGTCCTTCGTCATGGCGGCACCGCGCCCGGCTTTTTCGTCGTTCATCGGCATGACTCCTGTTCGCATGACTTGGGGTAACGTATCCCCGTAGTCGAGTACGGGATCAAGCGTCATGCGGCACGACCTGGAACGGCCGACGATCGGCGTCTTTGCCAAGGCAGCCGGCGTCAGCGTCGAAACGATCCGCTTCTATCAACGCAAGGGGCTGTTGAGCGAACCCCCGAAGCCGTACGGCACGATTCGCCGCTACGGCAACGCGGACGTGGCGCGGCTGAAGTTCATCAAGGCGGCACAGGCCTTGGGATTCAGCCTGGACGAGATCGCGCAATTGCTGCGCCTGGATGACGGCACGCATTGCCTGGAAGCTGCCGAGCTGGCCGCCAGACGTCTGGCGGATGTACGTGCGCGCTTGACCAATCTGCGTCGCATGGAGCGCGTCCTGTCCGGTCTGGTAAAGGCATGCCATACACGGCGTGGGCATGTGTCGTGTCCGCTGATCGAGGCCTTGCATTGAGCGCTGGCGGGATCAGCCGCGGACCGACTTGATGCCGTACCCCGGTACGGCATCAAAATGATCAACCGTCGCTCGGGTTTGCAAAAGCGGGCAATCCATCTCCCCGAAATGCGAGATAGCAATGAGTGCCGTCATCCTGGAGTCCGTGCTCAGCTGCCCGCATTGCGGGGTTGCCCGGCGCGAGGCGATGCCGACCGACGCTTGCCAGTTCTATTGGGAATGTCCCAACTGCAACGCGCTGTTGCGTCCCCATCCGGGTGACTGCTGCGTGTTCTGCTCCTACGGGACGGTGCCGTGCCCACCGAAACAGCACGAATCCGGTTGCTGCATGTCTGTCTGACTTGCAACGCCTCGATCCGCGCTTTGTCTGGCGCCGCTGCCTGCGCCCGCATCAGTCGGCAAGATACTCGCGGATCATCTGGCGCCCGCGGTGAATGCGGCTCTTGACCGCCTCGCGGGTCAGGCGCAGGGATTGGGCGATCTCGGTG
>JAJPHQ010000062.1 GCA_021325195.1 Gammaproteobacteria bacterium | reverse complement strand
CGTGTCGGGAGGCTGCCCCGCCGGATGCACGCATCCGGCGACACCCACGAGGAAGCCACAATGCGTCATTACGAAGTCGTGTTCCTGGTCCACCCGGACCAGAGCGAACAGGTGCCCGGCATGCTCGAGCGCTACAAGGCGCTGGTCGAGGCCGACGGCGGCAAGGTGCACCGCATCGAGGACTGGGGCCGCCGCCCGCTCGCGTATCCCATCCAGCACTTGGCCAAGGCGCACTACGCGCTGATGAACATCGAGTGCGGCCCGGTCGCGCTGAACGAGTTGAAATCCGGGTTCCGCTTCAACGACGCGGTGCTGCGTCACCTGATCATGCAGTGGGACCGGCCCGAGACCGAGCCGTCCCTGATCATGAAGACCAAGGACAAGGAAGACAAACCCGCCCGCCGCCGCGACGAGGAGGAAGAAGACCTCCGCGCCGACGAGGCCGCGTGACCGAATCCGGAGAACCGACATGTCCAAGTTTTTCCGCCGCAGGAAGTTCTGCCGCTTCACCGCCGAAGGGGTGGACCGGATCGACTACAAGGATCTCGCCACGCTCAAGCAGTACATCACCGAGACCGGCAAGATCGTTCCGAGCCGGATCACCGGCACCAAGGCGCGCTACCAGCGCCAGCTCGCCAACGCGATACAGCGCGCGCGTTTCCTGGCCCTGCTGCCGTACAGCGACAACCATTTCGTGTAGCGATCGTCCCTGATCGCCGCAGCGCGAGGCGGCGAGTGGCGTTCCGGATCCTTCGGGATTGCCAACGCTGAAACCGGCCATTGAAGCCGCCATCCATGGCAAGGGCTGCATGGCCGGACTTTTCACGACAGCCGCTCCGGACCGGGCGCCTGTCGTTCATTCGGACAACCGTCCTTTGGCTGCGTCGCAAAGCGGCGCTAACGAATCGGAGACAACGATGGAACTCATCCTGCTGGAAAAAGTGAAGAACCTGGGCGGCCTCGGCGACAAGGTCAGGGTCAGGCCCGGCTATGGCCGCAACTATCTGGTGCCGCAGGGCAAGGCCGTGCCGGCCACCAGGGCCAACATCGAGGAATTCGAGAAGAAGCGCGCCGAGTACGAGGCCAAGGCCAACGCGCTGCTGGCCGACGCGCAGGCGCGTGCGGCGAAGTTCGAGAATGCCGAGGTCACCATCACCGCCAACGCCAGCCCCGAGGGCAAGCTGTTCGGCTCGGTGGGCCCGCGCGACATCGCCGAGGCCTTCACCGCGCAGGGCCTGGAGCTCGAGAAGAGCGAGGTGATCATGCCGGAAGGTTCGTTGCGCAACGTCGGCGACTACGAGGTCGAGGTGTCGCTGCATGCGGACGTGCGCGCGCCGGTCAAGGTGCACGTGGTAGCGGGCGCCTGACGTTCGGGCGGCGCACGCGCGTTGCGCGCGAATCCGGATGGAATGAAACGGGCGCCGGAAGGCGCCCGTTTCGTTTTTCGTCTCCCGCTCGCGTGAGCGGTGGCACGCGATGCCGGGCGAGAGACAGGTGTGCATGGCGCGAAGGCGAGTTGACCACCGCATCCGCACAGGTTTTCCACAACTTTTCGTATCGTCCCGTGAGACGCATCCGCGTATGATCCGGTGCATGCCGAAGCCGATGCCCGCCGCGCGCCGATGAGCGCCGTTTTCCCCGAACGCAATCCGCCCACGCGGGTGGACGTGCTCAAGGTGCCGCCGCATTCGATCGAGGCGGAACAGTCGGTGCTGGGCGGACTGATGCTGGCCACCGAGGCATGGGACCGGGTCGCCGACCGGATCACCGAGGAGGATTTCTACCGCCGCGAGCACCGGCTGATCTTCCGGGCGATCCGCGAACTGGCCGAACAGGGCCAGCCCTGCGACGCGGTGACGCTGGGCGAATGGTTCGAGCGCCACGGCGAGTGCACGAC
Source organism: Gammaproteobacteria bacterium (assembly GCA_021325195.1). Lineage (GTDB taxonomy): Bacteria > Pseudomonadota > Gammaproteobacteria > Xanthomonadales > Rhodanobacteraceae > 66-474. The sequence goes on along the minus strand of JAJPHQ010000062.1, from coordinate 22,792 downwards.
CATCGGCGGTGCGGCCTATCTGGCCGAACTCGCGAATGCGACGCCCAGCGCGGCCAACATCACCGCCTACGCCGACATCGTGCGCGACAAGGCCATCCTGCGGAAACTGATCGAGGCGGGCACGCAGATCGCGGGCGACGGCTTCAATCCGGAAGGCCGGCGCACGCCGGAGATCCTCGAGGCGGCCGAGCAGCGCGTGTTCCGGATCGCCGAAGCCGGGGCACGCGGGCGCAAGCAGGTGGTGCCGATGCGCGAGGCACTGTCCGAGGCCGTGCGCCAGCTTGCCGACCGCTACGCCAACCGCGGCCAGCTTACCGGCCTGACCACCGGTTTTGCCGACCTCGACAATCTGACTTCCGGACTGCAACGCGGCGATCTGGTGATCGTGGCCGGCCGGCCGTCGATGGGCAAGACCGCGTTCGCGCTCAACGTCGCCGAGGCGGTGGCGCTGCGGGCGAAATTGCCGGTGCTGATCTTCTCGATGGAAATGTCGGCTTCGCAACTGGCCTTCCGGCTGATCTCCTCGCTGGGCCGGATCAACCAGCAGCAGCTTCGCAGCGGCGATCTGGCCGAAGACGAATGGCCGCGCGTGACGCAGGCTTCGACGCTGCTGTCCGACGCGAAACTGTTCATCGACGACACGCCCGCGCTCTCGCCCGGCGAACTGCGTTCGCGCGCGCGCCGGATGATGCGTGAGCATGGCCTCGGGATGGTCGTGATCGACTATCTGCAACTGATGCAGGTGCCCGGCAACAAGGAAAACCGCGCCACCGAGATCTCCGAAATCTCGCGCAGCCTGAAGGCCATGGCCAAGGAACTCAACGTGCCCGTGGTGGCGCTGTCGCAGTTGAACCGCGCGCTGGAACAGCGCAACGACAAGCGGCCGGTGATGAGCGACCTGCGCGAATCGGGCGCGATCGAGCAGGACGCCGACCTGATCCTGTTCATCTACCGGGACGAGGTCTACAACAAGGAATCCAACAACAAGGGCATCGCCGAGATCATCATCGGCAAGCAGCGCAACGGCCCGATCGACACCATCAAGCTGACCTTCCTGGGCCAGTACACCAAGTTCGAGAATTACGCGCCCGAGGCGTACGTCGGGAGTCTGGAATGAGCGGGACTCGGGATTCGGGACTCGGGACTCGATGAGCCGACTCGCGGTCGCGACGATCCATCTCGATGCGCTGCGTGCCAACCTGGCGCGCGTGCGCGCGCTCGCCGGCGGCACCAGGGTGATGGCGGTGGTCAAGGCCGACGCCTACGGCCACGGCCTGGAACGCTGCGCGCGCGCCTTGGGTGACGCCGATGCGTTCGGCGTGGCGTCGATCGCCGACGGCCTGCGCCTGCGCGCGGCGGGGCACCGCCAGCGGATCGTGGTGCTGAGCGGGCCGGATGCACACAGCGACATCGCCGAGATGCGCCGCCTGCAGCTCGAGGCGGTGATCCACCACGACTCGCAGCTCGCGATGCTGGAGGCCGAACGTGCAGGCACGCCGCTCAGGGTGTGGCTCAAGCTCGACACCGGCATGCATCGTCTGGGGTTTCCCGCCGGGCGCGCCGGCGAATTGCACGCACGCCTGCGCGCATTGCCCGCGGTCGATCCCGACATCGTGCTGATGACGCATTTCGCCTCGTCGGATGAATTCGACAACGATTTCACCGCGCGGCAGATCGTGGCGTTCGAGGACGCCACCCGCGGACTGCCCGGCGAGCGCTCGCTGTCCAATTCCGCCGGGGTGCTCGGCTGGCCGCAGGCACGCGGCGACTGGGTTCGGGTCGGCGGATTGCTGTACGGGCTTTCGGTCGCGCTGGGCAAAACCGGCGCGGATTTCGGCTTCCGGCCCGCGATGACCCTGTCCACGCGCCTGATCGCGATCAACCGGGTGAAGCGCGGCGAACGGATCGGCTACGGCGCAACCTACGAGTGTCCCGAAGACATGCCCGTCGGCGTGGCCGCGATCGGTTACGGCGACGGTTACCCGCGCAGCGCGCCGTCGGGCACGCCGGTGCGGGTAGCTGGCGCACCGGCCGTGCTGGTCGCCCGCGTTTCGATGGACCTGATCGCGCTCGATCTGCGCAACGCGCCGGATGCGCGCGTCGGCGACAGCGTCACCTTGTGGGGACCGGCGTTGCCCGTCGAAATCATCGCGCAACACGCCGGCACGATTTCCTACGAGCTCACCTGCGGCGTCACCCGCCGCGTGCTGTTCGCGGAGGAATGACCATGGCCAAGGCCAGGACGGCTTACGTTTGCAGCGACTGCGGTGCGGAATATCCCAAGTGGCAGGGCCAGTGCGAGGCCTGCGGCGCGTGGAACACGCTGTCGGCGTTCGTAGTGCAGCCGGCGAAGGAAGTTGCGAACGCCTCGCGCCGTGTCGGCTACGCGGGCGCGGAGGCCTCGCGAGTGCAGCCGCTGGCCAGCGTCGCGGGCGAAGTCGAGCAGCGCCATCTGCTGCGGATCGGCGAACTGGACCGCGTGCTGGGCGGCGGGCTGGTGCGAGGCTCCGTGGTGCTGGTGGGCGGCGATCCCGGCATCGGCAAATCGACGCTGCTGCTGCAGGCGCTGGCCGCGCTGGGGGATCGGCTGCCCGGCCTGTATGTCAGCGGCGAGGAATCGCTGGCGCAAATCGCGGCGCGCGGCAACCGGCTGGGTCTGGAACTGGCGCCGCTCAAGGCGCTGGCGGAAACCTGCGTCGAACGGATCCTCGAACACGCCGCGGCGGAACAACCGCGCGTGCTGGTGATCGATTCGATCCAGACCATCTGGACCGACACCCTGCCGGCCGCGCCGGGTTCGGTGTCGCAGGTGCGCGAATCGGCTGCGCGGCTGGTGCGCTACGCCAAGGAGTCCGGCACCAGCGTATTCCTGGTCGGACACGTCACGAAAGAGGGTGGCATCGCGGGCCCGCGCGTGCTGGAGCACATGGTCGATGCGGTGCTGTATTTCGAGGGCGAGTCGGGTTCGCGCTTTCGCGTCCTGCGTGCGTTCAAGAACCGCTTCGGCGCGGTGAACGAACTCGGTGTATTCGCGATGACCGACAAGGGACTGCGCGAGGTGCCCAATCCGTCCGCGATTTTCCTGTCGGCGCATCGCGAGGCCACGCCCGGAAGTGCGGTGATGGTGACGCGCGAAGGCACGCGGCCGCTGCTGGTGGAAGTGCAGGCGCTGGTCGACCAGTCGAGCCTCGGCAATCCGCGCCGGGTGGCGCTGGGACTGGAGCAGAATCGCCTTGCGATGTTGCTGGCCGTGCTGCATCGCCACGGCAATGCCGCGGTTTACGACCAGGACGTGTTCGTCAACGTGGTGGGCGGCATCCGCGTGCAGGAAACCGCGGCCGACCTGCCGGTGTTGCTGGCGGTGCTGTCCTCGTTCCGCGACCGCGCGCTGCCCGAGAAAACCGTGGCGTTCGGCGAAGTGGGCTTGTCGGGCGAGGTGCGGCCGGTCCCGAATGGCGAAGAGCGTCTGAAGGAAGCCGCGCATCACGGCTTTCGCCGCGCAATCGTGCCGAAGGCCAACGCGCCCAAGAAATCCGCGCGCATCGGCGATCTCGACGTGATCGGTGTGGAGCGTCTGCGCGAGGCGATCGACGCGGTGGGCGGCTGACGTCCGTCAGGGCCCGGAAGGCACCAGCGTGAAATCCGTCTGGTAGAACTTGAACGTCGTTTCCGCGCCGGCGGGGTCGCCGGTGATCGCACGATATCGATCCAGCACGTCGTCGACGAAGACCGTGCGTTCGACCTCCGGCAAACGCCGGGTCCAGGCCACCAGCCCGACCGCACAGAACGTATGAAACTCGCTACGCGACTCGAAATCCCACGTTTCGTCGCGCGTCTGCACGCGTAGCGCGTGCAAGCCGTCGCGTTCCGCCGCCGCCGCGTATTGATCAGGTGTCAGCCGCAGATACGGATCGCTGAATCCGGTGAAGTATTCCCGCCAGCGGGACGAGCGGCGCACGTCCTCCACCACGCTTTCCAGGCTCTGGCGCGGCCCGGCGGTCACCATCCGCAATTGCGCGCGGCCCTCGGGCTTCAGTGCAGTGCGGATTGAACGCAATGCCGGATCCGGGTCGGGAACCCAGTGCAATGCGTTGAAGGACACGATCAGATCGAACGCATCGGTGAAAGCCAGCGTGCGCGCATCGGCCACCGCGAAGCGCAGGTTGGATTGGGTTGCGGGGCCGAAATGCGATGACGCGAACGCGATCATCTCGCGCGAGGGATCGACGCCGAGTACCTCGCCGCGCGGGACGCGCGCAGCGATCAACGCGGTGATCTTGCCTTCGCCGCAGCCCACGTCGAGCACGCGTTCATCGCCCCTCAGTTCCAGCAGCGACAGGACCTGCGTGGCCATGGCCTTCTGCAGGCCCGACATCCGCGCGTATGCGGCGGCGTCCCATTCGGTCATGCGCGAATCCGCTGTCGTGATGTGCGGTGAGCATACGCCGTTGCCGGCATTGGCGGTCCGTCGCGCCGCTCGGATGCAGGTGTGCAGCGGTGCAATCGGAACGACGAATCGGCAGATCCCCGGATTCCGCTTCGCTGCACCCGGGCTACGGTATCGCTCCGAGCGCTCGCAATTCGGCGCGATCGGGTGTCAGCCGCAACACCGATCCCTGCTCGTACCAGTCGCCCAGCACGATGCGCTGCGCCTTCTCGCCGTCGAGTCCGAATTCGTGGATCGCGGGGCGATGGGTGTGGCCATGGATCATCCGCGCGACGCCGGCTTTGCGCAGCGCGGCTTCGACCGCGGTCTGGTTGACGTCCATGATCGTCATGTCGGTCGTCGAAGTGTGGGCCCGGCTGGCGTTGCGCGCCTGCGCCGCGAACGCGCGGCGCTCGGCCAGCGGCCGCGCGAGGAAGGCGGCTTGCCATCCGGGATCGCGCACCTGCCTGCGAAAGGCTTGATATGCCGCGTCGTCGGTGCACAGCACGTCGCCGTGCAGGATCAGCGTGGGCGTGCCGTACAGATCGATGACCGCGCCATCGTCCAGGATGTCCATCCCGCAACGGCGCGCGTAGGCGTCGCCCAGCAGGAAATCACGGTTGCCGGCGATGAAGTGCACCGGCACGCCGGCCTCGGCGACGCCGTGCAAGGCCGACGCAATGCGCGCGTTCAGCGCGGCATCGTCGTCGTCGCCGACGTAGGCCTCGAACAGGTCGCCCAGCACGTAGAGCGCGTCGGCCGAGCGCGACTCGCCTGCGCAGAAATGCTCGAACAGTCCGACGATCTGCGGACGTGCCTCGTCGAGGTGCAGGTCGGAGATGAAGAGTGTCGCCACACTCAGTGCTTCGCGCCGGATTTCTTCTTGGACGGCGGCGTGCTGGCCGGCACCTGACCCGTCACCGGCGACACGGGTTCGGCGGCCGGATTGGCGGCCTCGCCGATCACCCTCGCGCTTTCTATCACCGGCAGCGGCCTTGGCACGTCGCCGATGAACGGGCCCTGCGGGCCGGTGGGCAGGTTGTCGATCTTGTCCACCACGTCCATCCCTTTCACCACCTTCCCGAACACCGCGTAGCCCCAGGTCATGCCGCTCTGGTTGCCGACGTAATCGAGGCGAGGATTGTCCACCACGTTGATGAAAAACTGCGCGGTGGCGGAATCGGGGTCGGGTCCGCGCGCGGCCGCGACGGTGCCGCGCAGGTTGGACAGGCCGTTGTTGGCTTCATCCGGAATCGGCGGACGGGTGCGCTTGGGCTGCAACTGCCGCGTGTACAGGCCGCCCTGGATCAGGAAACCGGGAATCACCCGGTGGAACACGGTGCCATCGTAGAAACCGTCCTTCACGTATTGCAGGAAATTGGCGACGGTCTTGGGTGCCTTGTCGGGGAACAGTTCGATCACGATATCGCCCATCGAGGTCTTGAGTTCCACCTGCGGATGCGCGACGGCGGCCGCGGGTGCAGCGGACGAAGGCGGCGGCGCGGCGGCCGCCAGCGCGGGAACCAGCGCGGCGAACAGCGCGGGGAGCAGCCCGCGGCTCAAATCCCGGAATCGGTATGGACGCATGGCGCGGAACGGAGCGTGGCACGAAACGGCGCCCATGATACGCGAGCGCCGCGCCGCGTCCACGCGCGGGTCCCGGGCCGCGTCGCCACCGTCAAGGTTGCGTACAGGCGGGTCCCGCACAGACGCCGAAGCGCAGCCCGCTGCCGTCGTCGCCGTTGCCCTGGTCCTGGTCCATGTGGCGGCGGCGCATCTCCAGCACGATCGGCGTGATCTGCGCGATGCGCGCGTCGATCTGCGCGCGCGCGTAGTAGTCCAGATCCTTGCGCTTCAGCAGGCGCTGCAACTGGCCCAGCGCGTCGGCGGCGCGCCCGGACAGGAAAGCCGCGTCGGCGTAGGCGATCCCGGCGTGGATGTCGTCGCCTGCCACGTGGCAGGCGTGACCGTAGGCGCGGTACAGCGAGGGCTCGGAATCGTCGTTGAGCAGCGGTTTCAGCAGGCCCTGCGCGATCCTGGCACCGGAAGCGCTGCCGTCATCCAGCAGGGCGTTGCTGTAATCCAGCACGATCGCGGGATCGTTGGGCCACATCGCGTTCAGCGACGCGTAGTGCTCCAGTGCCTGCCTGCGCTGCCCGGCCTGGCGCAGCGCCCACGCCAGGCCCAGTTCCAGCGTGAGGTTGCCCGGATGTGCGGCCAGCAGGGGTTGCAGCACCCCCACCGCCTTGGCGGCGTCGCCCGATTGCACCAGCGCCAGCGCGTAGCCGTAGCGGTTGGACACGGCCTCGGCGAATTTCGGATCGCGCGCCATGTTGCGGGTGTAGTAATCGAGCACGCCGTGCGGGTTGGACGCGGTCAGCACCCGCACCCGTTCGCGGATCAGCGCGTACTCGGTGCGGCCCTGGTGCGGCGAGGATTCCAGCAGGGTCGAGGCGTTCTTGACGAACGGCAGCGGCAGCATCCCGTAGCTGGGCTGCCGCAGCGTGCCGGCGCCCTGCAGGCGCATCTGCTGCTCGATCACGTGGGCGCGCGCCTTGGCGTCGGCGATGCGCACGCTGTTGACGGGGTGATCCTGCAGGAACGGGGGCAGGTCGCCCGAGGCCTCGCCGCCCTCGCCGCCGGGCCGCAGCAGGTTCTGCATGCGCTGGAAGAATTCCGCCATCGCCTCGGGATCGAAGCCGGCCCTGGCCAGCGTGGCGATACCCACGTGGTCGGCTTCCTCCTCGTCCTTGCGGGTGAAGTCGATCTGGTGCTGCTCCATCAGCGCCAGCACGGAGTAGAACGCGCCCATGGAGGGATCGGCGGTGGCGCCGTAGTTGTAGTCGTAGGCGTATGGGTTGTACACGCCGCCGCGCGACTCCGACGAATCGGCCTTGCCCGCCGCCACCGCGGCGGCGATCGCGCCCAGCACGTACAGCGGGGTGGATTTCTTCTGGTCCTCGTAGGCACGCTGCAAATGGTGCTGGCTGATGTGCGCCAGTTCGTGCGCCAGCACCGCGGCCAGTTCGTCCTGGCTGTCGGTGATCGTGATCAGGCCGCTGAACACGTAGATGTAGCCGCCGGGCGAGGCGAAGGCATTGATCTCCGGAATGCCCAGGGCCACGAACGTGTAGTGCTGGCCCGGGTCGGCGCTGTGCGAGGCCAGTCGGTAACCCAGCGACTGCAGGTATTCGTCCACCAGCGGGTCGTCCAGCACCAGTCCGGCGGCGCGCAGCTCGCCCAGCATTTCGCGGCCGTACTGCTGCGCCTCCTGCGGCGAGATCAGCGCATCGGCGGAACTGCCCAGGTCGGGCAGGCGCACGTCCTGCTGCTGCGCGGCGGCGGGCAGCGCCAGCAGCAGCGTCGCGGCCGTCAGAAGGGCGTGGAGGCGCGGAAAGTGCGGCATGGCCGGGAAGATGTGGCTACGCGGATTGAGACCCGGCGGCGGCGGATTGGTTCGGGGCCGGACCGCCCGGGAGCCATTGTAATCCGCCGGCGCGCGGCTGCGGGCCGCCGTTCATCGTTTTTTCGGCACAATTCGTGCTGCGGGCAGGGGGCAGCTGTGCTGTACGTCTCCCGGTACCGTTTGCATCCCCGCGAACCGTCATGGCCGACATCGAAATCTATTCCACTGCGATCTGTCCCTACTGCGTCGCCGCCAAGCATCTCCTGAAGGCGCGCGGGTTGACCTGGCGCGAGCTGCGGATCGACCAGGACCCCGCCGCGCGCGCGGCCATGCGGGAACGCGCACCCGGCGCACGCACGGTGCCGCAGATTTTCATCAACGGTGTGCACGTGGGCGGCTTCGACGAGCTGGCCGCGGCCGACCGCAGCGGACGGCTCGACGAACTGCTCGGCCGCCTGGCCTGACAGCGCGGAATACGCGATAATCGCGCGTTTGTTTCGGCGTGCCGCCCGCGTGTGGCCCCAGCGAAGGAGTACCCGTGAGCAAGACCATCGCGGTGATCCGCGGCGACGGCATCGGCCCGGAAATCATGGCGGCGACGTTGCGCGTGCTGGACGCGCTGGACTGCGGCCTCGACTATGAATTCGTCGAGGCCGGCATGGCCGCGCTGGACCAATCCGGCGAACTGCTGCCGCAGGCCACGCTGGACGCGATCGCGCGCCATCGCGTCGCGCTGAAGGGTCCGCTGACCACGCCGGTGGGCGGCGGCTTCGCCTCGATCAACGTGGAACTGCGCAAGCGCTTCGACCTCTACGCCAACGTGCGCCCGGCGATCAGCTTTCCGGGAACGAAAGCGCGCTACGAGAACATCGACATCGTCACGGTGCGCGAAAACACCGAGGGCGCCTACCTTTCCGAAGGCCAGACGTTGTCGGCCGACGGCGAGGTGGCGCAGTCGATCGTCCGCAACACCCGCCGCGGCGCGACCAGGATCGTGCGTTACGCCTTCGAACTGGCGGTGAAGAAGGGCCGCAGGAAAGTGACGGCGGTGCACAAGGCCAACATCATCAAGACCGCGTCGGGACTGTTCCTGGATGTCGCGCGCGAGATCGCGAAGCAATACCCGCAGATCGCGTTCGACGAGATGATCGTGGACAACACCTGCATGCAGCTGGTGATGAACCCGTGGCAGTTCGACGTGATCGTCACCACCAACCTGTTCGGCGACATTCTGTCCGACCTGTGCGCGGGGCTGGTGGGCGGGCTGGGCCTTGCACCCGGCGCCAACATCGGCGAGAAGGCGGCGGTCTTCGAGGCGGTGCACGGCTCGGCGCCGGACATCGCCGGCAGGAACATCGCCAATCCCTGCGCGCTGCTGCTGGCCGCGGCCGAAATGCTCGATCACCTCGACATGGCTGCCCAGTCCTCGCGCATCCGCGCCGCGATCCGCGCCACGCTGGAGGCGCGCGACCGCGTCACGCCGTATCTCGGCGGCAGCGGCACCACCGAAACCTTCGCCGACGCGCTGGTGGAGCGGGTGCGCGCGTGACGCGACACGGATGAACACGAATCCGTGTCCGTCCGCGTCCGATTCGCTCCAGCTCCGAACGAGCCCTCAGCGCAGCAACGGCCACGGCGCCAGCAGCAGCACCCACAGCAGGATGATCGCGCCGGCAAATTTGATGGCCTTGAACAGCCTGCGGTGGTGCTGCTTGAAACCGCGGCTGCGCTCGCGGTTGCGGCGGATCGTGGCGAACAGCCGGTTGACCGCGCCCACCGGTTCGTCCGATTCGTTGGGCGAGGCGGTGATCCGGCCCATGAACGCGCTGACGCGATGGTTGATCGCCGTAATCAGCTTCGAGCGCAGCGGCCGTTCGAGGTCGCAGAACAGGATCACGCGGGTGACGTCGGTCTTGTTCTCCGCCCAATGCACGCAGGTCTCGTCGAAGACCACGTCCTCGCCGTCGCGCCAGACGTATTCCCGGCCATCGACGAAGATCCTGCAGTCGCGCGAGTTGGGCGTGATCAACCCCAGGTGGTAGCGCAGCGAGCCAGCGAACGGGTCGCGGTGAGGATTGAGCTTGGAGCCCGGCGGCAGCAGCGCGAACATCGCCGCCTTCACCGACGGAATCGCGTTGACCAGTTCCACCGTGCGCGGGCACAGTTTCTGCGCCGAGGGCAGCGGCTCGCCGTACCACTTCACGTAGAAGCGCTTCCAGCCTTCCTTGAAGAAGGAATTGAAACTGGCGTCGTCGCCGCGCAGCGCCGCGCGGATGTATCCCTGGTCGAAAAGGTGCGCGGCCTCGTCGCGGATCGTGCGCCAGTTCTCGCGCAGCGGGTTCACGTCCGTGAAGCGCTTGCGGTCCGGAAACGCACCGCCCGGCACCGCCGAAAACGCGTACATCAGGAGGTTGTACGGCGCGAACAGCGTGGCGTGGCTGGAGAGCTGCCGGCCCAGCTTCAGGCGCACGCGGCTGCGGAAATGCACGGCGAGCGCGCTGAGCAGGAACAGCGCGATCAGCGCCAGCAGGATCAGACGGATGACGAGGGCCATGACGGCGGCAAGGTTGCGATGCTGCGGATTTTACTGCCGCAGCACGCGCAATGCGCCGCGGCCGGGCCGGTACGCGCGCGCCAGCGCACGCTGCACCAGGGCGATCGCGCGACGCGCGGCGGTGCGGGGCGCGGCGCCCTTCGCCAGTTCCGCCGCCAGCGCGGCCGACAGCGTGCAGCCCGTGCCGTGCACGGGGAAGGGCAGGCGCGGATGCCTGATCTCCAGCATGCCGCGCGCATCGAGCCAGCGGTCGATCACCTCGCGGCCGCGGCCGTGGCCGCCCTTCAGCAGCACTGCCTTCGCGCCCAGCGCGCGCAGCTTTTCGCCGGCGCGTCGGGCGTCGCGCGCGGTACGGATGTTGATGCCCGTCAGGGCCTCGGCCTCCGGCCGGTTCGGCGTCAACACGTCGGCCAGCGGAAGCAGCTCGCCGATCAGCACGCGCACCGCGTCCTGGTCCAGCAGACGCCCGCCGCTGGTGGCGACCATCACAGGATCGACCACGATCCATCTCGGCTTGCGCCGCGCGAGTTCACGTGCGACGCGGCGCACCGTTTGCGCATCCCCCAGCATCCCGGTCTTGACCGCGGCGATGTCGAAGTCGTCGAACAGTGCGGCGAGTTCCGCGGCAAGATGCGTCGGTGGCACCTGGAGCACCGCGTTGACGCCGCGGGTGTTCTGCGCCGTCAGCGCCGTGATCGCGGACACGCCGTGTACGCCCAGTGCCGCGAAGGTTTTCAGGTCGGCCTGGATGCCGGCACCGCCACCGGAGTCGGAACCGGCGATGGTGAGGCAACAAACGGGATCGGGGGCCGGGGACCGGGGACCAGAAACCCGTGCTCGGAATGGGGTCGGAATCATTGACCCGTTCGCAGCGGCTGTTGTGAAAAGTCCGGCCACGGAGGGCCGGTCTGGTCTGTCATTCCCGATGAGTTTGCCGGACACGAAATGGTTCGGCGGAGCAGCGATCAGGGATGATCGCACCTATAAAGCCTCCGAGGCAAAATCCGCCAGCCGCGAACGCTCGCCGCGCCGCAGGGTGATGTGCGCGGAATGCGTCCAGCTCTTGAAACGGTCCACCGCGTAGGTGAGCCCCGAGGTCGTTTCGGTCAGGTACGGCGTATCGATCTGCTCGACGTTGCCCAGGCACACGATCTTGGTGCCGGGACCGGCGCGGGTGATCAGGGTCTTCATCTGCTTGGGCGTCAGGTTCTGCGCCTCGTCGATGATCAGGTAGCGGTTGAAGAAGGTGCGTCCGCGCATGAAGTTCAGCGAACGGATCTTGATGCGCGAGGCGAGCAGGTCGTTGGTGGCCTGCCGCCCCCACGAACCGCCGTCTTCCGGATTGGCCAGCACCTCGAGGTTGTCGGTGAGTGCGCCCATCCACGGCGTCATCTTTTCCTCCTCGGTGCCGGGCAGGAAGCCGATGTCCTCGCCGACCGAAACCGTGGCGCGGGTCATGATGATCTCGCGGTAGCGCTGCTGGTCCATCACCTGCGCCAGCCCCGCGGCCAGCGCCAGCAGGGTCTTGCCGGTGCCGGCGGTACCCAGCAGGGTGACGAAATCCACCTCCGGATCCATCAGCACGTTGAGCGCGAAGTTCTGCTCGCGGTTGCGCGCGCTGATGCCCCACACGGTGTGCGCGCTCCCCGTGTAGTCGTTGAGCAGCGCCAGCCTGGTCCGGTCACCGGTGGTTTCCAGCACCCGCAGCTCGACGCTGTTCTCGCCCGGCAGGTACAGGCACTGGTTGGGCTGCCAGGATTCGTCCTGGTGCGGTTTGATCTCGTAGAAGGTGTGGCCGCGTTCGGACCACGAGCGCAGCTCGGGATGGCTGTCCCAGAAGTCGGCGGGCAGTTCGGCCGAGCCGGTATAGAGCAGCGAGAAATCATCGAGCGCGCGGTCGTTCTCGTAATCTTCCGCGGCGATTCCGTAGATGGTTGCCTTGATGCGCAGGTTGATGTCCTTGGACACCAGCGCCACGTCCGCGCCGGGCTTCTGCTCGCGCAGTTCCAGGATCGCCGCCAGGATCTGGTTGTCGGCCTTGCCGTGTCCGTTGCCGGTGCGCGTCTGGAAATAGAGGCGTCCGTTCGCGGCGCCGCTCCGGAGCTTCACGCCTTCCGGCAGCGCCAGCGGCAGGCCGTCGGCGATGTGGTTGCCGTTGCCGCGTTCGATCAGCTCGTTGAGGAAGCGGCTGGCCTGGCGCGCGTTGCGCGAGACCTCCGAGCCGCCCTTCTTCTTCTCGTCCAGTTCCTCCAGCACCGTCATCGGGATGAACACGTCGTGTTCCTCGAAGCGGAACAGGGCGGTGGGGTCGTGCAGCAGCACGTTGGTATCGAGCGCGTAGATGCGTCTGCTGTGCGGCTCGGGCATGCGTGGCTCGGCTCGGGTGCTGGCGGCAGGATCGTGCGGCGCGCTCGGATCGCGTGGCCCGGGAGCGGAACGTGCGTGCTCGTTCACGTCGGGGGGATCGCTGCAAGCACGGCCTCGGCGTGGCCGGGTACCTTGACGTTGCGCCACTCCCTGACCAGCTTGCCGTCGGGACCGATCAGGAAGGTGCTGCGCACCACGCCCATGAACTTGCGGCCGTACAGGGTTTTCTGGTGGATCACGTCGAAGGCCTTGCACCAGGTTTCATCGGTATCGGCGACCAGCGGAAACGGCAGCGAATGTTTTGCCGCAAAGCCCGCGTGCGATGTCTCGCTGTCGCGCGACACGCCGATCACCACCGCGCCGCGCTTCCTGAACTTCGGATACAGGTCGCGGAAGTCCTGCGCCTCGCGGGTACAGCCGGTGGTGTTGTCCTTGGGGTAGAAATACACCACCACCCATCTGCCGTCGAAGTCGGCGAGTTTCAAGGTGTCGCCGCCGGCGGTGGTGCCGGAAAGTCGGGGAATCTTGCTGCCGGTCTTGATCATTTCGTATTGATCATTTCGTATTGATCATGTCGTTTCGATCATGTTGTTCCAGGTCTCGGCGCAGGCGGTGCGCAGGCGATGGCCGCGAGCACGCGTGCTCCGGCATCAGAATTTCACGGGGTCCATGATCGCATCCAGGTTCAGCCCGTCGCACAGTTCCAGGAACTCGTCGCGCAGTCCCGCGATGTGGGTGTCGGCGGGAATGCCGAGCGTGAACTGCGCCTGGAACATCTCGGCGCCGGTCTGCATCGCGGTGTAGCGCATCGAGCTCAGTTGTTCGATGGTGATGTGCCGGCGGAAGAAGAAATCGATCAGCTCCACCAGCATGCCCGGGCGGTCGGCGGCGACCACTTCCACCATGTAGGGCAGCAGGTGGCTCTGGGTGTCGCGCGGCTTGGTCCGGTAGTGCAGCAGGCGCACGTTCTCGTCGCGGCCGATCCGGCTCAGCGCGGTCTCCAGCTTGGCGACCGCGTCCCACGATCCGCGGACCAGCAGCAGCACCGACACGTCGGCGCCCACGGTGGCCACGCGCGATTCCAGGAGGTTGCAGCCGGCGTCCGCGATGCGCCGCGCCAGGGCCAGCAACGGGGAATCGGTCGCGGGCGAAACCGCCTGGATCAGCAAGTGATGATCGGCGCCGGGGCGCGGAGCGGAGCGGTTCAAGGAAGGTGTGCGATGGACGCAGAAGTTGGCGGCAGCATAGCGAGGCGTGCACCGCGACCGCAAGCCGCGCCGCGTGGACGGGCAGGGCCGGTGGCCCCGGACGCGCGCGGCAGGTAAGATGCCCCGTTTCCCCACCGCCGTGCCCGTCTTGGACATCACCGGCAGCCTGTGCGCGATCGCGACGCCGTTCACCGGGTCCGGCGCGCTCGACCTCGAAGCCTTCGCACGCCTGATCGACCACCAGATCGGCGGTGGCACGCAAGGCTTGGTGGTCGCCGGATCGACCGGCGAGGCGCACATGCTGGACGAGCACGAATACGAGCGCCTGCTGGCGTTCGCGGTCGAACGTGTCGCGCGGCGGATCCCCGTGCTTGCCGGTACCGGCGAGGCCGCGACCTCCGGGACCATCGCGCGGACCCGGCGCGCGAAGGCGCTGGGCGCCGACGCCGCGCTGGTGGTGACGCCCTATTACGTCCGGCCGACCCAGGACGGGCTGCGCCGGCATTTCCTCGAGGTCGCCGAACACTGCGATATTCCGGTCGTGATGTACAACGTGCCCTCGCGCACCGGCTGCGACATGCTGCCCGAGACGGTCGCGGCCCTGCGCGACGATCCACGGATCGTGGGCATCAAGGAGGCGGTGGGCACGCCTGAACGCATACGGGCGATCGCGCAACTCGCGCGTCCGGGATTTGTCTATCTGTCCGGTGACGACGGCAGTGCGACGGAAGCCATGCTGGCGGGGGCGGCGGGAGTGGTATCGGTACTCAACAATCTGGTACCCGGGCCGTTCCGGGAACTGTGCGACACGGCCCGCAGCGGCGATCGCACGGCTGCGATGCAACGGCTGGAACGCTTGCGGCCGCTGCTGGAAGCCCTGGACTGCGCACCCAATCCGATCGCGGTCAAGGCCGGCCTGGCCGAGCTGGGCCTGTGCCGCGCGACGGTGCGGCTGCCGCTGCTGGAGCTGGCGCCGGGACCTGCGCGTGCGCGCCTGCGCGAATTGTTGCCGGCAACGGCTGGCGCCACGACGACTTGATCATGCACAATGACCCCATGAAACGAACCGCTCTCCTGATTCTGCTCGCCCCGCTTGCGCTGGTCGGTTGCCAGACCATCAAGGCCCACAACCCGTTCCGCCATCGCATGCCGGACTATCAGGCTGCGCAGCAGGAACAGCCGCTGGAGGTGCCGCCGGGCATGGACCAGCCGCCAACCGCGGAAGCGTTGACGATCCCGAACGCGGGCGCGCCGGGCGAAGCGGCGCAGGCCGCCGGCGCTGCCGCGCAGGAACCCGCGCCGCCCGCAGCCGCGGCGGCTGCCGAAGGCGGCGGGACGCTGACCGGCAACAGCCTCAGCCTCACCGACACGCCCGACAGCGCCTACCGGCGCGTGGGCCTCGCGCTGGAGCGCGGCGGTGTGGGCAGCGTGACCGCGCACGACGATGCGGCGCACACCTACCAGGTCGCGGTCGACACGGTGGTGACGCAGCAACCCGGCGGCGGATTCTTCCACCGGATGTTCCATCACGCGAAGAGCGAAACCGTCACCGGCAATGTGACCGTCAGCATCGTGCCGCAGGGCAGCGGCAGCCTGGTGCAGGCGCAGGGCAATCCCGACGCGGTCGCGCGGGTGCTGGCGGTGATCCAGCAGCGCCTGCAGTAGTGTGCGATCGTCCTTAGATCGCCGCTTCGTCCGCGTCTCCCGCAATGACCACGATCTGCTTTCGGTGAGTACCGGAAGCGGCCATCCGTGGCCGCACTTTCCGAGACGCGAAGCTGCTTCGGTGCGACATTCAAAGCCGCTTCAACCGGATTTGATGGATCTCCGGATGCCGCCTGCAAGTCGACTCTCAGGGAAGCTCTGAACAAATCCATCCAGGATTTGCCGGAGCACGCCGACCAGCCGCGCTTGGAGCGCGGCGGAACGCCAAGGGCGGCCTTCGCGAAGCGAAGGTGAGGTACAAGGATGTACCGAATAATTCGATACACGCCCGAATTCGGCTTCGCCAATCAAGCACGTGCAACCCGGGCGTGCTTGATTTGCGGGTGGCACATCCCTGTGCCGCTAAGGAAACTCCGATAAATCGGAGTTTCCTTAGCGTTCGAGTAGCGGCAGCTTGTTGGGCTTGCCGTCCCATTCCTTCGCGTCGGGCGGCGGGTCCTTGCGCTCGCTCAGCACCGGCCAGACCTTGGCCAGTTCCGCATTCAACGCGATGTAGGGCTCCTGACCTGCCGGCACGTCGTCCTCGGGGAAGATCGCGTTGGCCGGGCATTCCGGTTCGCACAGCGTGCAGTCGATGCACTCGTCCGGATCGATCACCAGGAAGTTCGGTCCCTCGTGGAAGCAATCGACCGGGCACACCTCCACGCAGTCGGTGTACTTGCACTTCACGCAGTTGTCGGTGACGACGAAGGTCATGGGACTGGGTTCGGGATTCGGAAAAGCCGGTTCGGGCGTGCCGTTGTCTGTCAGGCCAGCGATCGCCGCCTTGCCGGCTTCCGGAGGGTGTCAAACCCGATCCGCGATGGTCCGGCCGAAGGAAGCCATCAGGGCCGATTGCGAAAACACTGGCGCTCCCTACGAGACTCGAACTCGTGTTCCCGCCTTGAGAGGGCGATGTCCTGGACCGCTAGACGAAGGGAGCGCAAACGCGGGATACCAGCCCGTGGCTGGGGCAGCCCCCGCGGAGCGCGCTAGTATAACCGACTACCCGCGCGCCATCAGCACGCGGGCCTGCCAGGGATGCTTCGCTTGAGTAGTTCCGATCTTTCCGCCCACCCCGCTGCCGGCCGCGTGTTGCGCGTGATTCCGCGCGACCAGCACAACCTTTCCCGCAAGAACATCAGCCGCGGCGCCCTGCGCGTCCTGTACGGTCTGAAGGACCATGGCTTCCGCGCCTGCCTGGTCGGCGGCGCGGTGCGCGACCTGCTGCTGGGCGGCCGTCCAAAGGATTTCGACGTCGCCACCGACGCCACGCCGGAGGACGTCAAGCGCATCTTCCGCAACTGCCGGCTGATCGGGCGGCGCTTCCGGCTCGCGCACGTGATCTTCGGCCCCGAAATCGTCGAGGTGGCGACCTTCCGTGGCACCGGCGACGGCAGCGAGGATGCCGACCGCCATGTGGTGGACGGCAGGATCGTGCGCGACAACGTGTGGGGCACGATCGAGGAGGACGCGCTGCGCCGCGACTTCCGGGTCAACGCGCTGTACTACGACATCGCCGACTTCAGCGTGCTCGACTACGTGGGCGGGATGGAGGATCTGGAGCAGCACCGCCTGCACCTGATCGGCGATCCGGCGCAGCGCTACCGCGAGGACCCGGTGCGGATGCTGCGCGCGGTGCGGCTGGCGGCCAAGCTGGACTTCACGATCGATCCCGGCGCGGTCGCGCCGTTCGGCCCGCTCGGGCACCTTCTGGGCGACGCGCCGCCCGCGCGGCTGTTCGACGAATGCCAGAAGATGTTCCTGTCCGGCTACGGACTCAAGAGTTTCCACCTGCTCGAACGGCACGACCTGTTGAAACAGCTTTTCCCCGGCACCGCGCGCGCGCTGGCGCGCGACGAATCGGGTGCGTTGCGCAGCCTGATCGAGGGCGGATTGCGCGGCACCGATGCGCGCGTGGCCGAAGGCCGCCCGGTGACGCCGGCGTTCCTGTTCGCGGTGCTGCTGTGGGGCGAGGTGTCCACGCTGGCGCGCACGATGCAGGCGGAAGGCGTGTCGCGGCAGCTTGCATGGCAGCGCGCCGCGCACGCGGTGATGGCCGAGCAGGCCCGGCGCGTCGCGATTCCGCGCCGCTTCGGCTACACGATGGAAGACATCTGGGCGCTGCAGCCGCGCTTTGCGGAACGCGCCAGGCGGCGGGTGTTCCGGCTGCTCGCGCATCCGCGCTTCCGTGCCGCCTACGATTTCCTGCTGCTGCGCGCAGCGGAATCGCCCGAGCTGCGCGCCTCCGGCGAGTGGTGGACCCGTGCGCAGACCCTTGCGCCCGAAGAGCTGTCGGCCTCGCTGGAATCCGCGGCCGCGCCGGACGGCGAACGCGGCGACCAGCGCAAGCCTGGCCGCCGGCGCCGGGGCGGCCGCGGAAGCCGCAAGGCACCCGAGGCATCTTCCGGCGACACGGCGGAGTGAACGAGTCTGGCGATGACGCACGCGTTCGTCGCGCTGGGCAGCAACCTCGACGATCCGCGCGCGCAGGTCGAGCGCGCCTTCGAGGCGCTGGCGCGCCTGCCGGACACGGCGTTGCTCGCGCGCTCGCGGCTGTATCGCAGTGCGCCGTGGGGCGGCGTCGCGCAACCGGACTTTGTCAACGCGGCGGCGCTGGTGGATACGGGGCTTCCGGCGCGTGCCCTGCTCGATGCGCTGCTGGCCATCGAACGCCGCGCCGGCCGTGTGCGCGGCGAACGCAACGGACCGCGCGTGCTCGACCTGGACCTGCTGCTGTACGGCGATCGCGCCCTGCGCGAGCCCGGGCTGGAGCTTCCGCACCCGCGCCTGCACGAACGGGCCTTCGTGCTGCGGCCGCTGGCCGACATCGCACCCGGGCTCGAGGTGCCCGGGCACGGACGCGTGCTCGATCTGCTCGCACACGCCGATGCGGGCGACTGTGTGCCGCTGCAGTGACGACATCCCTGCGGCGGGCGGAAATGGCTTGGCCGCCGCGCGCCGCGCGGCGATAATCGGCGATCCGTTCCGGAGCGCGTGCATGTACGTCCAGTCCGCCGAAGCGCCCAGGCGCAAGCCGGTCACGGTGCCGCTGCTGCGTGCGATGAAGGCGCGCGGCGAGAAGATCGTGGCGCTGACCTGCTACGACGCCAGCTTCGCGGTGCACCTGGATGAGGCCGGCGTGGACATCGCGCTGGTGGGCGATTCGCTGGGCATGGTGGTGCAGGGCCGCGCCAGCACCTTGCCCGTCACGCTGGACGACATGGTCTATCACACCGCGCTGGTCGCGCGCGGCCTTGCCGCCGCGCTGCTGATCGCCGATCTGCCGTTCATGAGCTTCCGGGATCCCGATACCGCGCTGGCCTCGTCCGCGCGCCTGATGGCCGAAGGCGGCGCGGCGATGATCAAGCTGGAAGGGGGCGCGGACTGGGTCTGCGAGGTCATCGCGAGGCTCGCGGCGCACGACGTGCCGGTGTGCGCGCATCTGGGCCTGACGCCGCAGTCGGTGCACAAGCTGGGCGGCTACCGGATGCAGGGCCGGGACGACCACGCGGCATCACGGCTGCGCGCGCAGGCACGCGCGGTGAGCGACGCCGGTGCGGAACTGCTGGTGCTGGAATCGGTGCCCGCTGCGCTGGCGGAGGAAATCACGCACGAGGTGCCGGTTCCCACCATCGGCATCGGCGCAGGCGCGGCCTGCGACGGCCAGGTGCTGGTGCTGTACGACATGCTGGGCATCACGCCCGGCAGGCGGCCGAAGTTCAGCAAGGACTTTCTGGCCGGCCGCGGTTCGGTGCGAGAGGCGATCGCGGCCTACGCCGAGGAGGTGCGCGCCGGCCGTTTCCCCGGTTCCGAACAGACGGCCGGCTGATGCGTACGGTCAGCGACGCTCCCTCCCTGCGCGCGGCGGTGCGCTCCTGGCGCAACGAGGGTCAGCGCATCGGCTTCGTGCCGACCATGGGCAACCTGCATGCGGGCCACTACGCTCTGATCGAACTGGCACGCAAGCACGCCGACCGCGTGGTCGCCAGCGTGTTCGTGAATCCCACGCAATTCGGTCCGGGCGAGGATTTCGCGCGCTATCCGCGCACGCTCGCGCAGGACAGCGTGGGCCTTGCCGAGCACCAGTGCGACCTCTTGTTCGCGCCGGACGTGGAAACGATGTATCCGTTCGGCCCGGAGCATGCCATCCGCATCCACGTGCCCGAGATCACCGACACGCTGGAAGGCGCGCACCGGCCCGGCCATTTCGATGGCGTCGCCACGGTGGTGGCGAAGCTGTTCACGCTGGTCGCGCCGGACCTCGCGGTGTTCGGCCGCAAGGACTGGCAGCAGTTGCTGGTGGTGCGGCGGCTGGTGCGCGAGCTGGTGTTGCCGGTCGAAATCCTCGATGCACCCACGGTACGCGAGCCGGACGGCCTGGCGATGTCCTCGCGCAACCAGTACCTCGACACTGCACAGCGGTCGGCCGCGCCGCAGATGCACGCCACCCTGGAATGGATGCGCGAGGCGTTCGCGGAGGGTCACAAGCGCGAGGCGATCGAGCGCGTGGCGTGGCAGCGCCTGGAGCGCGCCGGCTTCGTGCCCGATTATGTGGTGATCCGTCGCGCACGGGACCTGGCGCTGCCGGGGGAGGACGACCGCGAGAAGCTGCTGGCGCTGGCCGCGGCAAGGCTGGGCGCGACCCGCCTGATCGACAATCTGCCGTTCGATTGAACGACCCGGCCGCGCGTCACCACAGCGGGACCACGGCGTCCGTCGGCAGCTTGCCTTCCCGCTGCAGCCTTTCCAGACGCGTGATCAGCGCGTCCATCACCATTCTGGTTTCCTCGCCGTTGACCTGGATCGCGCGTTCGATCTGTTCCCTGGTCAAGGGCCGCCGGACCGTCTCGCCGGCCTCGCGGGCCAGCGTGGCGGCGAGATCCGCGATCGTGGCGGCATAGTTGCGGGTGGCGATGCTTTGACCGACGTATTCGCGCGTGAGGGCAAAGGATTTTTCGGGCATCTGTCTCGCTCCATGGTTGGTCGTCTTGGGAGCATAGACCGCCGGCGCTGAACCCGGCGGGATGGCGCTCCGCTTCCCCTGCATGCCGGCTTGTTGCGTTGCAGCAAACGGCGCGTTCAGCCGGTATAATGGTGCGACCGGCCAAGCTGGCCGAGAGGTGCGCCATGCAACTGCAACTGCTGAAGGCCAAGATCCACCGTGCGACCGTGACCCACGCGGAGCTGCACTACGAGGGGTCGATCGCGATCGACGGCAACCTGCTGGAGGCCGCCGGCATCCGCGAGTACGAGCAGATCCACGCCTGGAACGTCAGCAACGGCGAGCGCTTCATCACCTACGCGCTGCGCGCCGAGAACGGCAGCGGCGTCATTTCGGTGAACGGCAGCGCCGCGCACCGCGCCCAGCCGGGCGACCTGATCATCATCGCAGCATTCGTCGGCCTGACCCAGGTCGAGGCCGAGCAGCACCGGCCCAACCTCGTCTATGTGGACGACAACAACCAGATCACGCGCACCAACCACTCAATCCCCAAGCAGGTCGCTGCGGCGTAAAGGGTCAAAGCTCACTCCGTTCTCCCGATCGTCATTCCGGATCACCGCGAAGCGGTGATCCGGAATCCGTTTTGCACTTGCTGTCATACATCAAGATGGCTACCGGGTGCCACCGCAGCCTGCCCCGGACTTGATCCGGGGGCGATCCCGGATTGACGATGCCGCATTTTCTTGGTCTGTTCGCGCAACGCCCACTCGACGTGTTCGCGCACCAACGGTGAAGGATCGGTCGCGCGCGCCTCCAGCGCCGCGACGATTTCCGGTGAATGCGGCGCATTGCCCAGCGCCACCGCCACGTTGCGCAACCAGCCCTGGTAACCCGCGCGCCGGATCGGCATGCCCTCGGTCTTGCGCAGGAACTCCTCTTCGCTCCAGGCGAACAGTTCGACCAGTTTGGCGCCGTCCAGACCGTGGCGCGGCGCGAAGGCTTCCTCGCGGGTGGGCTGCGCGAACTTGTTCCACGGACAGACCAGTTGGCAGTCGTCGCAGCCGAACACGCGGTTGCCGATCAGCGGGCGCAACGCTTCGGGTATCGCATCCTTCGATTCGATCGTGAGATAGGCGATGCAGCGGCGCGCGTCGAGCCGGTACGGGCCGGTAATCGCCCGGGTCGGGCAGATGTCGATGCAGCGCGAGCAGGTGCCGCAGTGCGCGGTCGAGGGCGCATCGACCGGCAAAGGCAGGTCGGTATAAAGCTCGCCCAGGAAGAACCACGATCCGGCGTCGCGGTCCAGCAGCAGGGTGTGCTTGCCGATCCAGCCCAGGCCCGCGTCGCGCGCCAGCGCCTTTTCCAGCACCGGCGCGGAGTCGGCGAAGGCGCGGTAGCCGAACGGGCCGATTTCCTTCCCGATCCGGTCGGCCAGTTTCTGCAGGCGCATGCGGATCAGCCTGTGGTAATCACGCCCGAGCGCATAGCGCGCGACGTAGCCGCGTTCGCCGTCGTGCAGCACTGACCAGGGTTCCTTGGCGTCGCGCGGGTAGTAATCCATCCGCGCCGAGATCACCCGCAGCGTGCCGGGTTGCAGTTCCTGCGGGCGGCTGCGTTTCACGCCGTGACGCTGCATGTAGTGCATGCTGCCGTGGCGGCCCTCGCGCAGCCATGCCAGCAGGCGCGCCTCGTCCTCGTGCAAGTCCACGCCGGCGATCCCGATCTTGCCGAAACCCAATTCGATTCCCCACGCCTTGATGCGCGCGGCCAGCGCGGCGAAATCGATGGACGGGGCGGCGGGATGACTGCGCGCACGCATGCCGACATTGTAGGATCGCGCGATGCCCGAACACGATCCGCAGGTCGCCCTCTACACTGCCGCGCAGGTGCGCGCGCTGGACCGCGCCGCAACAGCTGATTTTGGCATTCCCGGCATCGAACTGATGCGGCGCGCCGCGCAAGCCGCGCTGGCGGTACTGCGCCGGCGCTGGCCGGAGGCGCGCGAACTGTGCGTGCTGTGCGGGCCGGGCAATAACGGCGGCGACGGGTTTCTGCTGGCCGCGCTGGCGCGCGAGGCGGGCCTCGATGCGCGCGTCATCGCCGTCGCGGAACAGTCGCGTGGCGACGCCGGCAGCGCGCGCGCGCGTTACCTGCGCGAGGACGGCAGCGAGCTGCCTGCCGG
>JAJPHQ010000030.1 GCA_021325195.1 Gammaproteobacteria bacterium | reverse complement strand
ATGGAGGCGCTGATCCACTGGTTCAAGCTGTTCACCGAGGGCTACAGCGTGCCGGCCGGCGAGACCTACGCCGCGGTCGAGGCGCCCAAGGGCGAATTCGGCTGCTACCTCGTCTCGGATGGCGCCAACAAGCCGTTCCGAGTGCATCTGCGCGCGCCCGGTTTCGCGCACCTGTCCTCGCTCGACGAAATCACCCGCGGTCACATGCTGCCTGACGTGGTGGCGATGATCGGCACGCTCGACCTGGTGTTCGGGGAGGTGGATCGATGACCTCGAACGCTGCGTCGGCATTGTTATTCCCCTCTCCCCTCGGGAGAGGGTGGCGCGAAGCGCCGGGTGAGGGTCCACACTCGTGCGTGATCCCCGATTCGACGTCCATGTCTTTTTCCGCCCGCCTCCCGGGCGGGTGGGCCACTTTTGTTTCGGCAAAAGTGGCCAAAACCATTGCGCCGGGCATGACGGTTTCGGCAACGTCGTGTTGCCGAAACTTCCCTGCGCTTCTCGCGCCAAGCGGGCCGGCGCGAACTCGCACGTCCCTGTGCTCGAACATGCGCGCCTTGCTCCCGCTTGGCGCTGCGACGCTCGGCGTCATGCAACGGCGCAGTAATCGCTTCGCTGGCGGCCATCCATGGCCTGCATCTGATTCGATTCGAAGGGCGCTGGCTATGGCGACCGGAGTTCGTGCTTTGCCGGTCCCCGGTCCCCGGTCCCCGGTCCAGGAATTTCAGGCATGAGGGCGACGGGCAATTTCGACAAGGTGCAGCACGTCGATCCGATGGTCGCGCTGAGCGACGCGACGCGCGCGCGGATCGACCACTGGGCCGCGAAGTTTCCGCCGGACCGCAAGCGTTCGGCCGTGATCCAGGGGCTGATGGCCGCGCAGGAGCAGAACGGCGGCTGGCTGACCGACGAGCTGATGGCGGCGGTGGCGAAGTACCTCGGCATTCCGCCGCTGTGGGCGTACGAGGTCGCGACGTTCTATTCGATGTTCTCGCTGGAACCGGTCGGACGGCACAACGTGGCGATCTGCACCAACATCTCGTGCTGGTTGAACGGCGCCGAGGACATCGTGCGCCACTGCGAGAGGAAGCTGGGCGTGAAGCTTGGCGGGAGCACGGCCGACGGCCGTGTGTATCTGAAGAGAGAGGAAGAGTGTCTCGCGGCCTGCTGCGGCGCGCCGATGATGGTGGTGGATGGCCACTACCACGAGAATCTCACCACCGCGAAGGTGGATGAAATCCTCGACAAGCTCGATTGAGAAGAAAGTGCAGACAGGGATGGCTGCAGTCTGATTTTCGCGATCAGGGATGGTCGCAAGGACGATCGACGGGGCGTGGAGGAACACCCTGCTGACGCGGACCACGGATGGCCCGCCGCGGATCGGGTGCGCAAGCGCATGATCCGTCGGGAGCGAGTCCGGACGTGTGCCGGACCCGCAAGGTTGCGACCGCGCGCGTCGGAAACGCGCGCGAACGACGAGGCTGGCCCGAAAGGGCGAGCGCCAGGATGGCGCGAGCAAAGTGCAGAGCCTGCCCCGGACCCGATCCGGGGTCGGCACTTTCTCGACAGCCCGCAAGACGAGATTCCGGACAAATTGACGTGATGCAGGAGCGCGCCCGCGCGCGATCGAGGCTGTCATCGGGGCAGCTTCGTGTCGTCCGCGAGGCGGGTTCGTGCCAAACCAGAAAGCCATGCCATACGGACCCGCGCCCAAGGATTACCAGGTCGTCTACACCACGCTGCATTTCGACCAGCCGTGGACGATCGAGAACTACCGCAAGACCGGCGGCTGGCAGGCGTGGGAGAAGATCCTGGCCGAAAAGCCCGACCCGGCGTCGATCGTGGAGGAGCTGAAGAAGAGTTCCCTGCGCGGCCGCGGCGGCGCGGGTTTCCCGACCGGCATGAAATGGTCGTTCATGCCGCACAACGCGCCGGGCCAGAAATACATCCTGTGCAATTCGGACGAATCCGAGCCCGGCACCTGCAAGGATCGCGACATCCTGAGATTCAATCCGCACGCGGTGCTGGAAGGCATGGCGATCGCCTGCTACGCCACCGGCGCGACGGTCGCCTACAACTACCTGCGCGGCGAGTTCCACCACGAACCGTTCGAGCGGATGGAGCAGGC
Source organism: Gammaproteobacteria bacterium (assembly GCA_021325195.1). GTDB lineage: Bacteria > Pseudomonadota > Gammaproteobacteria > Xanthomonadales > Rhodanobacteraceae > 66-474. The sequence goes on along the minus strand of JAJPHQ010000030.1, from coordinate 6,730 downwards.
ACTGCGCGAGGCGGCCGAGGCAGGCCTGCTCGGCACCAACATTCGCGGCACCGGGATCGACGTGACGATCCACAACGCGCTGGGCGCGGGCGCCTACATCTGCGGCGAGGAAACCGCGCTGATGGAATCGCTGGAGGGCAAGAAGGGCTGGCCGCGCTACAAGCCGCCGTTCCCGGCCAACTTCGGCCTGTACGGACGGCCGACCACCATCAACAACACCGAGACCTTCGCCTCCGCGCCGGCGATCCTGCGCCGGGGCGCGGACTGGTTCCTCAACCTCGGCAAGCCCAACAACGGCGGCCCCAAGATCTTTTCGGTGTCGGGCCACGTCAACAAGCCCGGCAACTACGAGATTCCGCTGGGTACGCCGTTCGGGGATCTGCTGGAAATGGCAGGCGGCGTGCGCGACGGCCGCAGGCTCAAGGGCGTGATTCCCGGCGGCTCGTCGATGCCGGTGCTGCCGGCCGACAAGATGATGGAATGCACGATGGACTACGACTCGATCCGCAATGCGGGATCGGGCCTGGGTTCCGGCGCGGTGATCGTGATGGACGACACGACGTGCATGGTGCGCGCCTGCCACCGGATCGCGCAGTTCTACCACGCCGAATCCTGCGGCCAGTGCACGCCCTGCCGCGAAGGCACCGGCTGGATGCACCGGGTGCTGACGCGCATCGTGGCAGGCAAGGGCACCGAGGAAGACCTGCACCGCCTCAAGGCCATCGCGGGCCAGATCGAGGGCCACACCATCTGCGCCTTCGGCGAGGCCGCGGCGTGGCCGGTCCAGGGGTTCCTGCGGCACTACTGGAACGAGTTCGAATACTACGTGCAGAACGGCCGCTCGATCGTTGACGAGCAATTGGGAGTGGCGGCATGAGCGCGCAACCGAACGTCGCCGCACCGGACATGGTCGAGTTCGAGATCGACGGCAAGCCGGTCAGCGCGCCCAAGGGCTCGATGATCATCCAGGCCACCGATGCGGCCAGTATCCCGGTACCGCGCTTCTGCTACCACCGCAAGCTGCCGATCGCGGCGAACTGCCGCCAGTGCATGGTGGAAGTGGAAATGGGCGGCAAGATGGTTCCGAAACCACAGCCGGCCTGCGCCACGCCGGTCGCGCCGGGCATGAAGGTGTTCACGCGTTCGCCCAACGCGCTGAAGTGGCAGCGCAACGCGATGGAATTCCTGCTGATCAACCATCCGCTGGATTGCCCGATCTGCGACCAGGGCGGCGAATGCGAACTGCAGGACATCTCGCTGGGCTACGGCCGTTCGGTGTCGCGTTTCACCGAGCGCAAGCGTTCGGTGGCCGACGAGGACATCGGACCGCTGGTCGCGACCGAGATGACGCGCTGCATCCACTGCACGCGCTGCGTCAGGTTCGTGGGCGAGATCGCGGGCACGCACGAGCTCGGCGATTTCGACCGCGGCGACAGCCACGTGATCGGCACCTACATCGGCCGCACCATCGAATCCGAACTGTCCGGCAACGTGATCGACGTGTGTCCGGTGGGCGCGCTCACCGACAAGGTGTTTCGCTTCAAGGCGCGCGCGTGGGAGCTGATCGCCCGTCCGTCCGTCGCGTACCACGACGCGCTGGGCTCGGACCAGTGGCTGCACACGCGCCGCGGCAAGGTGCTGCGCGTGGTCCCGCGCGAGAACGAGGCGATCAACGAATGCTGGCTGTCGGACCGCGACCGCTACAGCCACGAGGGCCTGTACGCGGACGACCGCGCGCTGAAGCCGATGATCCGCAAGGGCGCCGAACTGGTCGAGGTCGAATGGGACGAGGCGATCGCGTTCGTCGCGGAAAACCTGCGGAACGCCGGTGCCGGCCTGGGCGCGCTGCTCGCGCCGCTGACCTCGTGCGAGGAAGGCCATCTGCTCGCGGCCATCGTGCGCGGACTGGGCGGTGACCGGATCGACCATCGCCTGCGCGTGCAGGACTTCAGCGACGGCGGCCCGGGCGGCGAAACCTTCGAGCTGCCGGTGGCGCAACTGGACAAGGTGCGCGCCGCGCTGCTGGTCGGCAGCGATCCGCGCCGCGAGATCCCGCTGGTGAATCACCGCCTGCGTCAGGCTACCCGGCGCGATCCGGCGAAACCGGCCGCCGCCAATCCGGCGCATTACGACATCTCCGCGCGTCACGGCGCGCGAATCTACGCGATCAATCCCGCACGCTTCGATTTCAACTATCCCCTGGCCGGCGAGGTCGCGGTGGCGCCGCAACACCTGGTCGATGCGATGCTGCGGATGGCGAAGGCGGCGGGCGTGTCGCCGGACGACCGCGTGCTGGCCGAGGCGATCGCCGCCGCGCCGGACGACGGCGATGCACGCGCATGGGTCGCGGCGCTGCGCGAAGCGGAACCCTCGGTGGTGATCCTGGGCGATGCTGCGGTCCAGCATCCGCAGGCATCGTGGCTGCGCGCGCTCGCGCAAGGCGTCGCCCGCGCGACGGGCAGCGCGTACGACGAATTTCCTGCCGGCGCCAACGCGGCCGGGCTCGCGCGCGTGGGTGCACGGCCGCGCGCGGCGGGACACGACGCGGCGTCGATGCTGAGGAATCCGCCGAAGTCCCTGCTGGTCTGGCATGCGGGTTCGCAGGACACGTTCGCACCGGCCGCGTTCGACCGCGCCCGCGGCGCGGCGGATTTCTGCGTGTACGCCGGCGCCTATGCCTGCGCGGGCGTGCGGGCCAAGGCACACGCGGTGCTGCCGATCGGCCTGCCGCCGGAAATCGACGGCACCTACGTGAATGTCGATGGCACGGTGCAGGCTTGCGCGGCCGGCGCGGCGCTGCCGGGCGATGCGCGGCCGGGCTGGAAGGTGCTGCGCGCGCTGGGTGCTGCGCTGGGCATCGCCGGTTTCGATTTCACCGATATCGGCGAGTTGCGTGCGCGCATCGCCGGCGAACTGTCGAAACCCGCGGAAAGGATCGGTCAGGCACGTACCCTCGCCCCGGCGCAGCGCGCCCGGCGCGACGCGCCGCCTCTCCCGGGGGGAGAGGGGCTTTGCAGGCTCGCCACGGTGCCGATCTACCGCAGCGACGCGGTGGTGCGCCGCGCGAAGGCATTGCAGGCGCATCCGCTGAACCGCAAACCGGCGCTGCGCCTGCACGAGAACGATGCGCGTGCGCACGGCCTGCTCACCGGCGTGAAGGCGAACGTCGACGGCGCGGTGCTGCCGGTCGTCGTCGATCCCGCGGTGCCCGAAGGCTGTGCCTGGATCGAGGCCGGCCACCAGGAAACGGCGTCGCTGCCGCCGGGCGGCGCGGTGCTCACGATCACGAAGGCCTGACGCATGACGCCTGCGCATTCCGACGTCTTCATCTTCTTCCTGACGCTCGCGAAGATCCTCGCGATCGCGGTGCCGCTGATCATCGCGGTGGCCCTGTACGTGTGGTGGGAACGCAAGGTGATCGGCTGGATGCATGTCCGGATGGGGCCGAACAAGATCGGTCCGTTCGGGCTGCTGCAGGCGTTCGCCGACGTGGTGAAGCTGCTGATCAAGGAAATCGTCACCCCCACCAACGCCAACAGGTTTTTGTATTTCGCGGCGCCGCTGCTGGCGGTGATCCCGGCGCTGGCGGTGTGGGCGGTGGTGCCGTTCGACCACGGCGTGGTGCTGGCCGACATCAACGCCGGCGTGCTGTTCCTGCTGGCGATGACCTCGCTGGGCGTGTACGGCATCATCCTGGCGGGGTGGGCCTCGAATTCGCGTTACGCGATGCTTGGCGCGATGCGCTCGGCCGCGCAGGTGATCTCCTACGAGATCGCGATGGGCATGGCGCTGGTGTGCGTGCTGATCCTGGCGGGAAGTCTGAACTTCAGCGCGATCGTGGCCGCGCAGGCGGGGCACAAGGGCCTGTTCGACTGGTTCTGGCTGCCGCTGTTGCCGATGTTCTTCGTGTATTTCATTTCCGGCGTGGCGGAAACCAACCGCCTGCCGTTCGACGTGGCGGAAGGCGAGTCGGAAATCGTCGCCGGCTTCCACGTCGAATATTCCGGCTCGGCCTTCGCGCTGTTCTTCCTGGCCGAGTACGCCAACATGATCCTGGTGTCGTTCCTGGCGCCGATCCTGTTCCTGGGCGGCTGGCTGAGCCCGTTCCAGGGCTGGCACCTCGGCTGGCTGTCGCAGCCGGGCTGGTGGTGGCTGGCGGTCAAGGTGTTCGTGTTCGCCACCGCGTTCCTGTGGATCCGCGCCACCTTCCCGCGCTACCGCTATGACCAGATCATGCGGCTGGGCTGGAAGGTGTTCATTCCGATCGCGATCGTGTGGATTTTCGTCGCGGGTTGCCTGCGCTATTTCGGCTGGGTCACGACGGGGCACTGAGATGAAACGGATCATCGCCTATCTCAAGAGCCTGCTGCTGCTGGAACTGTTCGCCGGCCTGTGGCTGACGCTGAAATACCTGTTCCGGCCCAAGTACACGATGCGCTATCCGATGGAGCACATCCCGCAGTCGGTGCGCTTCCGCGGTCTGCACGCATTGCGCCGCTATCCCAATGGCGAGGAACGCTGCATCGCCTGCAAGCTGTGCGAGGCGGTGTGTCCCGCACTGGCGATCACCATCGATTCCGCGCCGCGCCCCTCGGACGGCCAGCGCCGCACCACCCGCTACGACATCGACCTCTTCAAGTGCATCTACTGCGGCTTCTGCGAGGAGAGCTGTCCGGTGGACTCGATCGTCGAGACCAACATCTACGAGTACCACTTCGAGCGGCGCGGCGAAAACGTGGTCACCAAGCCGCAACTGCTGGCGATCGGCGACCGTTACGAGAAGGAGATCGCGGCGGCGCGTGCGCAGGATGCGGCCTACCGGTGATGCCCATGAATCATGCGATCTTCCAGACGGTCTGCTTCCTGGTGTTCGCCGGTGCCGCGGCGCTGTCGGCGCTGGGCGTGATCGGGTTCAAGAACACCGTGCACGCGGTGCTGTCGCTGGTGCTGACGTTCTTCTCCGCCGCCTGCGTGTGGCTGCTGCTGCAGGCCGAATTCCTGGCGCTGGCGCTGGTGGTGGTCTATGTCGGCGCGGTGATGGTGCTGTTCCTGTTCGTGGTGATGATGCTGGACATCGAACTCGAGCCGCTGCGCGAGGGCTTCATCCGCTACCTGCCGGTCGGCATCGGCGCGGCGGTGATCATGCTGTTCGAGATGCTCGGCATCATCGGCGTGCGCGCGATGAACGTGCCGGCCGGCCCGAATCCGGCCGGCGCGTCCAACATCGAATGGCTGGGGCAGGCGCTGTTCACGCATTTCCTGCTGCCGTTCGAGATTGCGGCGCTGATCCTGACCGTGGGCCTGGTGGCGGCGGTGGTGCTGGCGCTGCGCACGCGCACCTTCTCCAGGCGGCAGGATCCCGCGCGGCAGTCCGCGGTGCGCGCGGCCACGCGCCTGCGGATGGTGAAGATGCCCGCGGTGAAGCCCGCCCCCGCGGCTGCCGAGAAGGAGACGGCGACATGACGATCCCGCTGTCGTGGTACATCGTGTTCGGCACCGTGCTGTTGTGCATCTCGATCGCGGGCATCTTCATCAACCGCAAGAACGTGATCGTGCTGCTGATGGCGATCGAACTGATGCTGCTGGCGGTCGATACCAACTTCGTCGCGTTCTCGCGCTTCCTGGGCGACGCGGCGGGGCAGGTGTTCGTGTTCTTCATCCTGACGGTGGCGGCGGCCGAATCGGCGATCGGGCTGGCGATCGTGGTGCTGCTGTTCCGCAACCGCAGGACCGTGAACGTGGCGGAACTGGATGCGCTCAGAGAATGAACGAATGCTGGCGGGAACCTGCGTGCGGATGACGGTCGCCGGCACGTGCGCTCCTGCCGACCGAGGGAAGGAAACGGGAACGTGATTAGCCAATCCATGCTGCTGGTGATCGCGCTGGGGCCGCTGGCCGGTGCGCTGGTGGCCGGCCTGCTGCGCAAGCAGGTCGGGCGCGCGGGCGCGGCCGGCATCACGATCGCGGCGGTGGCGTTGTCGTTCGCGCTGTCGTGCGTGGTGCTGTACAGGCTGGTGTGGGGCGGCGCGCCGGTGTTCGACCAGAACGTCTATACCTGGTTCGAGGTCGGCAAGCTCACGGTCAGCGTCGGCTTCATGGTGGACCGCCTGACCGCGCTGATGCTGGTCACGGTGACCTTCGTGTCGCTGATGGTGCACATCTACACCATCGGCTACATGGCCGACGATCCGGGTTTCCAGCGCTTCTTCGCCTACATCGCACTGTTCACCTTCTCGATGCTGATGCTGGTGATGGCCAACAACTTCCTGCAGCTGTTCTTCGGCTGGGAGGCGGTGGGCCTGGTGTCGTACCTGCTGATCGGCTTCTGGTTCGAGCGCGACAGCGCCAACTTCGCCGCGCTGAAGGCGTTCATCGTCAACCGCGTGGGCGACTTCGGTTTCATCCTGGGCATCGCCTGCGTGCTGTACGCGTTCCACACGCTGGACTACGGCACGGTGTTCGCGAATGCCGGGTCGCTGCAGGGCCGCACCATCGAGGTCGTGTCCGGCCATCCGTGGTCGCTCGCGACGCTGATCGGCGTGTTGCTGTTCATCGGCGCGATGGGCAAGTCCGCGCAGGTGCCGCTGCACGTGTGGCTGCCCGATTCGATGGAAGGCCCGACCCCGATCTCCGCGCTGATCCACGCCGCGACCATGGTGACCGCCGGCATCTTCATGGTGGCGCGGATGTCGCCGCTGTACGAAATGTCCTCCGCCGCGCTGTCGTTCGT
>JAJPHQ010000059.1 GCA_021325195.1 Gammaproteobacteria bacterium | reverse complement strand
GACCGCTGCAATTTCCGCTGTCCGTACTGCATGCCGGAGGAAGCCTATCCGGACGGGCACGCCTTCCTGCGCGCGCGCGAGCGCCTGGATTTCGACGAGATCGAGCGGCTGGCGCGGGTGTTCGTGTCGCTGGGCGTCCGCAAGCTGCGCCTGACCGGCGGCGAACCGCTGCTGCGCCGCGACCTGCCGCAACTGGTCGGGCGGCTGTCCTTGATCGAAGGCGTGCAGGACCTGGCGCTGACCACCAACGGCGCCCTGCTGCCCCGTTGTGCGCAGGCGCTGCGCGAAGCCGGCCTGAAGAGGATCACGCTGAGCATGGACAGCGCCGATCCGCGAACCTTCCGGTCCATGTCGGGCGGACGCGGCCGGCTGGAACAGGTGGAAGCCGCGATCACGGCAGCGGAACGCGCGGGTTTCGCGCCGCTCAAGATCAACTGCGTGGTGCTGCGCGGCGTGAACGACGATGGCGTGCTGCAACTGGTCGAACGTTTCCGGGGTAGCGGACACGTGCTGCGTTTCATCGAATACATGGACGTCGGCACCCTGAACGGCTGGCGCCCGGAGCGTGTGGTGCCGGGCGCCGAATTGCGCGCGCGGATCGCCGATCGCTGGCCGCTGGAACCGCTGCCGCGCCGCGATGCGGCCGAAACCGCGTCGCGCTGGCGCTTTACCGACGGCCGCGGCGAGATCGGCTTCGTCGATTCGGTCAGCGCACCGTTCTGCGGCGGCTGCACCCGCGCGCGGCTGTCGGCGGACGGGCGGCTCTACACCTGCCTGTTCGCGCACGAAGGCTACGACCTGCGCGCCCCCCTGCGGGCCGGGGAGTCCGACGAAGCGCTGCGCGCGCGCATCGCCGGCGTCTGGAGCCATCGCGGCGACCGCTACAGCGAACGCCGCGCGGAACTGCGTGCGGCCGGCGTGCTCGAACACGTCGAGATGTTTACTGTCGGTGGTTGAATGCAAAGGAAAAAAACAAAGCTCACGCATGTCGCGCCCGATGGCGTGCCGCAGATGGTGGACGTCGGCGGCAAGCTCGTCACGGCGCGTGTCGCGGTGGCCGAGGCGCGCGTGCGCTTTCCAGCCGACGCGGCGGCGATTCTGCGCGAAGGCGGGATGCGCAGCGCCAAGGGTCCTGTGCTCGACACCGCGATCGTCGCGGGCACCATGGCGGCCAAGCGCACCCACGAGCTGATTCCGTTCTGCCATCCGCTGGCGATCGAGCGCTGCCGGATCGAGGCCGGATTCGTATCGGACACCGAGCTGGCGATCCGCTGCGAAGTGGCGGTGTCGCACAGGACCGGCGTCGAAATGGAGGCGCTGACTGGCGCCAGTGTGGCCGCGCTGACGGTGTACGACATGTGCAAGGCGCTCTCGCACGACATCGTGATCGGCGAGGTGCGGCTGGTGGAAAAGTCCGGTGGCAGGCGCACCGTCAGGGCCGGCCGTCTTATCGCCGGCGCCGCGAAGCGAGGCAGCACGCGATGAAGTACCGGCTGCTGTATTTTGCATCGTTGCGCGATCAGGCCGGCAGCGCCGAAGAGGCCGTGGCCAGCACTGCGCGCGACCCGCACGCGCTGTACGCCGAACTCGCGGCGCGGCACGGCTTCGCGTTCGCGCCGGAACGGCTGCGCGTGGCGGTCAACGGCGAGTTCGCCGGATGGAACCGCGAACTGCACGAGGGCGATGAAATCGCCTTCCTTCCTCCGGTGAGCGGCGGGTGACCGGCGTGTTCTCGATCAGTCCGAACGCCATCGACGTCGAAGCGCTGCGGCGGACGCTCGCAACGCCCGGCGCCGGCGCGGTGGTCTGCTTCGAGGGCCGGGTGCGCGATCGCAACGAGGGGCGCGCGGTGAGCAGCTTGTCCTATCAGGCCTATCGCGAACTGGCCGAGGCCGAAGGCCGCAAGATCGTCGAGGAGGCGCGGGCGCGTTTCGGGATCGCGCACGCCCTGTGCGTGCATCGCGTGGGCGAGCTGGCGCCGGACGAACTCGCGGTCTGGGTGGGCATATCGGCCGCGCACCGCGCCGCCGCGTTCGATGCCTGCCGCTACGTGATCGACCAGGTCAAGGCACGCGTGCCGATCTGGAAGCGCGAGCATTACGTCGAGGGTCGGGCCGAGTGGTTGCATCCTTCCGCGGAGCAGGCGCCGCCGCGGACCTGAACCACTATCCGTGCCCGCGGTCCGGCCGGTCCAGCCACACCTCCAGCCCCTGCGCGTTGAGCTCGATGTCGATCGCGAGCAGGCGGCGGACCTCGTCCGTCGGCAAGGTGCAGCCGTGCGCGCGGACCCGCTGCAGGTAGAGCCCGGCCAGCGCGTCCGTCAGCGCGGCATGCCGGTTGCCGTCACGGGCATGCCTGAGCGCCAGCTCCACCATCGCGTCGATGGTCCCGTGCAGGTCATCGGCCAGCCGTCGCACTTCATCCACGGGTCCGAAATGGGTGAGGCAGACGGCCGGCGGGTCCAGCTCGACCAGGCGGCGGATGGATCCGTGCAGCGCGCCGGGATCGAATTGCACCGGCGTGGTGGTGGGAATGACGAACGGCCCGTTGGCGCTGTCGAACTCGCGATAGGAAAGGCCGAACGTGTCGCCGCTGAAGATGCAGCCGCTGCGCTCGTCGAGGATCGCATTGTGGTGTTTCGCGTGTCCCGGCGTGTCGAGGCAGCGCAGGGTCCGTCCGGCGAGATCCACCTTGTGGCCGTCCGGCGCCTCGACGAGACGGTCGGCAGGCACGGGCTTCAGTGCGCCGTAGCTGCGCCGCATTTCCGCCTCGCCGTACACCGCCATGGCGCCCGCCCACAGCTTCGAGGGGTCGATCATGTGCCGGGCGCCGCGCGGATGCACCACCAGTCTGGCGTGCGGCAGCCGCGCCATCAGCTCGCCCGCACCGCCGGCGTGATCCAGGTGCACGTGGGTCAGGATCAGCCAATCGACGTCTTCCGGAGCGAGGCCCGCCTGTGCCAGGGCCGCGAGCAGGCGCGGCAGCGAATGGTTGGTGCCGCAGTCGATCAAGGCGCCGCGTCCGTCCTCGACCACCAGGTAAGCCGCGTCGAATCGCGGCCGCTGGAAGCCGGTATCGATGACATGGATGCCGTGTTCGGCAACGGTGGCGGAGGGCGCCGGTTTCGCGGACATGTCCCGGATGATAGGGCCTCGGTCCGTGCCTTGCGCGATCGTGCGGCAGGGGAGTGCGGCAGGGGAGTGCGGCAGGCGGACCGGAAATCCCGCGGATTGCTTGATCGCCGCATGCACCGGGCGTAGGCTGCGGGAGCCGCGACGCCGAGAATGTGCAGACGGCGCTTTCCCGGCCGGCTGCCAGGTCGAATCCCGATGGCGAAATCTTCCATCCCCGCCTCGCATCTCCGCCTGAAGCGCGCCTACGAACCTGCCTCGCCCGACGACGGCATGCGGATCCTGATCGACCGGCTCTGGCCGCGCGGCGTCAGCAAGGCCAAGGCCCGTCTCGACGAGTGGATGAAGGACATCGCCCCCAGCACCGGACTGCGTCAGTGGTTCGGCCACGATCCGGAACGCTGGACCGAATTCCGGCGGCGCTACACGGCCGAACTCAAGCAGCACGCCGGAGAACTCGACCGCCTGCGCGAGCTGGCCAGGAAACAGACGGTCACGCTCGTTTACAGCGCGCACGACGAGCAGCACAACGACGCGGTCGTGTTGAGGGAGGTGCTGCTTGGGAAATAAGGGCGCCCGCGGAAGGCGAGGCAGGTTCAAGGTCGGCGATCACGTCGCCTGGAACTCCGAGGCAGGCCGGGTGTCGGGCACGATCATCGCCGTCCACACCAGCGATTTTCTCTACAAGGGATACACCCACCACGCCTCGGAAGACGATCCCCAGTACGAGATCAGGAGCGACAAGTCCGATCACGTCGCGGCCCACAAGGGCCGGGCGCTCCGCTACGCCGAGCGCAAGAACAGCGCCTGAAGATTCCGGGGTTTCACGGGGCAGGCAGTTCCCCGGCGACATGTCCGTCTCAGTCGCCGACATGCTCCAGGAACGTCGCGGACGGCACGAAGAACAGCGAGCCGGTGACGGCGCGGCTGTAATCCAGCAGGCGGTCGTAGTTGCCGGGCGGGCGGCCCACGAACATGTTCTCCAGCATTTGCTCGATCCTGTGCGGGGATCTGGCGTAGCCGATGAAATAGGTGCCGAACTCGCCGCTGCCCACCTCGCCGAACGGCATGTTGTCGCGCACGATATCGAGTTCCTCGCCGTTTTCGACGATTGTGGTCAGGGCGTTGTGCGCCGAGGCCGGTTTCACCGCATCGTCCAGCTCGATGTTGGCAAGTTTGGTACGGCCGATGATCTTTTCCTGTGCCTCGACGGACAGCGCGTTCCAGCCCTTCAGGTCATGCAGGTATTTCTGCACGATCACGTAGCTTCCGCCGGCGAAAGCGGGGTCTTCCCCGCCGATGATCGCGGCGGCGGCGGCGTCTTCGCCCGCCGGATTCTCGGTGCCATCCACGAAACCGATCAGATCGCGGTCGTCGAAATACCTGAAGCCGTGCACCTCGTCCACGATGGTGACGGCATCGCCGAGGCGCGACGCGATCTGTGCCGCCAGTTCAAAGCACAGGTCCATGCGCATCGCGCGAATGTGGAAGAGAATGTCGCCCGGCGTCGAAACGGCGTGGTGCCGGCCGCGGATCTCGCGAAACGGATGCAGGTCCTTCGGCCGCGGCGGCTTGAACAGCCGGTCCCAGGCGTCGGAGCCGAAGCCCATCACGCACGACAGCCTGCCATCGAGGTCGCGGAAGCCTACCGCACGCAGCAAGGCCGCGAGGTCGCCGCACAGAGAGCGCACGGCCGCATCGTGTTCCCGACCCGCGTTGATCGTCGCGACGAGAAAGATCGCGCAGGACGTGAGCGGCGCCGTGACCGGTTGCGGAACGACGGATGGCACGCTGTGCTCCTCGTGACGGACTTGATGCCGACCGGCGCGGTTCTGACGCGGCAGCGCGCTGTGCGAATGGCGGCAGCCCCGCCAGCGTATCTCCGGCGCCCGAATCGACCGATACCGTTGCTTCCTTCCGGACCTGGCGGGGTTTTCGATCTATCGTCGCGGAGGCGCCAACGGGGCCACCATGAACTCCGGTGGAAGCAGCAAAGTGGCGGAGAGGGCGGGATTCGAACCCGCGAAGCGGGGTTTAGCCGCTTACACACTTTCCAGGCGTGCTCCTTCGACCGCTCGGACACCTCTCCACGAATCTGGTTCGATCCCGTCCAGGGCGGGATATGCTCGCATCGTCCGTGATGCTCGGCCCTCGCTGCGCTCGGGGCCGACCTACGGTCGTCCGGATTCGCTCCCGGCGAATCCGTCGAACCCGCGAAGCGGGGTTTAGCCGCTTACACACTTTCCAGGCGTGCTCCTTCGACCGCTCGGACACCTCTCCACGAATCTGGTTCGATCCGCCCGGGGCGGGATATGCTCGCATCGTCCGTGATGCTCGCCCCTCGCTGCGCTCGGGGCCGACCTGCGGTCGTCCGGATTCGCTCCCGGCGAATCCGTCGAACCCGCGAAGCGGGGTTTAGCCGCTTGCACACTTTCCAGGCGTGCTCCTTCGACCGCTCGGACACCTCTCCACCGTGAAGATCCGTTCGCGATCAACTGCGCAGAATAACGGGCGCCGGGAATGCGCACAAGACGAGTTGCTGAATGTGCTTGGTCCTGTGGTCCGGTCTTGGCACAATGGCGTGTCGCCCCAAGACTGTGCCCATGAGTTACCAGGTCCTCGCCCGCAAATGGCGGCCCCGGCAGTTCGACGAACTGGTCGGGCAGGAGCACGTGGTCAAGGCGCTGGCGCATGCGCTGGATTCCGGGCGCGTGCACCACGCGTATCTCTTCACTGGCACGCGCGGGGTGGGCAAGACCACCATCGCGCGCATCTTCGCCAAGTCGCTCAATTGCGAGAAGGGGATGTCCGCGCATCCCTGCGGCGAATGCGCGATCTGCAAGGCGGTGGATGCCGGGCGTTTCGTCGATCTGATCGAGATCGACGCTGCCAGCAACACCGGCGTGGACGACGTGCGCGAAGTGATCGAGAACGCGCAGTACACGCCGGCGCAGGGCCGCTGCAAGGTGTACCTCGTGGACGAGGTGCACATGCTTTCGAAAAGCGCCTTCAACGCGCTGCTGAAGACGCTGGAAGAGCCGCCCGAACACGTCAAGTTCCTGCTCGCCACCACCGATCCGCAGAAGCTGCCGGTCACGGTGCTGTCGCGCTGCCTGAAGTTCGGATTGAAGCGTCTGCTGCCGGATCAGATCGCGGGCCAGATGCGGATGATCCTAGGCAGGGAAGGCATTGCATTCGACGAGGAAGCGGTGCAGGAACTGGCGCGCGGTGCAGACGGCTCGCTGCGCGATGGCCTGTCGCTGCTGGACCAGGCCATCGCACACGGCGGCGGCACGCTGCGCGCGGACGACGTGCGCGCGATGCTGGGCACCATCGCGGGCAGCGAGGTCGGAGCACTGCTGCGCGCGCTGGCCGACGGCGACGGCAATGCGCTGCTGGCCGAGGCCGGCCGGATCGCCGGCCTGTCGCCGGATTTCGCGGTGGTGCTGGAACAGCTCGCCACCGCGCTGCATCGCATCCAGTTGCGGCAACTGGTGCCCGGCTTCGAGGGCGACGAACACGAGCGCGCGGTGCTGGACCAGATCGCCGCGCGCTTGAACGCCGAAGACGTGCAGGTGTGGTACCAGTTCGCGTTGAACGGCCGCCGTGACCTGCCGCTGGCACCGGACGTGCGCACCGGTTTCGAGATGACGCTGCTCCGGATGCTGGCGTTTCGTGCCGACGCAGCGGGCGAGGTGACCAAGCCATCCGGTAGTGCAGCGGCTATCCCCGGGGTGCCGCGACCGGCGCCGCCGGCACGCGCGGGAACGGCCGGACATCCGGCGGCGCCGGCGGGTGCCCCGACACGCAACGTTCCCGGCGCGCCGGCAACGGACGCGCCGCAAACCGTCCCCGCGGAACCGCCCCTGGACGGCATTGCGGACTGGGAAGCGTGGATCACGCGGGCCGCGCTGGGCGGTCCGGTGGGCCAGCTCGCGCAGCACGCCGCGCCCAGATCGTTCGATGGCAACGTGCTGACGCTGGCGCTGAAACCCGAGCACATGCACCTGGCGATCGAATCCCTGTGCGCGCAGTTGCAGGACAGGCTGGGTGAAGCGATCGGCCGCAAGCTGCGCGTGCGCATCGTCCCCGAAGTGGCGGTCGACACCCCGGCCGCACGCGCCGCGCAGCAGCGGTCCAGGGAACAGGCCGCCGCGGAGCGCGCGCTGGCGGACGATCCGATCATCCAGGACATGCAGCGCCAGTTCGGCGCCGAAATCATTCCGGAAAGCATCCGACCCGCAGGCAGGCAGGCATGAAAGGACAGTTGGGACAATTGATGCAGCAGGCGCAGCGCATGCAGGAAGAGCTGAAGCGCGCGCAGGAAGAGATCGCGCGTCTGGAAGTCACCGGCAGCGCCGGCGGCGGGATGGTGGAAGTCACGATGACGGGCCGCCACGAAGTGCGCCGGGTGCGCATCGACCGCAAGCTGCTGGCCGACGATCCGGAAATGGCCGAAGACATGGTCGCCGCGGCGGTCAACGACGCGGTCAACAAGGTCGCCGAAGCCAGCCAGCAGAAACTGGGCGCGCTGGGCGGCGGCCTGAATCTTCCGCCGGGTTTCAAGTTGCCGTTCTGATGGCATGACCGCCGATTCCACCCTGCTCGGTGAACTGGTCGAGGCGCTGCGCTGCCTGCCGGGTGTCGGGGCCAAGAGCGCGCAGCGGATGGCGTTTCACCTGCTGGAGCGCGACCGCGACGGCGGTGCCCGGCTGGCGCGCGTGCTCGACCTGGCCATGCAGCGGATCGGACACTGCAACGCCTGCCGCAATTTCAGCGAAGGCGGGCTTTGCGTGATCTGCGCCAATGCTTCGCGTGATGCATCCTTGCTGTGCGTCGTGGAAACACCAGCCGATCTGCTGGCGATCGAGCAGGCCACCGGCTATCGCGGAAAGTATTTCGTGCTGATGGGACGCCTGTCGCCGCTGGATGGGCTGGGGCCGCACGAACTGGGCGTCGAGCTGCTGGCGCGTCGGCTGCATGGGGGCGAGGTGCGCGAGATGGTGATCGCGACCAACCCGACCGTGGAGGGCGAGGCCACCGCGCACTGGCTGGCCCAGCTCGCGCGTGCGGCGAATGTGCGCGCCACGCGCCTCGCGCACGGCGTGCCGCTGGGTGGCGAACTGGAATACGTCGATCGCGGTACGCTTGCCCACGCCTTCGGCAGCCGGCACGAACTTGCCGATTGAAGCCCGGCGCATGGATCGCGAAACTGGCGCGGGGCCGGCAGGCCCGGCATCCCCGCGCACGCGACGCGCAAGTCCTCCTTCCCCAGGAAGGGGATGAACTGCCGGGTTTCATCCTCTACGCTTTGCCGTCTTCCGTCTTCGGTTCCCCGTCCCTATGTCCGATACCATCTTCGACAAGATCATCCGCCGCGAACTGCCGGCCGACATCGTTTATGAAGACGACGATGTCTTGGCATTCCGCGACATCCATCCGCAGGCGCCCGTGCACGTGCTGTTCGTGCCCAAGACGCCGCGCGCGACGCTCAACGACTGCGGCCCGGCCGACGCGGCATTGCTCGGCAAGCTGCTGCTGGCGGCCGTGGCCTACGCCAAACGCGAAGGATTCGCGGAGCAGGGTTACCGCTGCGTGATCAACTGCAACCGGGGCGGCGGGCAGACGGTGTTTTATCTGCACGTCCATCTGCTTGCCGGCAGGCAGATGCCGGAACGGATGTCCTGAGCGGCCCGGATGCAACGACGCCCGCTTTGGCGGGCGTCGTGCAAACCGGAATGACCGGACTCAGCCTTTCGGCGGTGGCGGTGGCGGCGGCGGCGACCTGGGCACCACGATCACGCGCGGCGGGTAATACCACGGGCCCCAGCCCCACGGACCCCATCCGCACCAGAACGGATCGCAGGGACCCCAGAAGGGATCGTAGTACGGCACTGCCGCGTACAGCGGCCGCTTGGGCCACAGGTACACCGTGTCGGCCGCGACCTTCGGATAGGTGTAGTCGTACTGGCCCACCTTCTGCTGGATCGTGCCCTCCAGGTTGCCGGTGACGGTGAGCTCGCGGCCCTTGGCAAACACCTCGGGGTCGTAGAAACCCTGCTTGCAGGCGACGAAGCGGCCCAGGCTGTCCTCGCCGCGTTGTGGCCGCGCCTGCGAGTCGAGGGGTTCCGCCAGCACCGTGAAGCAGGTCTGCTCTTCACGCGGCGTGGTCTGGATGATCTCTCCGCCCCAGCGCACCCGCGTACCCTGCGCCGTGCCTGCGCGCGCGGCATCCAGCGACACCGGCGGGTAGTTGCCCTCCAGCGGTTTCGGAATCGTGGCGCACCCGCCCAGCGCCAGCGCCCCGATGACGATCCAAAGCAATCGACGTGACATTGACGTGCCTCCGGAGGTATGCAACCAGTCTACGCTCATTTGACCACGCGGCGAGGGCGGAAATTACGCGCCTGCTGCGCGAACGCGCGAACCCGTTCAGGCGGCGGTTCGCGAAACGCGTAACGCAGTGCGAGGTATTCCGCACCCAGCGCGTGCAACGCTTCGGCGGCGGCGGGCAGGATGCCCGCCGCGCGTGCGTAGTAGTCGCGCGGACCTTCACCGGCGGCGCGTTCGACGCCGGCGCGTGCCAGCCGCTGCTGCACGCGCCGTTGTGCGGCGGCCAGCGGATCGCGCGGCGTCTGCCGCGGGCGCAGCGACACCACCAGCGCGCCGACGCCCAGTGCGAGCAGCACGATCACCGCGAGGCCTGCACCCAGCACGCCCCATCCCGCCCTGGGCAAGCCCAGCGGCTGGAACAGACGGCTCTGGCGCAGCGCATCGAAACCGATAACGCCCTGATCCCACCAGCGGTTGACAACATCCAGGCGGTCGCGCCAGCGCAACAGCCAGCCGCCGTCCTCGTCCACGTCGGTCGCGTCGGCGCCGACACCTGCCAGCAGCACCCTGCGCACCGCGGAGGTCGGATCCACGCGCACCCAGCCGCGGCCGGGCAGCCACACTTCGGACCAGGCGTGCGCATCGGACTGCCGGATCAGAAGATAGTCGGCGTAGCCGTTCCAGTAACCGCCGTGATAGCCGACCACCACGCGTGCCGGTATGCCCGCCGCGCGCATCAGGAAGGTGAAGGCGCCGGCATAGTGTTCGCAGAAGCCCTGTTTCGTGCCGAACAGGAAATCGTCGATGCTGTCGCGCCCCAGTGGCGGGGCGGCGAGGTTGTAGGCGAAACCGCCGCTCCGGAACAGCCTCAGTGCATCGGACACGATCGCTGCGTAGTCGTCGCCGGCCTGTGCGCGCCATCGTCCGGCCAGTGCTCGTGCGCGCGGATCGAAGCCGGACGGCAGTTGCAACGCCGCCGCGCGTTCGCGGGAATCCAGCGCCGGCGCCAGCCGGTAACTCGATACCGAATAGGCGTGATAATGCAGCGTCTGCGTGACCGGACGGCTGGCGGTCAGCGTCCGGTAGGGGCCGAGCAGCGCACCGGCCGGTGCGGCGACCGGAACGTCCAGCGCGAACAGCCAGCGTCGCTGGGTCGGCAGGAGCGTCACGTCGTAGCCGATGCCGCTGCCGCGCGAGGCGATGGCCTCGGGCGGCGCGTCGCGATCGGCGGCCGCGCCCGGCAGCCACGCGCGTCCGTCGAAATGCCACAGCACCATGCCCCGGAAATAGCGCAGCTCCGGCGCTGGCGGTGTTCCGTCGAAACCGATCCGCATCGCCACGCTGTCGTCGATCAGCAGGTTGGCGAGGTCGCCCGGCGCCATCCGGTCGGTGATGCCGGTGCGCGCCGTGCCCGCGCCGGGCGCGCCCCACAGCGGTGTCGCCAGACGTGGCACGAACAGGAACGCGAGCAGCGCCGCCGGCAGCGCGGAGGCCAGCAGCACGGCACCGGGCGAGAAGGCCGGCAACAGGCGATCGTCCGGCAATCCCGGTTGCAGGGTGCGCAGGGTCGCCAGGGCGGGCAGCAGGACCAGCGCAACGGCCAGGGTCATGCCCAGCGATTGGGTGAACAGCAGGGCGCTCATCAGGATGAAGCAGGCGAAGCCGATCGCCATGCAGGCGTCGCGCACCCGCTCGCTTTCCAGCAGTTTCAGCACCAGCAGGCCGCACACGATCGCCGCGCCGGGCTGCTTGCCGAACGGCGTGCCGTAGGCGGCGACCACCACCGCGGGCACTGCCACCAGCATCGCGAGGCGCATCCATGCGGGAATCCGTCCGCGCTGCCGGCGGCGCTGCAGCCAGCGCGCCAGCAGGATCAGTATCAGCGCCAGCGCGAACCACGGCGGCAGGTGCGGGGCGTGGGTGGCCAGCACGCAGGCGACGGTCAGGCACAGGAGATCGAAAGAACGGGCATCGAGCGCGATCGCTTCTTGGGCAGTGCCGACAAAGCCGCCATCCATGGCCGGGAACTCCGTGGCCGCCTGCCGACGCGGGGATCCGGGGATCACGGCAGCTCCGCCAGCGCGGCCAGGCAACGGTGGTAATGCGCTGCGTCCATGGCCGGACCGAATGTGCGGCCGTCTTCCAGCACCAGGATCCAGGGATGTGCCGCAGCGTAGGCGTCGCACACCCAGCCCGTCAGGCGCGAGATGCGCGGTTCGCGCGGTACGCCGGGCAGCGCGAACCAGTCGAAGCGCAGCGGCGAACCCGGTGCGGCGCGATCGAATTCGCGCACCAGCAGATCACCGCGGCGTGCGCTGGCCTTCCAGGCGACGTGCCGGAGCGCATCGCCCTGCCGGTAATCGCGCAGGCCGGCGAATTCATCGCCGCCCGGCAGCCGTTCGCGCGGATCATCGTTGCGGGAGGGCGGCGCGCCGTCCTCTCCGACGCGCGGATAGACCAGCACCCGCAGATCCGGCGTTATCCAGCCCCAGGCCCGGAACAGTCCGAATGGCAGCGAGCTGGACAGGCACATCCGCGGCAGGGCCCGCCAGCCCCGGCGATCCGCGGGAACGTTGATGGTGGCCTGCGTGGCGCCGGGTTGCAGCGGGCACGCTTGCTGCCGTTCGTCCACCGCGATGCGCAGGCCGCGCCGGGCGCGGCCGTCGTCCTCGAACGCGAGGTGCAGCGTCATCCGCTCGCCGCAGAAGGCGTGATCGGCGTGCACGGCCTGCAAGGTCAGGCCCTGCAGGTCGCGCCACGCGATCAGCATGCTGGCTGCCAGGGTGGTGCCCAAAAGACAGGTGAGCAGCAACGCGGCGTTGTTCTGGTAATTGAGCGCGCCCAGCAGCATCGCGACCAGCAGCACGCCGAAGCCGAGACCGGCGCGCGTGGGCAGGATGTAGATCCGGTTGCGGTGAAGGCGCACCGGCAGGCGTTCGGGCGTGCGCAGGCGCGGCCACATCGGCAGGCGGCTCACGGCACCGGGCAGCTTGCCGTGCCATCGGCGGCGTGCGGCGGCGTCCATTTCACTCCACCGCGACGCTGCCCAGCAGGTCCTGCGCAAGTCCTTCGCGCGGAAGATGCCGCGACGCGATCAGCCGGTGCGCGGCGATCGCCGCGAACACCGCCTGCACGTCTTCGGGAATCACGAAGCCGCGCCCGTCCAGCAGCGCCCAGGCGCGGGCAGCGGCCAGCAGCGCAAGGCCGGCACGCGGCGACAGACCGGTGCGGATGTCGGGATGCCGGCGGCTGGCCGTCAGCAACGCCTGCACGTAGTCCAGCAGCGCGGGACTGGCCTGCGCGGTGCGCACCTGTTCGCGCAGCAGCAGGATGTCCTCGCCCGAGAGGCAGGGCACCAGACGATCGACCAGCGTCGAACGGTCCTCGCCGGTCAGCAGGCTGCGCTCGGCTTCGCTGTCGGGGTAATCCAGCGAGATCCGCAGCATGAAACGGTCGAGCTGCGAATCGGGCAGGGGATAGGTGCCCGCCATGTCCAGCGGATTTTGGGTGGCGACCACGAAGAAGGGTTGCGGCAGCGGACGGCTGGCGCCATCGACCGTCACCTGACCCTCGGCCATTGCTTCCAGCAGCGCGCTCTGGGTCTTGGGCGTGGCGCGGTTGATCTCGTCGGCCAGCACCAGTTGCGCGAACACGGGACCGGGCTGGAAACGGAACGCTCCGCTGTCGCGGTCGAACACGCTGACGCCGACGATGTCGGTGGGCAGCAGGTCCGAAGTGAACTGGATGCGCCGGAAGCTCAGGTCCAGCGTCACCGCCAGCGCGTGCGCCAGCGTGGTCTTGCCAACGCCCGGCACGTCCTCGATCAGCAGGTGTCCGCCCGCCAGCAGGCAGGCGAAGGCCAGCCGGACCGGATGCGGCTTGCCCAGCACCACCCGGTTGACCTGCGCCAGCGCGGCATCCAGGCGCGCGCGCAGCGGCGCGCCGGAAGCGGCGGATGCGGAAGAGGTGGCGGCGAGATCCATGGGACGGCCGAGGCAATGCGGTGGCCCGAGTGTACGGCCTGCGCGTTCTCGCTGCCGCGGCACCGGTCAGGGAACCCGGAAGCCGGCCCGGCGGAGCAGGGCGGCCAGGGCGATCAATGGCAATCCGATCAAGGCGGTGGGATCGGTGCTTTCGATGCGCTCGAACAAGGCGATGCCCGCGGCCTCGGCCCGGAAGCTGCCTGCGCAATCGAGCGGGCGGTCGCGTTCGAGGTAGCGCGTGATTTCGTCTTCGCCGAGCGTCCGGAACACCACGCGGGTGTGATCGATGGCGTGCAGCGTCGCGCCGTCGCGGGTGTCGATCACGCACAGGGCGGTGTGGAAATCCACACCGCGTCCGCTGCACGCGGCCAGTTGCCGCCGCGCATTCCCGGCGTTGCCGGGCTTGTCGAGCACCGCGTCGTCCAGTGCGGCCACCTGGTCCGATCCGATCACCAGCGCGTCGCGCTGCCTGGCCGCCACCGCGCGCGCCTTGGCTTCGGCCAGGCGCGCGGCACGCGCGGCAGGGGTCTCGCCGGGCGACGCCGTTTCCTCGACGCCCGGCGCGAGCTGCTCGAAACGGTCGAGCAGCCGGCGCAGCAGTTCGGCGCGGTAACGGGATGTGGAAGCAAGCACGACGCGCGGCAGGGTCATCGCTGCGCCAGATCCTCGATCTTCTCGCGCACCGCGGTGTCGAGCGCGCGCTGCGCGGATGCGAGCGCCTGCAACTGGTTGCCCAGCGCGGCGCGCGCCTTGCCGATCGCCGCGACCGCGGCGTCGAGTTCGTGCTGGTTGGCGTCGCCCGCGCGGTCGCGCAACCACAGGCGGTGCGCCAGCAGTTCGCGCAACGCGGCGTCGATCGCACTGCGCGCATCGGTTTCGCCTGCCGCGGCCCGGTCAGGACCGATCGACATCGCCGCGTGTGCGCGCTGCAGGCGCAGGCGGCATTCCTTGAGATCGTGTTCCAGGCCGTCCGCTTCACGGTGCAGGGCGCGCAGGGCGCTGCGGTGGCGCCCCTGCCGGTACATGATCAGGCCGATCGCGGTCATCGCGACCAGCGCCACCAGCAGCGGCAGGATCACACCGATCAGGGTTGGCGAAAGATCGTTCAAATGCGTGGAGACTCGCAATGCCGGCCTGAGTGAAGCACGATACGGGCCAACGCGCACGCTAACGCATCGTGGTTGACTTCGGCGTGACCGGAATCTAGCATTTCACGCTTATGTCCGCGTCCCTGCCCGAACGGGTGGACGCCGAGCGCATGGTGGCGTCGCGGCGTTCATTCGAGGGGGTGCTGCCTGTCGCCGCCCTGCCGCGGCTGGCGGGTGCACTCGCCGACGATCGCGGCGAGGTCGCCTACCGGCTCGATTTCGGAACGGGCGAACTGGGCACGCCGCAGTTGCTGGTGCGGCTGTCGGCGCGGCTGACGCTGGAATGTCAGCGGACACTGCAGCCGTTCGAATGGCCGGCCGAAATCGAGAGCCTGCTGGGCCTGATCACGGACGAGCGCGAGGAGGCGGGATTGCCGCCCGATTGCGAACCGTTGTTGCTGGAAGGCGGCATGGTGTTCCCGCGCGCCGTGATCGAGGACGAGCTGCTGCTGGCACTGCCGCTGGTACCGGTGAAACCGGGCAGCGAAATGTCGCAGGGCGGGTGGCAGGCGGCATCGGACGATGCCGCGGCGCAGGCGGAACAGGGCTCGCATCCCTTCGCGGGGCTGCGTGCCCTGCGCGAGGCGCAGGAAAAGAATCGTTGAATTGCTTTGCAGGAGAGCCGTCATGGCCGTACAGAAAAGCCGCAAGACCCCGTCCCGACGCGGCATGCGCCGTTCGCACGACGCGCTGACCAAGGTGCAGCTCGCCACCGATCCGACCTCGGGCGAAATCCACCGCCGTCACCACATCACCAAGGATGGCTATTACCGCGGCCGCAAGGTGGTCCAGGACAAGACGACGGTCGTTGACGAGGACTGACCTCGTTGCCCCGGCGGCGTTCGCCCCGGGACATTCGG
The DNA here is from genome assembly GCA_021325195.1 of Gammaproteobacteria bacterium. Classification (GTDB taxonomy): domain Bacteria; phylum Pseudomonadota; class Gammaproteobacteria; order Xanthomonadales; family Rhodanobacteraceae; genus 66-474. The sequence goes on along the minus strand of JAJPHQ010000059.1, from coordinate 1,671 downwards.
TGTCGCCGTTCCAGTGTTCCCTTGGATCAGGGGGCTGCCAGCGTGCCGCTGCGCAGCCGTTCGACGGGATTGTGGGGTATTGAGCATGCGGAAACGAAGCGCAAACAGGCAGGCTGATCCAGACCTTTTCCGGGGAACCGCGCCTTGAGCTTCGCCCGCATCGTCGCCACCGGCAGCGCGCTGCCCGAGCGCGTGGTCACCAACGCCGACCTGGAAAAGCTGGTCGATACCAGCGACGAATGGATCAGGAGCCGTACGGGCATTCGCGAACGGCGCGTAGCGGCCGAGGGCGAAACCACCGGCGATCTGGCCTTCCGCGCGGCCCGGCAGGCGCTGCACGACGCCGGCGTGAAGGCGTCCGAACTGGACATGATCGTTCTGGGCACCACCACGCCCGACCTGATCTTTCCCGCCACGGCGTGTCTAATCCAGGATTGGCTGGGTGCCAACGGCTGCGCCGCGTTCGACGTCAATGCCGCGTGCTCGGGCTTCATGTACGCGCTGGGCATCGCCGACAAGTTCATCCGTGCGGGCAACGCGAAAAAAGTACTGGTGGTCGGCGCCGAAACACTGACGCGGATGGTGGACTGGAGCGAACGTGAAACCTGCGTGCTGTTCGGCGACGGTGCCGGCGCGGTGGTGCTGGAAGCCTCCGACGAGCCCGGTGTTCTCGCCACCTGCCTGCATGCCGACGGCGGTTACAAGGATCTGCTGTGGAATCCGGTCGGCGTATCGGCCGGTTTCAAGGACGAGAAGAACCACGGCGTGCGCATCAACATGAGCGGGCGCGAGGTGTTCAAGGTGGCGGTCAAGACACTCGACTCGCTGGTCGGCCAGACCCTGCGCGAGGCCGGCATGCACGAAAAGGATGTCGATTGGCTGATCCCGCATCAGGCCAACCTGCGCATCATCGAGGCCACGGCGAAGAGGCTGGGCATGTCGATGGATCGCGTGATCGTCACCGTGGACAAGCACGCCAACACCTCCTCGGGTTCGGTGCCGCTGGCGCTGGATGCCGCGGTGCGTTCGGGCAAGGTCAGACGCGGCCAGAACCTGCTGCTGGAGGCCTTCGGCGGTGGTTTCACCTGGGCATCGGCGATGGTGCGTTATTGACTCGGGACTCGGGAAAATACGGCATGATCTCGCAAGGACACTACGCGGTCTCCCCACTTCCATGGCGATGAATTGTCACGGGTGTTTCGAGCCCGCTTCGGACCGAGCGCACCGACGATTGGTAACAGCCCATGACTGACACAAGTCGAGTCCCGAGTCCCGAGTCCCGAGTCCCGCATTTGGCGTTCGTCTTTCCCGGTCAGGGTTCGCAGGCGGTCGGGATGCTGGCGGACCTCGCCGCCGAATTTCCCGAGGTGCGCGCGGCCTTCGACGAGGCATCCGAAGGTGCGGGACTGGATTTGTGGGAACTCTCGCAGCGCGGTCCCGAAGAGGACCTCGGCAGGACCGAGAACACCCAGCCGGCGCTGCTGGCTGCCAGCGTCGCGGTCTGGCGTGTGTGGCTTGCGCAGGGCGGTGCGCTGCCGGCGCAGATGGCCGGGCACAGCCTGGGCGAATACTCCGCGCTGGTGTGCGCGGGCGCGCTGCCGCTGCGCGATGCCGCCGGCCTGGTTGCCGAGCGCGGCCGGCTGATGCAGGCCGCGGTACCGGCCGGCACCG
>JAJPHQ010000082.1 GCA_021325195.1 Gammaproteobacteria bacterium | reverse complement strand
TCTTCCTTCAGGTATTTCTCGACCTGCTGGTCGATCGCGGTGTTCATGAACATCGCGAGGATCATCGGCGCGGGGCCGTTGATGGTCATCGACACGCTGGTCTTGGGATCGCACAGGTCGAAGCCGGAATACAGCTTCTTCATGTCGTCCAGCGTGGCGATGGACACGCCGGAGTTGCCGATCTTGCCGTAGATGTCCGGGCGCTCGGCCGGGTCCTCGCCGTACAGCGTGACGCTGTCGAAGGCGGTGGACAGACGCGCAGCGGGCTGCCCGAGCGACAGATAATGGAAGCGGCGGTTGGTACGCTCCGGCGTGCCTTCGCCGGCAAACATGCGGGTGGGATCCTCGCCTGTGCGCCGGTACGGGTACACGCCGCCGGTGTAGGGGTACGCGCCGGGCAGGTTCTCCATCATCAGGAACTTCAGCAGGTCGCCCCAGTCGCGGGTGGTCGGCGGCGCGATCTTGGGCACCTTCTGGTGCGACATCGTCTCGCGGTAGTTCTCGACGCGGATGGTCTTGCCGCGCACTGCGTATTCGTTGAATTCGGCCGTGACGGCCTCCCTGCGTGCGGGCCATTCGCGCAAAAGCCGGATCGCTTCGGCCGAGAGTTCCTTGATGGCTTCGTTGTAGCGCTGGCGCAACAAAACCGGGACCCGGGATTCGGGACTCGGGACTCGCAGCGCCTCTGCGTCGTACAAATCCAGTTCGCGCGGCAGTTGCGGATCGCCGAGTTCCTTGAGCGATTCGTAATAATGCTGCGCCTTCGATGCGGCTTCGGCCATGCGCGCGATGTCGGCGTTGATCGCCCTGCCCTGCTCGGCAATCTCGGCGAGGTAGCGCACGCGGTTGCCGGGGATCAGCACCGTGGCACGCGGTTCCTTGATCGAGACATCGACGCGCGGGTTGAAGTCGCAATGTTCGGGACTCGGGACTCGGGACTCGGGACTCGCCTTCGGTGTGGCTTGCGACTGCGCCCCATGACTATCGGCTTTACCGAGTCCCGATTCCCCATTCCCGATTCCTAGCTTTTCACGCAACAACCGGCACAGGTTCACGAACATCCAGGTGACGCCGGGGTCGTTGAACTGGCTGGCGATGGTGGGATACACCGGCACGTCTTCGTCCGGCAGCTTGAACGCCCCGTGGTTGCGCTTCCACTGCTTGCGCACGTCGCGCAGCGCATCCTCGGCGCCGCGGCGGTCGTACTTGTTGAGTACGACGAGCTGCGCGAAATCCAGCATATCGATCTTCTCGAGCTGGCTGGCCGCGCCGTAGTCGCTGGTCATCACGTACACGGGGAAATCGACGAGGTCGACGATTTCGGTGTCGGCCTGCCCGATGCCCGCGGTTTCGACGATCACGAGATCGAACGGGAGCGATTTCAGGAACGCGATGCAATCGTGCAGCACCGCGTTGGTGGCGACGTGCGCGCGGCGCGTCGCCATCGAACGCATGAACACCCGGTGCGAACGCAAACTGTTCATCCGCATGCGGTCGCCCAGCAGCGCGCCGCCGCCGCGACGGCGCGTCGGATCGACCGCCAGCACCGCGATCCGCATCGCAGGAAACGCGTGCAGAAAGCGCAGCACTAGTTCATCGACCACCGACGACTTGCCCGCGCCGCCGGTGCCGGTGATGCCGATCACTGGCGTCGCCGGAATCCGGGACCCGGGACTCGGGACTCGGGATTCAGCGGCATGCGCCCATTGCTTGCGCAGCAATTTGAGTTCGGATTCCGAAAATGCGCCGTCTTCAATAGCCGAAAGCATCCGGCCAATGCTGATCTCACTATCAATGTCCACCGTTGCGACGGCTGCGAGTCCCGAGTCCCGAGTCCCGAGTCCCGGCTTTTTCAGCGAGTCCCGAGTCCCGAGTCCCGAGTCCCGCGCGCGCTTCGCGCGCGAAACCACATCCTCGATCATCTGCACCAGCCCCATGTGCATCCCGTCGTTGGGGTGGTAGATGCGCTCGACGCCGTAGTCCTCGAGCTCCCGGATTTCCTCGGGCGTGATGGTGCCGCCGCCGCCGCCGAACACGCGGATGTGTTCCGCGCCGCGCTCGCGCAGCATGTCCACCATGTACTTGAAGTATTCGACGTGACCGCCCTGATAGCTGGACAGCGCGATCGCGTCGGCGTCCTCCTGCAGGGCGGCGCGTACCACCTCCTCGACCGAACGGTTGTGGCCGAGGTGGATCACTTCCGCCCCCTGCGCCTGGATGATCCGCCGCATGATGTTGATGGCGGCGTCGTGGCCGTCGAACAGGCTGGCGGCGGTGACGAAACGCAGCGGCGTCGTGTCGGGATGCGACGCTTCGGCGGGCAGCCGGGATGCGGGGGAGCTCATGTGCTATTTTCACCACACTGTGCTTTCAACGTTTCGATTGTACAGCGCGACCACTTGCGCCGCCCCCTGACAGCCTGCGGAAAGCTTGCGCTGGTACATCACGGCCGCGGCCCGTTCCGGTGCCGCACCCCCACATCACCAGACACAGAGGACTGCATGAAAACCCACCACCTGCTCGTCATCGCCTGCGTGGCATCGGCGTTGCTCGCGACGGGTTGCACCGAGCGCGTCGTGCGCGAACGCACCGTGGTCGAACCCGCCCCCGCTCCGGCCGTCGTCGAGGTCATCGCCCCGCAGCCGCCGCCCGTGCGCGTCGTCGAGACCGTGACGCCACGCCCGGGTTACGTCTGGGCGCGCGGTTACTGGCGCTGGACCGGCACGCGTTACGTGTGGCAGCCGGGCCATTGGGAAGCGGTGCGGCCGGGTTACCGCTACGTGCCGGCGCACTACGTGCGCCGCAACGACGGCTGGCACTTCAAGGTCGGCATCTGGGTGCAGGGCTGATCCGCGGCGTTCCGCAACGCGACGGCGCCGTCTCCTGACGGCGCCGTTCCCATCCGGGCGATCGCGATCACGCTGCAGGCATGTGCACGTGTTCCTGCCGCAGGCCGTAACCGAACAGGCGCGCCGGCACGTGCCGCACCGCACGGAAACCCAGCAGAAAGCGCAGCAGCGCCGGCACGCGGGGCGGTTCGCCCGACTGTTCCAGCACGCGCGAAATCAACCGCTTCTGCATCACGATCTGCACGCGCTGCACCACCTTCACCGGCCATTCGCGGCGCCGCTGGATCGATGACAACAGCGGTTCGTCGATGACGCCACCGCTGCGTAACGGCCGCGCAAGCGCGTTCGCGGCGGCCACCGCGTCCTGGATCGCGAGGTTGATGCCCACCCCGCCGATCGGTGACATCGCATGCGCGGCATCGCCGATCAGCAGCAGGCCGGGCCTGTGCCAGCGCTCCAGTCGATCGACCTGCACCGACAGCGTGCTGACCTTGTCCCATGATTCGATCGCATCGCGGCGGTCGGCCAGGAACGGTGCCAGCCGCACCACCGATTCGCGCAACGCGTCGATCGGCTGCGCCCGCAGCGCGGCGTCGCCGCTTTTCGGGACCAGGAACGCGGTCTGCCAGTAATCGTTCCGGTTCAGCATCGCCATCATGTGCCCGCGATCGACGATGCCGAAGGTGTCTTGCGGATCGCTTTCCCTGCGCGGCATCCGGAACCACAGCACGTCCATGGGCGCGCCGTATTCGCGGGCCCGCAAACCCGCCGACCCGCGCACGGTGGAATGCCGTCCGTCGCAGGCGACCACCAGGTCCGCGCGCAGTTCGTAACCGCCATCCGGCGATTGCACGCGCACGCCTGTCGTGCGGCCGTTTTCTTCGATCAATCCCGTTGCCGCGTGCCGCATCCGCAGATCGAACGCCGGAAACTCGCGACCGGCATCGGCCAGCATGTCCAGGAAATCCCACTGCGGCACCAGCGCCAGATGGTCGTAGGGCTCGAGGCCGCGGAAATCGACGATCTGTTGTTCGCGTCCACCGATGATGCCGGAAAGATGATCGACCCGGCGCTGCGGCAGCTTGTCGAAACGTTCGCGCAGTCCGATCTCGTCCAGGATCGCGAGCGTCGAGGGATGCACCGTGTCGCCCCGGAAATCGCGCAGGAAGTCCCCGTGCTTTTCCAGCACCGTCACCGGCACGCCCGCGCGCGCCAGCAGCAGGCCCAGCATCATCCCGGCAGGGCCGCCACCGACGATGCAGCAACGCGTGGCCGTGTGCATGGCGGTCCCCCGCCGGTGATCGAAGCCGCGCATGATGCCGCGCCGATGTCGCGCCGGCAACGGCTGCGCGCGACGCGCACATCACGGTGCGGCAATTTTTCGTCGGATCCTCGCCAAGGCATCCGAGTCGTCGATGCTCCGCCTCCGGACATGGGTTTTCCGCGTCGCACGCGAGCAACGGCCGTGCGCCACGGCATACGCTCCGGGCACGTCGATCGGCCGGCGCAGCGCATGCGCAACTGCGGCTTAACGCCAGCGGGCGCGCTGTCGTCGTCCGCGCGGTCCTTCGCGTTGTGGGCGTGGCATGACACACCAACCGAGGAGGAGATGTCCATGCGCATTCGTGCCTTGCTGATCTCGCTGGCCCTGCTTTTCGCCGGTCTGGGTCTCGCTCCGGCCGCTTCCGCGCGGGTCGCGGTCGGCATCGGGGTGACCGTCGGCACGCCGCCACCCGCCGCGATCGTGGAGCCTGTGCCGCCGCCGCGGGTCGGATGGGTCTGGGTGCCGGGCCACTGGGCGTGGAACGGCTATCGCTACGTCTGGCGCAGGGGCCACTGGATCGCCGCCCGGCCCGGCTGGCGCTACGTGCCTGGCTACTGGGTGCAGAGCGGACCGGTATGGCAGTTCCATCTGGGCTACTGGACCAGGATTCGATAAGGGATGAGTCGCGGGCGCAAACAGGGCCCGCAGCATTCCGTGTACCCGCTCCCGCCTTGAACGCCATCATCCTTGAGCGACAAGGACTTGCACGGCCGTCTTGAACGCAACTCTGCCGTCCAGGCTGTCCCGCGCCGCATGCCCCGGCTACACTAGGCGGCTGCGAACCGCGGTCCCGCGCTTTCGGGGCCGGCAGTCGTGCCGGGTTCGCATACCGTCCGCGGCACTCTTGCGAGTGCCGCGTCTGTCATCTCGCGCCGGAATCCCGGCGCATCGGGAGCAAGCGCCGATGATTTTCGAAACCATTGCCACCACCGGCCATGAACAGGTCGTGTTCTGCCAGAGCAGGGACGCGGGCCTGAAAGCCATCATCGCGATCCACAACACCGTGCTGGGCCCCGCGCTGGGCGGCCTCAGGATGTGGCCGTACCGGAACGAGCAGGAAGCGTTGAACGACGTGCTGCGGCTGTCGCGCGGCATGACCTACAAGAACGCGGTGGCAGGCCTGAACCTGGGTGGCGGCAAGTCGGTGATCATCGGCGATCCCGCGAAGGACAAGTCCGAGGCGCTGTTCCGCGCGTTCGGGCGTTTCGTCAATTCGTTGAACGGCCGCTACATCACGGCCGAGGACGTCGGCATCGACGTCAACGACATGGAATACGTGTTCCGCGAAACCGAATTCGTGACCGGCGTGCACCAGGTGCACGGCGGCTCGGGCGATCCCTCGCCGTTCACCGCGTTCGGCACCCTGCAGGGCGTGATGGCCTCGCTGCACTACAAGCACGGCAACGAGGACGTCGGCAAATACTGCTTCGCGGTGCAGGGCGCGGGCCACGTGGGCTCGGAGTTCATCAAGCTGCTGCGCGAACAGGGCGCCAAGGTGTTCGTCACCGACATCAACAAGGACGCGGTGAAGCGCTGCGTGGACGAACTGGGCTGCGAGGCGGTCGGCACCGACGAGATCTACGACGTGGATTGCGACGTGTTCAGCCCCTGCGCCCTGGGCGGCACCATCAACGAGCAGACCATCGACCGGATCAAGGCCAGGATCATCTGCGGCGCCGCCAACAACCAGCTTTCCACCGACCAGGTCGGCGACGAGCTGATGAAGCGCGGCGTGCTGTACGCACCCGATTACGCGGTGAACGCCGGCGGCGTGATGAACGTGTCGCTGGAGATCGACGGCTACAACCGCGAGCGCGCGATGCGGATGATGCGCAGCATCTACTACAACGTCGGACGGATCTTCCAGATCGCCGATCGCGACGGCATCCCCACGTACAGGGCCGCCGACCGGATGGCCGAAGAGCGCATCAACGCCATCGGCAGGATCAAGCTGCCGACGATGGGCAACGACGGCGCCCGGTTCCTGGGCAGGATGCGCGGGCAATAAGAACCGCGGGACCCGGGACTCGGGACTCGGGACTCGGGAAAGTCTAAAGTAAGTCGTCATTCCGGACGCCGCGCAGCGGCGATCCCGACTGCGAAGGCAGGATGCCGGAGCGAACATCGGCGCAGCCGATGGCCCGAAGGGCGAGCCACAGGGATGTGGCGAGTCAATCCATTTTGATTCTGTGTACATCACAAAGCACAATGGATTCCGGCTTTCGCCGGAATGACGGCAATCAGGGAATCTCATGCGACCCTTCCGACTCGGCGAAGACATCGACCTGCTGCGCGAAAGCGTGCGCGCGTTCGCGGACAAGGAGATCGCGCCGCGCGCCGACCTGATCGACCGCGACAACGCGTTTCCGCCCGATCTGTGGAAGAAGCTGGGCGAGATGGGCCTGCTCGGCATCACCGTGCCGGCGGAATACGGCGGCAGCGGGATGGGCTACCTCGCGCACCTCGTCGCGATGGAGGAAATCTCGCGCGCCTCGGGTTCGGTGGGACTCTCCTACGGCGCGCACTCCAACCTGTGCGTCAACAACATTTTCCACAACGGCAGCGAGGCGCAGCGGAAGAAATATCTTCCCAGACTGTGTTCGGGCGAATGGGTGGGGGCGCTCGCGATGAGCGAGCCGGGCGCCGGGTCCGACGTGGTCGGCTCGATGGCATGCAGGGCCGAGAAGAAAGGTGACGCATGGATCGCCAACGGTTCGAAGATGTGGATCACCAACGGTCCCGACGCCGACGTGGTGCTGACTTACCTGCGCACCGCGCCGCGTCCGGCCGGCAGCCGCTGCGTCACCGCTTTCATCGTCGAGAAGGGCATGCAGGGATTCCACACCGCGCAGAAGCTGGACAAGCTGGGCATGCGGGGTTCCAACACCTGCGAGCTGGTGTTCGAGAACTGCACGATTCCCGACGAGAACCGGATCGGCGAGGTCAACGAGGGCGTGCGTGTGCTGATGAGCGGTCTGGACACCGAACGCCTGGTGCTGTCGGGCGGCCCGATCGGGCTGATGCAGGCCGCGCTGGACATCACCCTGCCCTACGTGCGCGAACGCAAGCAGTTCAACGCGCCGATCGGCACCTTCGAGATCATGCAGGCCAAGATCGCCGACATGTACACCGCGCTGCAGTCCTCGCGCGCATTCGCTTACATGGTCGCGAAGCACTTCGACGACGGCGTGAAATCGCGCATCGACCCCGCGGCCTGTCTGCTGGCGGCCTCGACCAGCGCGGTGCACGTCGCGCTGGAGGCGATCCAGGCGCTGGGCGGCAACGGCTACATCAATGAATTCGCCACCGGACGGATCCTGCGCGACGCCAAGCTGTACGAGATCGGCGCGGGGACCAACGAAATCCGGCGGATGCTGATCGGCCGCGAGCTCTTCCACGGCAAGGCGTGAGGATGCGCGACAGTCATCCGTGCAGCGTGGCCGCACAGCGGATCGGTGCCGGCGTCGTGCGGTGTGTGTCGAACACCAGCACCTCGTTGTCGCCGGCGTGCAGCCACGAGCCCGGACAGAACAGGCGCTGCTGCGGACCGATGCGCCAGTAGCGGCCCAGCAGGCGGCCGTTGACCCAGAGATAACCCTTGTCCCAGCCGGTCAGGTCGAGGTAGCAGTCGCCCGTTTTGTCGAGGTGCAGCGCGGCCCGGAAAAACACGCCGGCGCGCGTCGGCGGCTGATGCAGCGGACGCAGACCGTCCAGCCATTCCCGGTCCAGCGGCAGGCCCACCGCTTCCCATTCCTCGAGCACCATCCCGTTCAAACGGATCTCGCCGACGATGCCCTTGCGGTCGGTCATGTCGTGGCCGTAGCCCACGTGGCCGAAGCTGTCCACCAGGATTTCCAGCCACGCTTCGCCGTCGCGCGCAGGCAGCATGACGCGATGGCCAGTGTGCAGCGCGGCATGCACGACGCGCGAGATGTCATCGACGTGGATGCCGCCCAAGAACACGCAGGCGTAGTCGTGTACGCCTTCGAGGGTCAATTCGCCACCACCGCGCAGGCGCCGCCGGTACAGCACCATGCCGTGATCCTGACCGAACAGCAGTTCGTTGCCTTGCGGCTTGCGCACGCGCCTGGCGTCCGGCAGGTTGTCCCACAGCGATGCGTGCGCGACGGGCACGATGGCCGCGAACGAAACGGTCTGCGGCGGCGCCGGTACGGCCGGCAGAGCATGCCCGGCGTGCGCCGCAAGCATGCGGCGGAACACGTGATAGTCCGGGGTCGCCGCGCCGCGCTCGTCGATCGGCGCAGCGTAATCGTAGCTGGTGATCACCGGCTGGAAATGCGAGCCGTCGTCGTTCGCGTTGGCGCCCGCGCCGAAACCGAAATTGGTGCCGCCATGCACCACGTAGATGTTGAACGAGCGGTTTTGGTCGAGCAGCTTGCGCAGCGTCCCCGCGAAATCGCCGCGCGCGAAACCCGCATCGCCCCAGTGCGTCAGCCAGCCGGGATAGCCTTCGCCCATCCACACCGGCATCTCGCCCGCCAGGTCCTGCGCTGCCGCGAAACCGGTGTCGCCGTCCAGCCCCAGCGCCGCGCCTGGCAGGTACGTGTGCGCCTTGCGCAGCGGGCCCAGCCCGTCGGAAACGGAAAACGGACCATCGATGCCGTGTTGCCGCCACAACCAGCGCAGCAGTTCGAGATAGGCGGGATCGCGGCCGAACGAGGCGTACTCGTTCTCGATCTGCAGCATCAGCACCGGACCGCCGTTCGCGGCCAGCAAGGGCCGGATCACCGGTGCGATCGTGGCGATGTAACGGCGCACCGCGGCCATGTAATCGGCATCTCCCCTGTCGCGCACGCGGATGTGCGGATGGCGCAGCAGGTACGGCGGCAATCCGCCGAAATCCCATTCGCCGCAGACGTAGGGCCCGGGACGCAGGTACACCCACATGCCTTCGTCCATGCACATCCGGATGAAGCGCGCGAAATCGCGGCGTCCGGTGGTGAGATCGAAGACGCCCGGTTCGGATTCCAGGGCGTTCCACATCAGGTACAGCGAGACGGTATTGAGCCCCATCGCCTTCGCCATCCGGACCCGGTGCCGCCAGTACGCCGAGGGAATCCGGATCGGGTGCATCTCGCCGCTGCGGATCGTGAACGGTTCGCCGTCGAGGAGAAATTGCCGCGCGGAGAGTTCAAAACGGTGCGGCCGGCCGTCCGGCAAGCGCCGCCCGATCGGAGCGCGTGAAGGCGGGGGTCGGTCGCGCGCAGCCAGGGCCGTCAACGGGGCCAAGACGGTGAGGCGGAGAAAATCGCGGCGTTGCATGGGTCGATCCTGGGACAACCGATCGGCCGGCGGCAAGCACGCTGTCTGATCGCCGCAAGGCCCCCTCACGGCGCCCGCGATTCATGTGGCACTCAGAACGACGCAAATGCCTGCAAGGCGACGCTGTCGGCGCGCTGGCGCGAACCCTGCTCACGTTCGAAGCCCAGCCTGAGCCCGACATCGCGCGAAGGCCACAGATCGACGCCGGCGCGCAGCACCGAGTCATCGCGCGACAAGCCCACGCCGGTCAGCGGCAGCCAGTCGTCGAAATCGGTGAACGTCGCATCGAACGCCTCGCCGTACTGGTGCCACGCGTGCTGCCACATGGCGCTGCCGTCGAACTGCATCCGCATGCCGTTGGCGAGCGTCCACCCGCGCTGGGCGCGCAGGCCGATGCCGCTCTGCACGCGTCCGGCGCCGCGCGCGTCCGCCGCAAGGCCGAAGCCGTAACCGCCCTGCTCCGCGAACGCGCCCTGGTCCAGATGCTGGTAGCGCAGATTGACGAACGGCGTGAGCCGCGTGCCCGCCAGGTGCAGCTGAAAGCCCGTTTCCAGCGATGCGGTGCCGTAGCTGCCGGTCTGTCCGCTGCCTACCGGCGCGGCGAGACCGCCCAGCAGCAGCAGGCGCTGCATGTCGCCGTGGAACCAGCCACCGCCCAGTCGTCCGTCGAGGTACCACGGCCCGTGCACCAGGCCGCCGTACAGCGCCACGCTGTCGGTCCAGGTCTGGCCGTGATCCCAGGATAGATCGAGCTGGCCGAAGCCGCGGCCTTGTCCGACTGCGTATCCGATCAATCCGTTGCTGCCGACGGCAAAATCGGCGCCGACCATGCTGCCCACGTTGCGGAAGGTCGCGCCACTGTAGCCGGTACGCTGCAAGTCACCCTGCCAGCCAAGGTCGCCCGTCCACGATCCGGGCTTCGCGCGTCCCGCCAGCAGATCGTCGAAGCGATCCGACAGGGCATCGTCCGCCGCGTCGATCGCGTCGAACAGCATCGCCGCGCTGGCCGCGTGCAACTGTCCGGACAGGCTTTGCAGCGACGCCTGCGCGGCGGCAACGGTCGGCGTATGCTGGAACGCTCCGGCGGCCAGCAAGGTGCCGGACGGCACCGTGCCGCCCGTCGCGATCCGGGCGTTGATCGCATCGAAACCGCTCTGCATCCGCGCCGCCGCCGATTGCATCGGCGGATCGTTCAACGCCATCGCCTGCGCGGCCTGGGTGATGCTGAGGCTGGTGGTGTCCAGCCACACCGTGTCGGGCGTGTACTGGATCGTGGTGTCGAGGAACACGCCGGGCGAGGTGGTGAGTTGCGCGAAGGTGCCGGTCACGACGCCACCGGCGGTAAGCACGTTCTGGTGGGTGCTGGTGACGTAACCGGGGTCCGCACCCAGCACGTTGAGCGTGCCCGCCAGACTCGCGTTGCCGCCAACCTGGAGCAGAGAACCCAGACTGACGGAAAGTGTGCCGGTGGACGTTTGCGTGTACTGGGCGCCAACCTGCGTGTTGCCGCCCTTCACCACCACGGTGCCCGCGTTGAGCAGGGAACCCGCCGTGCCCGCACTCGCGTACAGCGTGCCGCCGTTTTCCACGGCAACGTCGGCCCCGAGCACGCTTTCCTTCTGTGCCGTCGCCACCGGCAACAGCTGCACCGCCTGCAGGGTGCCGCCCTGTATCACCGTGCCGCCTGCATAGGTGTTGGTGCCGGTGAGCACCAGCGTGCCCGTGCCGTTCTTGATCAATCCGCCCGCGCCGCGGATGTCGTTGCTCCAGGTCGAGGTCATGTTGTCGAACGACACCGACACGTCGCCCCAGTTGAATTGCGCGGGGCCCTGCACCGCCTTGCCCACGTCCAGTTCGCCGTAGCCGAAGGTCGGGTTGGGCTGCGAACCGCCCAGCGGGTCGGCGGTGCCCAGCAGCGTCTGCCGCACCAGGTCGTTGTTGAAATACGGGAACGCCTGCCACACCAGCGCCGCCGCGCCGGACACTTGAGGTGCGGCGAACGAGGTGCCTTCCACGATGTAGTAGGTCGGATTGGTGGTGGTGCTGGTGGTGTTCTTGTCCAGCACGATCACGTCGCCCGGGGCGGCGAGGCAGTAGTTCATCGCGATGCCGCACTGGTTGGAATAGCTTTCGAGCTGGGTCGGGTTGTTGCTGTTGACGGCCACCACGGTCAGCCAGCCTTTCGCGAGATCGGGCGCCACGCTGGGCAGCGCCGCAATGGTGCTGGGGTTGGGTTGCGAGTCGTTGCCGGCGGCGAACACCACCAGACCGCCGTTCTGGTTCACGAACGGGCTGTAGGCCGCGTCGAACGCCTGGTTCACGCTGGCATTGGTGGTGTCCCAGGTGATTCCGCCCCAGGAGTTGTTCATCACCTTGACGCCGTTGTTGACGAGATCGGCATTGACCTGCTGGAAAAACTGCGCGTCCTGCGCGGTGACGGTGGTCGGCGGCGTGCTGCCGTTGTCGTCCGGCGCGTTGTCGGCAATGATCCGGGCCGAAACCAGGTAGGCACCCGGCGCGATGCCGCCGGGGAACTGGGCGAACGGCGTGCCCGCCGCAATCTCGGACACCCAAGTGCCGTGGCCCACCACGTCGTCGATGCTGGTGTTGTTCTGGGTGGGATCGACGTAGATCAGCTCCTGCAGCACGCGCCCGGCGACGGTCGGGTTGCTGCGCATGATGCCGCTGTCGACGATGCCGATGGTCACGCCCTTGCCGGTGTAGCCCGCATCGTGCGCGGCGTAGGTGTCGGTGATCGAAAGCTGCGCGTCGATCGGCGGCTGCTGGGCCGTCGGTGTCGCGGGCGGCGGCGCGCTGGTCATGGTGGTCCGCACCGCGCCGTTGCCGCCGCCGCCGCAGGCCGCCAGCAACAGGGACAGCGTCAGAACCGCCGGTGTCGTGATCGTGCGCAGAATCCAGGCCAGGCGTCGCATCGTCTTCGTCTCCAACGCTGCTGCGACCGCCATTTTGCACCCGGCATGCAAGGGCGGAAAGGTTTCCGTGCGGCCAACGGGACCGCTGTCCGGATCCGATTTGCGGCGGCGCAACATGAAGCGGATAATGACCGGATTCCCCGCCGCCCGGGCGCGGCGTCGCGACCCATCCGGAGTCATCCATGTCCGATATCGTCATCGCCGGCGCCAAGCGTACCGCCATCGGCGCCTTCCTGGGCCAGTTCACCGGTTTTCCCGCACCCAAACTCGGTTCCGCGGCCATTGGCGCGGCACTGCAGCAAGCCGGGCTGGCGCCCGCCGATGTCTCGGAGGTGCTGATGGGCTGCGTGCTGCCGGCCAACCTGGGTCAGGCACCGGCCCGGCAGGCCGCACTGGCTGCCGGATTGCCGGTTTCGACCGGCTGCACCACCCTCAACAAGGTGTGCGGCTCGGGCATGAAGGCGATCATGCTTGGCCACGACCTGATCAAGTCCGGCTCGGCCGGCGTGGTGGTTGCAGGCGGCATGGAATCGATGACCAACGCGCCGCACATGGTGGCCGCGCGCACCGGCATCCGATACGGCGACGGCACCCTGGTCGATCACATGGCGTGGGATGGCCTGACCAATCCCTACGACGGCAAGGCGATGGGCGTGTTCGCCGAATCGTGCGCCGACAAGTATCACTTCACCCGCGCCGAGCAGGATGCCTTCGCGGCCGAATCGGTGCGGCGCGCGCAGGAGGCGGTGAAGTCGGGCGCCTTCGCCGGCGAAATCGCCCCCGTCACGGTGTCCTCGCGCAAGGGCGACGTGGAAGTTGCCGTGGACGAAACGCCCGGCAAGGTCGATCCTGCCAAGATTCCCACCCTCAAACCCGCGTTCCGCAAGGAAAACGGCACGGTGACCGCCGCCAGTTCCTCCAGCCTTTCCGACGGCGCGGCAGCGGTGGTGCTGCTGTCGGCCGATGACGCCAGGGCGCGCGGCGTCAGGCCGCTGGCCCGGATCGTCGCCCACGCCACCCATTCGCAGGAACCGGAATGGTTCACCACCGCGCCGGTGGGAGCGATCCGCAAGCTGCTCGAGAAAACCGGCTGGGGGGTCGGCGACATCGATCTGTTCGAGATCAACGAGGCCTTCGCGGTGGTGGCGATGGCGGCGATGAAGGAACTCGCGATTCCGCACGCAAGGCTCAACGTCCATGGCGGGGCCTGTGCACTGGGCCATCCGATCGGCTGCACCGGCGCGCGCATCGTGGTGACGCTGCTGCACGCGATGATCGCCCGCGGCGCCCGGCGCGGCGTCGCCTCGCTGTGCATCGGCGGCGGCGAAGCCACCGCGATCGCGATCGAACGCGCCTGACGATCGCGCAGGCTGCGCTGTCGATGGATGCTCAAGCCGTGTTATCCTCGACTGAACGCATGTTCCCACGCGCAATCCGCCGCGCTGGCGTTATTCAGCCGGACGCGGTTTAATAGCCCCGCCACTTCCGTGGCTATCCACGGCCATTCCAGGAGAGACCCCAATGAAGTTCACACGTACCGTACTCGCGTCCGCGCTCGCCTCCGCGCTGGTGCTGGCGTTGGCTGCGTGCAGCAATTCTTCCGATCACGCCCAGCAGGCTGCCAATGAAGCCCAGGAAGCCGCGCAGAATGCGGCCTCCGCCACTTCCGCGGCCGCCGGTGCCGCCCAGCAGGCCGCCAGCGCAGCCGCTTCCGCGGCCAGCGCCGCTGCAAATGCGATGTCGGCCGAGCAGCCGGCGGCCTCCTCGACCGCCGCGATGCCGGCATCCAGCTCCACCGCTGCACCCGCTTCCAGCGGCACCAGTGGCAGCGCGATGAACAACGCGATGAACTCGATGAAGGAAGCCGCCAACAAGGCCGGTCAGGCCGCCGACACCGCCAAGAAGGCGGTCGCGACGGCCAAGGACGCGATGAAGGGCCACTGATTACCCTTCACGCCCCAAGCGTCACGGAAACCGGCCGCCCTGCGCGGCCGGTTTTTTTTGGCTTGCCGCATGCTCCCGCGAGCAAACATTGCAGGCCTGGTAACGCTTGTGCTTCCATGCCGGTTTGCGCGTCCAGGAGCCGACCATGCCCGTCATCGCCACCCGCATCGACCCGAAGAGCGACGAGTTCCGCGCAAACGCCGCAAACCTGCGCGCGCTCACCGAAGACCTGAAAGCCCAGCTGGCCCGGACCGCCGAGGGCGGCGGCGCCAAGGCGCGCGAGAAACACGCCGCGCGCGGCAAGCTGCTGCCGCGCGAACGCGTGCGCGCGCTGCTCGATCCCGGCTCGCCCTTCCTCGAACTCGCGCCGCTGGCCGCGCACGGCATGTACGACGGCGCCGCGCCGGGCGCCGGCATCATCACCGGCATCGGAGGCGTCGTCGGCAAGGAAGTGGTGGTGATCGCCAACGACGCGACGGTGAAGGGCGGCACGTATTTTCCGATCACGGTCAAGAAACACTTGCGTGCGCAGGAAGTCGCGCTGGAAAACCGCCTGCCCTGCATCTACCTCGTCGATTCCGGCGGCGCGTTCCTGCCGCTGCAGGACGAGGTGTTTCCCGACAAGGGACACTTCGGCCGGATCTTCTACAACCAGGCACGCATGTCCGCGCTGGGCATCCCGCAGATCGCGGTGGTGATGGGTTCGTGCACCGCCGGCGGCGCCTACGTGCCGGCGATGAGCGATGAAACCATCATCGTGAAGAACCAGGGCACGATCTTCCTCGGCGGTCCACCGCTGGTGAAGGCCGCGACCGGCGAGGTCGTCGATGCCGAGACGCTGGGCGGCGCGGACGTGCACACGTCGATCTCCGGCGTGGCGGATCATTTCGCGGAGAACGATGCGCATGCGCTGGCGATCGCGCGCGACATCGTCGCGGCGCTGAACATCAGGAAAGCCTTGCCGCTGGAACTCGCCGAACCGCGCGAGCCGAAATATGCCGCGGAAGAGCTCTACGGTGTGATTCCGGAGGACACCCGCCGTCCGTTCGACATCCGCGAGGTGATCGCGCGGATCGTCGACGGCTCCGAGTTCCACGAATTCAAGGCGCGCTACGGCAAGACACTGGTCACGGGTTTCGCGCACATCCACGGCTACCCGGTCGGCATCGTCGCCAACAACGGCATTCTGTTCTCCGAAAGCGCGCTCAAGGGCACGCATTTCATCGAGCTGTGCAACCAGCGCGGCGTGCCGCTGGTGTTCCTGCAGAACATCACCGGCTTCATGGTCGGAAAGAAATACGAGAACGCCGGGATTGCCAAGGACGGCGCCAAGATGGTGACGGCGGTCGCCTGCTCGCACGTGCCGAAGTTCACCGTGGTGATCGGCGGCAGTTTCGGCGCCGGCAACTACGCGATGTGCGGCCGCGCCTACGGCGCGCGGTTCCTGTGGATGTGGCCCAACGCGCGCATCAGCGTCATGGGCGGCGAGCAGGCGGCCTCGGTGCTGGCCACGGTGAAGCGCGATGGCATCGAGGCTTCCGGCAAATCGTGGTCGGTCGATGAGGAGGAAGCCTTCAAGGCCCCGATCCGCGAACAGTACGAGCGTCAGGGCCATCCTTACTACGCCACCGCACGGCTGTGGGACGACGGCGTGATCGATCCGGCCGACACCCGCCGCGTGCTGGGCCTGGCGATTTCCGCTGCGATGAACGCGCCCATCGAACCGCAACGCTACGGCGTGTTCCGGATGTAAAGAAACCGCGGTCATCCGGCCGCCTACAACGCCACCTTCACGGTGCCGAAATGATGCCCGCGCATCGTATCGCAGAGGGCGCGCGGAGGGCGCGCGGGGCTTGACCCAGCCCTGTACCTGCGCGTGCGGAAAACGAATCCGGCCTGCACGCAACCAATCGCCGAACCGCCGCATCCATTCCGCGCGCACATCAGGATCGTCGTCGGCACTGTAGCCACGCAAACAGATCTTCTTCACGAGCAATTGGAACGCATCCAGCGTGACCGGCGCAGTACGACCAGTGCCTCGCCCCGCCAACTGACCCGACAAGGCGCCGATCAGCGCGATGCGCATGCCCTCGCGGGCCACCGCTAGGGCTTGCAGATGCTCGCCCCCGACGTTGTCGAGGCACGCATCCATGCTATCGGGCGCGGCAGTCAGCACTTGTTCGACGAGTGGCTCGCCGCCGCGAACAACCGCCGCGTCGTAACCCAATTCCGAAACGCTCGCGACCGCCGTGGTTCGATATCTCACCACGAACGGGTGCTTTTCAAACCAGACCAGTACTCGTTTTTGACTTTCCCGGACCAAGGGTCTTGTTTTCGACAGGTTTTAGATATATCTTAGTAATTACTTAAACTGACACGGGCAGACAGCCATGCACACGCATCACCGCTTCTTCTCCGACGCGCACCGCCATGCAGCGGAGCATTTCCACCACTTGCACGATGACGAAGACCGCGCTCATTGCATGGGCCGCGGACCGTTCGGGCGTCACCGGCACGATCACGGCGAGTTCTTCGAAACGTGGGGCGGCCTGCGCGGCGGCGGCCATCGCGGGGGCGGACGGATGTTCGGCCACGGTGACCTCAAGCTGCTGCTGCTGGCCTTGATCGAACAGCAACCGCGCCACGGCTATGAACTGATCCGCACCATCGAGGACATGTTCAACGGCCAGTATTCGCCCAGCC
>JAJPHQ010000056.1 GCA_021325195.1 Gammaproteobacteria bacterium | reverse complement strand
TACGGCTTCTTCGCGATGCCGTACACGGTGTTCGTGTATCCCATCGTGTTCCTGACCATGCCGCGCCTGTGGAACGTGTGCCGCAGGCACGGCTGGATCACCAGCGCGGATTTCGTGGAAGGCCGCTACGGCAGCAAGACGCTGGCGCTGGCGGTCGCGATCACCGGCGTGCTCGCGACCATGCCCTATATCGCGCTGCAACTGGTGGGCCTGGAAGTGGTGTTCGAGGCGATGGGCCTGGGCGCGCTCGGCATCGGCCACGACACGCCGCTGTGGATCGCGTTCGTGATCCTGGCCTTCTACACCTACTCCAGCGGTCTGCGCGCGCCGGCGCTAATCGCCTTCGTCAAGGACACGATGCTGTACGTCACCGTGATCGCGGCGGTCGTCGTCATCCCGATCAAGCTGGGCGGCTATGGCGCGGTGTTCCATGCCGCACAGCAGGCGTTCGCGGCGAAAGGCGGCGACACCGGCGTGCTGCTGAAACCCGGCCAGTACTGGCCGTTCGCGACGCTGGCGCTGGGATCGGCGTTCGCGCTGTTCCTGTACCCGCATGCCACCACCGCTACGCTGAGCGCATCCGGTCCGGAAACCATCCGCCGCAACGCGGTGTGGCTGCCCGCGTACAGCGTGATGCTGGGGCTGGTCGCGCTGCTGGGCTACATGGCGCTGGCCGCGCACCTCGAGGTGAAGGACGGCTCGCTGGCGGTGCCCGCGCTGATCAACTTGAGCTTCCCGCCGTGGTTCGCCGGCTTCTGTTTCGCCGCGATCGCGCTGGGCGCGCTGGTGCCCGCCGCGATCATGTCGATCGGCGCGGCCAACCTGTTCCCCCGCAACGTCTGGCGCGCATTCATCCAGCGCGATCTCGACGACGCGCGCGAGGCGCGGATCGCCAAGCTCGTGTCGCTGCTGGTGAAATTCGGCGCGCTGCTGGCGGTGCTGTACCTGCCGACGAAGTTCGCGATCGACCTGCAACTGCTCGGCGGCATCTGGATGCTGCAGATCTTTCCCGCCGTGATCTGCGGCCTGTTCGGACGCTGGTTCCGGGCCTCGGCGCTGCTGGTCGGCTGGCTGGCCGGGATGGCGCTGGGCAGCGCACTGGCGTTCCATCAAGGACTGAAACCGGTCTATGCCATCGCGTTCGGCGGCCAGCACTACGGCATCTACATCGGCCTGATCGCGCTGGCCATGAACTTCATCGTTGCCATCGTCGCGACGCCCATGGTGGCAAGGCTCAAATCCGAGGCGTCGACAAACCGCGTGCAGAAAATCGATTTCGAGGATGCGCTGCCTGACTGAATTCTCCGTGAAAAATCAGCCGATAGCGACCTTCAGTCGAACGTTACGAATGACGGCTCTGAAAAGGAGCGGACGCTACCGTCGGGTTGATTTGACGATTTTTTCACGTGCCCTCCCGCAGTCTGACCGCCTGCCTTTCGATGGGGATCGAAGGTCATGTTCATGGGGAAAGTTTCATCACCCAGCAAGGCATTTCCGGGCGCGATGACTGCCTTCGCTTCGATGGCGATGCTGCTCGCTGGATCAGCGCATGCCCACGACACGATCTATTACTACTCCAGCGACAGCGTGCACAGCGAGGTGGTGATCACCGATGCCAACCGCAACGTGGTGGAACGGACCTACTATGCGCCGTACGGGCAGGTGCTGAACCGGTCCCTGCGTGATGGTCCGGGTTACACCGGTCACGAGGAGGATCCCGAGACATCGCTGGTGTACATGCAGCAGCGGTATTACGACCCGCAGGCGGGACGGTTTTTATCGGCCGATCCGGTGACGCCGACGGACGCGGGAGGGGGTTTCAACCGGTACTGGTATGCCAAGGATAACCCTTACAGATATACGGACCCGTTTGGGCTGTACGAATGCGGCTCGAAAGTAAGCAGCGGAGACTGCGGCAAGATCGATTCGTTCGTGAATAAGATCAACCAGGCGCTGAAGGGACTCACAGCGGGCTCAAATGACTTCAAGGCTCTTTCGGCTGTTTCCAAATTCTTGGGAACGAAGAATGATGGGAATGGTGTGACGATAGAAACAGCTTCGTTGGGCAAAGGCATCGTGGCTCAGCCGGGTGGGCTAAAGACGATCGAGTTGGACATGAAGAAAATTGCTGGACCACTGGCAAACGATATCAAGTCGATGAACCCAGGAATGAACGGCAAGGATGCTGGCGTGCTCGCTGGCGGCGCCACCGTCGCACACGAGACTCAACACCTCATTGATGCCAACCAATCACTATTTGATGCCGGAACAATGCGGATGGTGCCGCAGGGCTTTCCATCCGGTCACGACCCGATTTATGAGATGGCGACTGAAAAGAGAGCGTATGGCGTTGAAGGAGCTTTCGGGCGTGGCCTAGGCGTTGATGTTGGCTCTTCTACCCAAGCGGAGATCAACGCGAACGCGCTTGCGTCGTGCCAAGCTCAGGGGAGTTGCCCTTGATGCGACCTACCGTTGGCGCGCTGGTGGTGCTTCTTTTGGCGGCGTGTACGCCAAATGTGCATGCATCTGGGCAAAACGAATCTCGTTCGCGGGCAACGCCGGTGCGCACGGCCACCGTTTGCGAGCTTGCTCACTGGGGCCAGAATATGGTGGGGGTGCGGGTGCGCGTTCGCGCGGAATATTTTACGGATCTTCGGCACGGCGCGTTTTTATCCGACCGCGGATGCCCCAGTGATCGCTTGCAACTCGCGACAGATGCTGCTGATGCTGACAAAAGCGTGTCGGTGTTTAATGACACCACATCTGGACATGGTCGTTACTACATTGGCCATAAATTTGCGGTGGATGTAACTGGTATTTTTGAGTGGAGTAAAGAACAGATTATAAATAAAGAATTACTGCCCGACCGCCAGTACCGTATACCGCCGCATGGAATGCTGTCACTGTTGAAAGTTTGGAGTTTTGAAAAGCCTGGTCAGCGCAAGGCGAATTAGTCAGCGCAATCCACCGGATAAGACAAGGCCCGCATTGCGGGCCTTGTTCGTTCTTGCGGTTGCGGCTGCGTCAGCGCGCTTGTGCAAGTAGGGAATCGAGCACTTCGCTAACCATGCGATAGGGTGCGCGCGCAAGTTGGCTGATGCGTTCCGGTTGTTGCATACGCGTGAGCAGACCCTCGCTGACTGCGCGTGTACGGTAACTTTTGGCCGATAAGCGCCAGAACAAGTACCTTCCCGATACGTCATCCGCATCGTCCGCCACTGGCGCGCTCGCGGCGCTCGAGATCGCGCGCCGTGAACACTTCGCGATAGCCGTGGCCTTCAAGCAACGCGCGCGCCGCGGCGCCCTGCCCGAAGCCGTGTTCGAACAGCAACCAGCCGCCGGCGCGCAGGTGTGCGCGCGCGTCACGCACGATGATCCGAATGGCGTCCAAGCCGTCGGCGCCGGAAACCAGTGCTGCGCGCGGCTCGAAGCGCAGGTCGCCTTCGCGCAGGTGCGGATCGCCCTCGGCGATGTAGGGTGGGTTGGAGACGATCAGGTCGAAGCGCTTGTCGCCCAGCGCCGCGCACCAGTCGCCTTGCGCGAATTCGACGTTGCCAAGCCCAAGCCGCTGCGCATTGCCGCGGGCCACATCCAGCGGCGCCGCGCCGGCATCCGTGGCGAGCACGCGCGTGTGCGGACGCGCCTTCGCGATCGCCAGCGCGATCGCACCGGAACCGGTGCCCAGGTCGGCGACTGCGCAGTTCGCGTCGAGGGGAATCCGCTGCAATGCGAGATCCACCAGCAGTTCGGTTTCCGGACGGGGAATCAGCACGTCCGGCGTGACGGCGAGTTCCAGCGCATGAAACCCGCGCGTGCCCGTGAGATAGGCGATCGGTTCGCCGCGTGCGCGGCGTTCGATCAACGCGCGATAGGCCTCGATCTGTATCACGTCCACCGAATCGTTTGCGTGCGCGACCAGCCACGCAACGGACACGTTCAACATGTGCTGCAGCAGCAGCGCGGCTTCGCGCCGCGCTTCCGCACCCGACAGGGTGCGCTCGCCCGTGTCGAGCAGATCACGCAGACATGGCATGACGATTACGTGATTGAAGCCCGCACAAGACCCCTACCCTCACCCCGGCGCTACGCGCCCGGCCTGCGGCCGCCTCTCCCGGAGGGAGAGGCGGCCGTTCTGTTTCATTGCGTGATCGACGCAGGGTTTTGGTGCGCTTTCAGCGCACTGCACAGCAGGATCGACTCGTGCGTCTGCGCGAGGCCGCGATCCAGGCCCGGCACCTCGGACAGTTTGGGCTTGAAGAACGCGTCCACGCGCCGGGCCTCGGCCTGCGAACAACCGCCGCCCGCCGCCAGCAGCGGCAGGTATGCGCTGCCGAACACGCCGGTACGCTTGACGATCTGCGGATAGTGACCGGTGAACCAGTTCCACAGGTCGTCGCGCTGCGCAGGCGTGTCGCGGTCGCCACGCAGGACCATGAACATCTCGCCCACCTTCACGGCAGGCGTCAGCGCGAAGTCGCGCGCGACGTCGGCCTCGGCGCCCTGCGCATGGCCAAGCGCATCCAGCATCGCGTTGCGCTTGACCGGATCGGTGGTCTTCGGGATCGCGGCCATCAGTTCATCGACCGCAGGCTTGCCCTGCTCTTCCACCGCCACCGACAACGCATCGCGCAGCAGATCCGGATTGGCTGCGCCGAGATCCGGCAATCCGTCCTTGCCGGGTTTCAGCGCCGCCTCGCCCTGTTTCAACAGCGCGGCACGAACCTGCGGCACCTTGAAGTCGAGGCCCAGCGCACTGGCCAGTGAAGCGCGCATCAGCGCATCGTCGGCGGATTCGCCGGCGCGGCGTTCGTAACCGAGAGCCTGCAGCCGCGGCAGATAGGCTTTCGCGACCGCGTCCCGGATCGCCGCCTTCTGCGCCTCGGTCTGCGCTTCGTGCTGGTAGATCCAGCCGACCGTGTCCAGCGGCGCCAGCGAAACCTGGCGGACCTTCGAGGGCGCCAGTTCGCGCATCGCGGCCAGCACCTCGGGGGCATCCAGGTCACCGCGCCGGAAAGCCGCATCGACGGAGTCGGCATATACCAGTTGTTCGGCGTCGTTGCGTTGCGCGATCACCCTGGTGAGCGCAGCGCGGTCGTGCTTGGCCATCTCGAAGCGGTAATAGCCGACGCCGTCCTCGTTCGGCATGTACCACGCCGGACACTGGCCGCCGTTGATCTTCATCGTTGCCGACTTCGCATCCAGCATCTGGCATTGCACGCCGTTCGGGAAACGCACGCATACCGGGATGCCCCACAGCCGGTTCGGATCACCGGTCGACCCCAGCGGCAGATAGCGGCTTTGCGCCAGTTCCAGGGTCGCGTCGCCCTTGTGCGTGCAATCGAGTCTGGTCGAGACCAGCGGCACGCCGTTCTGGTTCAGGAAACTGTCGAATGCCTTTCTGAAGGTGTCGCCCTTGCCGGCGGCGTCGGCGATCGCGTTGACCAGGTCGTCGGCGGTCGCGTTGCCGAACGCATGCGCCTTGATGTACGCACGCATGCCTGACCGGAACACTTCGGGGCCGACGAAGTTCTCGAACATCCCGATCACCGCCGCGCCCTTCTGGTAGGTGATGCCGTCGAACGCGGTCTGGATGTCGCCGTTGCCGGTGATCGGCTGGCGGATCATCCGCGCGCTGACCAGGCTGTCGTTGTGCATCGCGTTCTGGCCGCCCAGGATGCGTTCCAGGTCACCGCGCCATTCGGGATGGATCTCCTGCTCGATCTTCTGCTGCATCCAGGTGGCGAATGCCTCGTTGAGCCAGATGTCGTTCCACCATTTCATCGTCACGGTGTCGCCGGTCCACTGGTGCGCCATCTCGTGGGCCTCGACGTTGAACACGCTGCGCACCTGGCTGGGCGAGGCATCGGGGTCGAGTTGCAGCAGGAAATCGCGATAGGTAATGAGCCCCGCGTTCTCCATCGCGCCGGCGGAGAAGTCCGGCAGCGCCGCGAGATCGAGCTTGCCGAACGGATAGCCGAAACCGTAATAGGCCTCCTCGTGCTCGATGATGGCGGGCGCCATCGCCAGCGCGCGTTGCAGCTTCGCACCGTTGCCCCTGGTGGCGATGCCGCGCAGCGGCACCGGCGTCGAACGCCACTGCGTGGGCGGAATGGTCGGGCCCTGCACGATGTTCCATGGCCCCACCGCCCACGCGTACAGATAGGTCGGCAAGGGTTTGGTGGGTTCGAACGTGATGGTCTTCCAGCCGCCCGGCTCCGCGGTTTCCTTCGCCTGCGCGGTGTTGGCCACCGCCTTGTCGGCGGCGGGGATCGTCAGCGTCAGCGTCATCGGCACCTTGAAGTCCGGTTCGTCGAAACACGGGAACGCGAAGCGCGCGCTGATCGGTTCCATCTGCGTCATCGCGTAGGCGTTGCCGGCGAAGACGACCTTGTAATAGCCCTGCAGCGTCTGGTTGTAGGGCGCGTTGAAGGCGATCTTCAACGCGAGCTTCTGCGCCGGCAGCGTGCTGTCGAAATCGATGCGCGCCACGCCGGCCTTGGCGTCGGCTTCGACGTACTTGCCGGTGTGCGGATGACCTTTCGCATCGGTGATGGTCACCGACGAGACCTTCAGGTCCTTGCCGTGCAGCCAGAGGTGGTTCGCTGCCTGTTTCAGATCGACCGCGATCGTGACGGTGCCGCCGTAGCCCGGCTGGCCGGGATCGCTGCGCAGCGCGAGATCGTAGGACTCGGGCACGGCCCAGCGCGGCAGCATCTCCAGCGGTGGCGCCTCGGCGGATTTTGCCACAGCGGTTTTTGCCGCAGCGTGCGGGGGCTTCGCCAGGGCCGGAGCGGCCAGCGCCAGCAGGGCCGCCACCATCACCGTCCGGATCACCGCCACCGGGTTCTTCGCGCGCATCGTCGTCACTCCTCGGGTTCCGCGACAGCCCGCAAGCGAAGCACGCGCCCGGCACCGGTGCAAGTGTCGGAAGTCGTGCCGGTCGTCGCGGCGCGCCGGACACTCCTTAGGGTGCGCCCGGCATTCGGCGGCCCCACGGAACGGCTGATATATAAATAACATTGACAAGGCAATGTGATACTAGTAACAATCCGCGCGTCGTCGCTGCCATGAGCGAGGTGGGATCATGAATCGCGGACACAGGGGAATCCCGTCGGGCTTGCGGCTGGCTGCGGCCATCGCGGCCGTCCTTTCGTGCACGCAGCTGCACGCGCAAGCCGCTTCGCAGCCGTCGACACCGGACGCCCAGACCCGGCAATCGAAACCTTCGGCACGGGTGACCACGCTGGGCACCATCATCGTCACCGCGACACGGCGCACCGAGACGCTGCAGAAGGTGCCCATGCCGATATCGGTGATGACGTATCACGACATCCAGCGGGAGCACCTGCAGGACTTCATGGACTACGCCGCCGCGGTTCCGGGGCTCAATGTCGTGTCTTCAGGACCCGGGCTCACCGAGCTCAGCATTCGCGGCATCGCTTCGGGCTCCCAGCAGCCCAGCGCCTCGGTCGGGGTCTACATCGACGATACCCCGTTTGGATCCAGCAGCGTGTTCGCGGCGGGCGCGACCCTGACGCCGGATATCGACCCCGCCGACCTGGAGCGCATCGAAGTGCTGCGCGGCCCGCAGGGCACGCTGTACGGCGCCGGCGCATTGGGCGGCGTGATCCGTTTCATCACCATTCCGCCGGATACCGAAAACTATTCCGGCCGCCTGCAAGTGGGCGGCACCAGCGTCAGCGGCGGCGGCAACGGCTTCAACGTGCATGGCATGGTCAACCTGCCGCTGGTCCAGGACAAATTGGCGATCCGCGCCAATGTGTACGACGAGACCGATCCGGGATTCATCAGCGACGCCGGCTTGGGCAAGACCGACGAAAACGAAAGCAAGGTCAAGGGCGGCCGGGTGTCGCTGCTGTGGACGCCGACCGACAGGACCTCCGTACGCGTGACCGCGCTGGCGCAAAACCTCAATACCGAGAACACCCCGACCGAGGCTCTGGACCCGGCCACGCTGCTGCCGCTCTACGGCGACTTGCAACAGCGCAGCGCTGCGCTCGGCGGCGATGCCTTCGACGGGCGCTATCGACTCTACAACCTGACCTTCAACACCGATTTCGGCTGGGCGAAGCTGATGTCGTCGAGCAGCTACAGCACGCTCAACGCCGTTACCAATGTCGACGCCACTTCGCTGTTCTACCTGAATGGGCCGCCTTTCAACTTCCCGCTTCTTCCCAATGGCCACCCCTACGGCACCCTGGAGCAGGCCCATATTCCCCAGACCAAGGCCACCGAGGAAATCCGTTTGTCGTCGCCGTCTTCGCAAACGGTCGAATGGCTGGGCGGCGTGTTCTGGACCCGCGAGACCGGCAACAACAAACAGAACATCTATCCATCCGATTACTACAGCGGCACGCCGCAGCCGTCGCCGTTCGGCATTCCCATCGGTGGCGACCTGCAGCCGAGCACGTACGATGCCTATGCCGTCTATGGCAGCCTCACCTGGCACATCAGCGACCGTTTCGACGTGGAAGCGGGGCTGCGCTACAGCCACGACAAGCAGCATTACACCGAAATCGGCTACGGGCTGCTGTTCGGATCGCCGACGCCGATCACCCTGCTCGACAAGCATTCTTCCGACAGCAGCACCACGTTTTCGCTGACGCCGACGTTCCACATCGACGACAACAACATGTTGTATGCGCGCGTGGCCTCCGGCTTCCTGCCGGGAGGGCCCAACGTCGTTCCGATCGGGGTGCCCAATGTGCCGGCGACTTTCAGTCCGACCAAACTGACCGATTACGAGGCGGGCCTGAAATCGACGTCGGCGGACGACCGGCTGATGCTGGACCTGTCCGTGTATTACATCGACTGGACCAAGATTCCGCTGATCACGTTCGAAAACAATTTCACTTTCCTGACCAGCGGCGGTCAGGCCAAGAGCAAGGGGCTGGAGGCGACCGTCGCGTGGATTGCAGCGCCCGGCCTGAAGCTGTCGGCCAACGCTTCGTACAACGACGCGACGCTGACCAAGGATGCCCCGTATCCGTCCAACGGCAAGCGCGGCGATCCGCTGCCCTACGCCCCGCAATTCACGCTCAGCCTCAACGGCGATTACGACTTTGCGCTGGGGAATGGGTGGCACGGTTATGTCGGCGCCAGCTATCAGTACATCGGCGAGCGCTCCACCAACTTCGCGTTCAGCTATCCGATCCCGGGCGTACTGCCGCCGCTGCCGTCGAGTCCCACCATTCCCGGATACAACACCATCAACCTGCGCGCGGGCGCGAACCACGACCAGTGGAACATCGATGCCTACGTCAAGAACGTGACCAACCAGCGCGGCATCGTGCAGGCCAGCACCTTCGCCAACTACATGCCAGTCGCGGGAACCCTCAATCCGGTTACCGGCAAGGTGGAAGACAACGTCACGATCATCACGCCACGCCTGTTCGGGATTTCGGTCAGCAGGAATTTCTGAGCGGCGATGCCCTGTCATGGCAGCCGACACGGGGCACCGCGGACATGAACACCTCACCCGGAATCATCCCGTTCCAAGGAGAAACGCCATGCTGAAGCGTCTCGCCGCGTTGCTGTTCGCCGCAACCCTTTGCGCGCCATGTCTGGCCGCGGCGCAGACGCCGCCCGGCGGACCGGCCGTACCTGCCTCGGCAGCATCGGCGCCTATCCCCGTTTCCGCGGCAACG
>JAJPHQ010000067.1 GCA_021325195.1 Gammaproteobacteria bacterium | reverse complement strand
GCGGTGATCTACGTGCTGCTGCGCGACTTCATGCAGCTCGCCGAAGGCTACGTGCTGGGCGTATGGCCGTTCCTCGCGCTGGCCGTGGTCGGCGTGTTCATCCTGCGCAGAAAGCGGCCCGATTTCCCGCGCGTGTATCGCGCGATCGGCTATCCGGTGATCCCCGCGCTGTTCGTGCTGGCGACGTTCGTGGTCGTCGCCAACTCGCTGGTCACGCAGTTCTGGTCCACCTTCGCCAGCATCCTGATCACGCTGGCCGGCGTGCCGTTGTACTTCCTGTGGCTGCGCTGGCAGAAGCGGGGCGGTAATGCAGCCGTCTCGCGGTCCTGAACGCCGCCAAAGGGCTGGGCAAAAGCGCCGTCCGCCGGAGCGAGTCCGGGACGACCCCGCACCGGGTTCGCGCCATCCCCGGCGCTCCGCACCGTCCACCGGCATCCGGCGCGAACCGTGAACCCTTTCGGCACCCTGTCCCGAGCTACACTTTCCGCATGAGCGCCGGGGACGAATTCCTCCCGTTGAATCCGTGCGTGCCGACCATGCCGGATGCGCGTGCGGAGGGGAACGGCGCGGCGGGCGATCTCCCGGCTGTTTCGGCGCGTCCCGAAGCCGGCCATCCTCCGCACGAATGCACGATCCCGTGCAAGGGGTCCGGACGGAGCGATCCTGCAGCGACGGTGATACGGGGGTGCCACCATGCGCCAGCGCCGATCCGTGCGTTATGAGCTGTACTACTGGCCGGCCATCCAGGGGCGCGGCGAGTTCGTGCGCCTTGCGCTGGAAGACGCCGGCGCGGATTACGTGGACGTCGCGCGATTGCCGGAAGCCTCGGGCGGCGGCGAGGCCGCGTTGCTCAGGCTGCTGGACGCGCCACCGAGCGGCCATCCGCCGTTCGCGCCGCCGTTCCTGAAGGCCGGACGCAGGCTGATCGCGCAGACCGCCAACATCCTGCTGTTTCTGGGCCCGCGTCTGGGCCTGGTGCCGCGCGACGAAACGGCGCGGCTGTGGACGCACCAGCTGCAGTTGACGATCGCCGATCTGGTGGACGAGGTGCACGACACCCATCACCCGATTTCCCCGCGCCTCTACTACGAGGATCAGCGCGAGGAGGCGAAACGCCGCAGCACGCACCTGCGCCGGCATCGTCTGCCGAAGTATCTCGGTTATTTCGAACGCGTGCTGAAGGACAACGCGCGCGGCCGGCACCGCTGCCTGGTCGGCAGCGCCACGACATACGCCGATTTATCGCTGTTCCAGGTCATCGAGGGCTTGCGCTACGCGTTTCCGCGCGCGATGCGGCGGCTGGAAGACGCGTTGCCCCTGAGCGTGGATTTGCATGACCGGATCGCGGCGCGTCCGGGCATCGCCGCCTATCTCGCTTCGACCCGCCGCATCCCGTTCAACGACAGCGGCATCTTCCGCCGCTATCCGGAACTGGATGCGTAGGCCGGGGCGGGGTTCATTGCGTGCTGCTGCCGCTGGCCGGCTTGGACGGGCCGCCCCATTCGTACAGCGTGTAATAAACCGGCGACACCGGCCCCAGACGGGGATCGCGCACCAGGCTGCCGCTGGGGTTGTTGTACAGGTAGGTCTGGGTCACGCCATGCTCGGGGGTGACGCGGATCATGTAGAGACGGCCGCCGCGGCGGTATTCCTGCACCACGTCGCCGTTGGCCGCGGTATGGACGTCCACCGTCTCGGCCTGTTGGCTGGCTTCGCGCGCCTTGAGCGCCTCCGACTTCGACGGCGGGATCGCGTTGCCGGGCAGCGGTACCGATTGCGTTTTCGGGCCGGGTTCGTTGATGCCCGGCGGCGGCAGCCCCGAGCGCGGGGGCGGCGGCGCGGACGAGGCGGCCAGCACGGTCGTCTGCGCATGCGCGGCGGGCAGCGCCAGCAGCAGCGCGGCGGCCATCGAGCATGTCAAGGTTCTCATGATGCACCTCCGCTCCGGAACGGAGCGTTCAGCATACACGCCGAGACGTTACGACGGCGTGCGCGCTGCAAGGTTTTGGACGGCCGTGAGACAATCGGGTGCATGCCCAGGCTGACCCTGATCGACGGCTCGAGCTACCTGTTCCGGGCCTTCCACGCGCTGCCGCCGCTGACCAGCCCGAAAGGCGAGCCGACCGGCGCGCTGTTCGGCGTGGTCAACATGCTGCGCGCCACCGTGAGCGCCAGACCCGACTACGCCGCCTTCGTGGTGGATGCACCGGGCCCGACCTTCCGCGATGAACTTTATCCCGCCTACAAGGCCAACCGGCCGCCGATGCCGGAAGACCTGCGCGCGCTGATCGAACCGATGCTGGAAATCGTCGAGGCATTGGGTTTGCCGATCCTGCGCGTGCCGGGGGTGGAAGCCGACGACGTGATCGGCACGCTGGCCACGCAGGCCGCGGCCGAGGGCATCGACGTCGAGGTTTCGACCGGCGACAAGGACTTCGCGCAACTGGTGTCGCCGCGCATCACGCTGGTCAACACCATGACCCGCAGCGTCCTGGACCGCGACGGCGTGATCGGCAAGTTCGGCGTGCCGCCGGAGCGCATCGTGGACTACCTGGCGCTGATGGGCGACTCGGTGGACAACATTCCGGGCGTCGCGAAATGCGGGCCCAAGACCGCCGCCAAGTGGATCGGCGAGTACGGCTCGCTGGACGGCGTGATCGCGCATGCGGGCGAAATCGGCGGCAGGATCGGCGAGAACCTGCGCGCGGCGCTGCCGCAACTGCCGTTGTCGAGGCAACTCGCCACGATCCGGACCGACGTGGAACTGGATGTGGCGCCGCGGGACCTGAAACCACGCGAACCCGATGTCGAGACCCTGCGCGCGCTGTACCAGCGCTACGGTTTCAATGCGGCCTTGAAGGAGCTGGAACGGTCGGGACTCGGGACTCGGGACCCGGGACTCGAAAAAGCCAATGCGGCAGCCACTTCCCCGACCACGGCATCGGTTTTCCCGGCATCCGCCGACAAGGCGGCAAACTTCACTGCGCGTCCCCCGACTCCCGAGTCCCGAGTCGCGAGTCCCGCCCATTACGAACTCGTCACAACCCGGCAGCAACTCGACGCCTGGCTGAAGAAGCTGCGCGGCGCCGGACTGATCGCCTTCGACACCGAAACCACCGCACTGGACCCGATGCGCGCGGAACTGGTGGGCCTTTCGTTCGCGGTGGAACCGGGCCGCGCGTGCTACATCCCGGTCGGACACGATTACCCGGGCGCGCCCGGGCAGCTCGACCGCAAGGCCGTGCTGGCGGCGCTCAAGCCCATTCTCGAAGACCCCGGGCGTCCCAAGCTGGGCCAGCACGCCAAGTACGACTTCAACGTGCTGTCGCTGTACGGCATCGCGGTGCAGGGCCTCAGGTTCGACACCATGCTGGAAAGCTACGTGCTGAACCCGACCGCCAACCGCCACGACATGGACACCCTGGCCAAGCGCTGGCTCGACTACGACACCCTCCACTACGAGGACGTCGCCGGCAAGGGCGCGAAACAGATTCCGTTCTCGCAGGTCGATCTCGATGCCGCCTGCCGCTACGCCGCCGAGGATGCCGACGTCACGCTGCGCCTGCACCACGCGCTGTGGCCACGGCTCGAGGCGGAGCCGACGCTGAAGCGCGTGTTCGAGGAGATCGAACTGCCGCTGGTGCCGGTGCTGGCGCGGATGGAACAACGCGGCGTGCTGATCGATGTGGAAGCGCTGAAGAAGCAGAGCGCGGAACTGGGCCGACGCATGCACGCGCTGCAACAGCAGATGCACGCGGTGGCCGGCCGCGAATTCAACGTCGATTCGCCCAAGCAGCTGCAGGCGCTGCTGTTCGACGAACTGCAACTGAAGGCGGTACTGAAGACACCCACCGGCCAGCCTTCCACCAACGAGGAAGCGCTGGAGGCGATCGCGCACGAGCATGAGCTGCCGCGCCTGATCCTCGAGTACCGCGGCCTGGCCAAGCTGCGTTCGACCTACACCGACAAGCTGGCCGAGGCAGTCAATCCGCGCACCGGGCGCGTGCACACCAGCTACCACCAGGCCGCGGCCGCGACCGGGCGGCTGTCGTCCACCGATCCCAACCTGCAGAACATCCCGGTGCGCACCGAGGAAGGCCGCCGGATCCGTCAGGCCTTCGTCGCGCCCAAGGGATGGCGGGTGTTGGCGGCGGATTACTCGCAGATCGAACTCAGGATCATGGCGCACCTGTCCGGCGACCCCGGCCTCACCAAGGCATTCAGGGAAAACCAGGACGTGCACCGCGCGACCGCGGCCGAGGTGTTCGACCTGCCGCCCGACAAGGTCGGCGCCAACGAACGGCGTGCGGCCAAGGCGATCAACTTCGGCCTGATGTACGGAATGAGCGCGCACGGACTCGCGCGCCAACTGGGCATAGGCCGCAACGAGGCCCAGGAATACATCGCGCGCTACTTCGCGCGCTATCCGGGCATCAAGGCGTTCATGGACATGACCCGCGAACAGGCGCAGCGGAACGGCTACGTGGAAACCCTGTTCGGGCGGCGGCTGTATCTGGACTACATCCACTCGCGCAATCCCGCGCAGCGCGCCGGCGCCGAACGCGCGGCGATCAACGCGCCCATGCAGGGCACCGCGGCGGACATCATCAAGCGCGCGATGGTCGCGATCGACGCTTGGCTGCAATCACGCGGGGACGACGCGCACATGCTGATGCAGGTGCACGACGAGCTGGTGTTCGAGGTGCGCGCCGGTGCGGCGGACGAAGTGGCCGCGGGCGTGCGCGAGCGGATGCAGGGCGCGGCGAAACTCGACGTGCCCCTGGTGGTCGATGTGGGGCAAGGCGCGAACTGGGACGAGGCGCATTGATGGGCCGGAAGTCATGCGCCGCCGCAGGAATGAACGCCGTCTGAATCGCCCGGAAAAAACGATTTGAACTTTCTCCTTCCGGGCCGCACTAACCCCTCGGACGCACGCAACGGCGTCCTTCGGTCCACTCACCTCCCTGAGTGAACCCCCGGAGCCGGATCCCTCCCCAGGTTCGGCTTCGCCCCGCCCCGAGAGCTCCCCCCTGGCTCTCGGGGCATTTTATTTCTGCGCTCAGCCCCGCGCGCCAAAAAGCGGCCGCGGAGCGGCTGGCCGTGGACCGGCTTTGACTGCGCTTCCCGAGGATCACGCACTTGGGCCGGGTGCCTGGCTTACCGAGCGCTGCTCGCGTAGCATCGGTGCCGGCACAGACTCGAGGGACCGTCATGCGCATCGCCCTGTTCATCGTCGGCATCGTGCTGATCGCGCTGGGAATCTGGATCGCGCTCGGCAAGCTCACTTACAAGGACACCGAAACCGCCGCCAGACTGGGGCCGATCTCGGTGCAGACCACGTCGGACAAGGCGGTTCCCGCCCCGCTGGGTTATCTCGGCATCGTGATCGGCGCCGGACTGGTGATCGCCGGGGTCCTGAAGAAGTAACCCGCGATCCCAGGGAGGCTCTGAACAAATCCATCCGGGATTTGCCGGAGCACTCCGAATTCGGCTTCGCAAATCAAGCACGTGCAGCCCATGCGTGCTTGATTTGCGGGCGGCACGTTTCGGTGTCGCCCGGAAACTCTGATTCATCGGAGTTTCTTCCCTAGGTCTTCAGTCCGAGTTTGTTCGCCAGGCCGGCCAGCTGGCCGAGATTGAACCCGCCACCCTGCGGCACCTGACCGTCCGGCGTCAGATGATTGACCGCCTCGGGCAGGTGCTGCGCGAGCTGGCCCAGCACCTGCGAAGGATCCACGCCCAGCTTCTGCGCCATTTCCTGGATGTGCTGTCCCGCCGCCGTGCCCTGCAGCGCCTGACCGAGCTGCTGGCCGCTGACCGGCTGGTTGGCGCCGGTGCCGACCCAGGAGTTCACCACACTGCCCAGGCCGCCCTGCTGCAGAGTCGAAACCAGCCCGCCGATGCCGCCGGACTTCTGGATCAGACCGCCGATCATGTCCAGCGTGGGGTTGCCCGTCCCGCCCGTTTGACCGCCCATCACGTTTTTGAGGGTATCCAGAATCGACATGGTCAACCTCCTTTGACTGCGATGGACCCTGTCGCGGCACGATAGCACCAAGCCGGCGGTTTGACGCGAACGTTACAATCCCGGAGATGGATGTTTCCCACCTGCTGGATTCGCTCAATACCGAACAGCGCGAGGCCGTCGCCGCGCCGCCGGGACACTATCTGGTGCTGGCCGGCGCGGGTTCCGGCAAGACCCGCGTGCTCACCCACCGGATCGGCTGGCTGGTCGAGGCCGACTCGGTACCGCCGTGGGCAATCTTGGCGGTCACCTTCACCAACAAGGCCGCCGGCGAAATGCGCGGCCGTCTGCAGGGACTGCTGCAGCAAGGCACCCGGGGGCTCACGGTCGGCACCTTCCACGGCATCGCGCACCGGCTGTTGCGCCAACACTGGCGCGAAGCGCAACTGCCGGAGGCCTTCCAGATCCTGGACGCCGACGACCAGCAGCGGCTGGTCAAGCGCGTGGTGGCGGGGCTGGGGATCGACGAGGCGCGTTTTCCGCCCCGGCAGGCGACCTGGCAGATCAACGCCTGGAAGGACGAGGGCAAGCGCCCCGACGCGATCGAGCCGGGGGACCATCCCGTCGCGCGCACGTTTCTTTCGATCTACCGCGCCTACGAGGACGCCTGCCGCCGGGCCGGGCTGGTGGATTTCGCGGAACTGCTGCTGCGCGCGCACGAACTGTGGCTGCGGAATCCGGAGGTGCTGGCGCATTACCGCGAGCGCTGGCGGCACCTCTTGATCGACGAATTCCAGGACACCAACGCGCTGCAGTATGCGTGGATCCGGGTGCTGGCGGGATCGACCTGCATGGTGTTCGCGGTGGGCGACGACGACCAGTCGATCTACGGCTGGCGCGGCGCGCGGGTCGAGAACATGCACGCGTTCCTGCGCGATTTCCCCGGCGCGAAGACGATCCGCCTCGAACAGAACTACCGCTCCACCGCGACCATCCTGGAAGCCGCCAACGCGGTAATCGCGCAGAATCCCTCGCGGCTGGGCAAAAAGCTGTGGACCGCCGGTGCCAGGGGCGAGGCGATCGCGCTGTACGCGGCATACAACGAGCAGGACGAGGCGCGTTTCGTGATCGAGCGGGTGCGCGAGCATCTCGAT
The DNA here is from genome assembly GCA_021325195.1 of Gammaproteobacteria bacterium. Lineage (GTDB taxonomy): Bacteria > Pseudomonadota > Gammaproteobacteria > Xanthomonadales > Rhodanobacteraceae > 66-474. The sequence goes on along the minus strand of JAJPHQ010000067.1, from coordinate 3,914 downwards.
GCGGGCGGCAGGGCGTCGGACATTGCCGTGCTCTATCGCAACAACGCGCAGTCGCGGAACTTCGAGGAACAGTTGCACCAGCACGGGATTCCGTACCGGGTGTACGGTGGCCAGCGCTATTTCGAACGCGCCGAGGTGAAAGATGCGTTGGCCTACCTGCGGCTTGCCGCCAACCGGCACGACGATGCTGCCTTCGAGCGCGCGATCGCGACGCCGCCGCGCGGGATCGGCGAACGCACGGTCGATGCACTGCGCCGCCGTGCGCGCGAAAGCGATGCGTCGCTGTGGGATGCCGCTCTGGCGGGGCTGGCGGCCGATGCGCTGACTTCACGCGCAAGCAGCGCCCTGCGCGGTTTCATGGCCTTGATTGATGGGCTGGCTCGCGGAAATGAACCCTCTCCCCCAACCCCTCCCCCGGAGGGGGAGGGGAGCACCCTCACGCTTGCCGAACAAGTCGAACAGGCGATCTCGCAATCGGGCCTGCGCGATTACTACGAGCGCGACAGCCGCGGGAATGCCGAATCGCGCGTGGAAAACCTGGACGAACTGATCAACGTGGCCAGCCGTTTCGAACGCACGCCCGAGGACATCGAAGCCGGCCTGTCGGAACTCGACGCGTTTCTGGCGCACGCCGCCTTGGAGGCCGGCGAAGGCCAGGGCGATGCCGGCGACGATTGCGTGCAGTTGATGACGCTGCACTCGGCCAAGGGGCTGGAGTTTCCGATCGTGTTCCTGGCCGGGCTGGAGGAAGGCCTGTTCCCCAGCCAGCGTTCCGTCGAGGACGCGGGGCGTCTGGAAGAAGAGCGCCGTCTCGCCTACGTGGGCATCACCCGCGCGCGTGAACGCCTGATCCTCACCTACGCCGAATCGCGCCGGCTGCACGGCAGCGAGATGTTGACGCGGCCGTCGCGGTTCCTGGGCGAATTGCCCGCGCAGTTGCTGCACGAGGTGCGTCCGCGTGCAAGGATCGTGCGGCCGGTGTACGCGCCGCGCGCGCGCGGCCACGCCGATCTCGACGAGACCCCGGCGATCCGGCTGGGCCAGCGCGTGCGCCACGCGAGTTTCGGCGAGGGCGTGGTGATCAGCGCGGAGGGCTCGGGCGCACACACCCGGATCCAGGTCAACTTCGCGAATGCCGGCCCCAAGTGGCTGGTGGCCGCCTACGCCAACCTCACCGCGCTGTGAGCGGATTCAATCCCGCGCCGGATGCAGGCGCGCAGGCTGCCACGACGCCAGCGCACGCTGTGCGCGCTCGCGGCCCAGTTCGATGACCTCCGCGGCACGGTAGAACTCGTACACCGCGCAGGCGTTGCGCGGAATCTCGATCAACAGGTCCGGCCGGTCCGCGGCGAGCCGGAAGGCCGTCAGGTTGTTCTGCATCAGGTCCAGTGATTGCGTGAGGGTATCGACCCAGCCGGGTTCGTTTCCGCGCTCCTTGTGGTTGCCGATGGTGCGTTCGACGAACCGTGCGATCCTGCGGCGCAGGCCGCGGCGTTCCGGCGCTGGCGCCGGTTGCTTCGCCGGTTGCAGCGCCTCGGGCGGCCCGTTGACGTTGACCGCGATGAAGTAGTCGCTGGGAACGCCCAACAGCGGCGTCAGCGGCAGCGGGTTCATCAAGCCGCCATCCACCAGCCGATGGCCGTGCAGAGGATGCGGGCGAAAGATCGTCGGGATCGCGATCGACGCGCGGATCGCGTCGAACAGCGGTCCGCGGGAAAGCCAGACCTCGCGCTCGCGGTCCAGATCCGTCGCGACCGCGGTGTAGGCGATCGGCAGTTCGGCGATATCCACGTCGCCGATCAATTCGCGCAACACGGCGATGATCCGTTCGCCCTTGATCAGGCCGGCGCCGGACAGCGTCCAGTCCACCAGCCGCAACACATCCATCTTCTGCAGCGCGATCACCCAGTCGCGATACACGTCCAGCTTGCCGGCCGCGTGGATGCCGCCGATCAGCGCGCCCATCGAGCTGCCCGCGATCGCGACGATTTCCAGACCCGCCGCCTCGATCGCCTCGATCGCGCCGATGTGCGCCAGCCCGCGCGCGCCGCCGGTTCCCAGCGACAGCGCGACGCGCGGTTTCGCACGTGCAGGCTGTCCGCGGCCGGAAGACTTGCGATCGTTCATGCAGTCAGCGTGCGCTACCCGGGTCGAATCGCGGCTGAAAGCGTCGCAGGATGCTCAACGCGACGACGAGGCATAGCCGTCCAATGCCAGCTTCAGCATGATCCGCATCTCCTCGCGCAACGACTGCGGCGCGACCACTTCCGCATCCGGTCCGTACTTCATCACGTCCATCAGCAGTTCGCGCGAATTGGAATACGGCACCCTGAGTTCGTAGCGACCGTCGTCCAGCCAGCGGCTTTCCTGCAGCGAATGCCAGTGCTCGTCCGCCACCCAGCGCGCGGCGCGCGGGGAAAAGCGGATCGTGGCCCAGGCCTTGGGCTCGCCCGCGAAGATGCCGTAGCTGGACGACAGCAGCTTGTTCAGTTCCTGCGTGTCGTGGTCGATCGCAGGCTTGTCCAATTGTTCGGCGTCTGCAATCCGGTCGACCGCGAAGCTGCGCAGCGCTTCGCGGTCGTGGTCGAAGGCGTCGAGATACCAGTTGTCGCGATAGTGCGTCAGCCGCTGCGGCGAGACGTGACGCACCGTATCGGCGTCGGTGGTGCGCGCGCGATAGCGGAACTTCAAGCGCCTGCGCGTCAGCACCGCGCCGGCCACGGTCCGGAACACGTGCTGGTTCATCCGCCGCGAGCCGTAAGGGATCACCCGGATCCGCTCCAGCGGCAACCGCGGCGCGCCCGCGTGTTCGCTGAGCAGGCTTTCGATCCGCGCCCGGAACGGTGCCAGGGCACCGGCCAGCACGCCCGGATCGGAGCGTGCGACCAGCTCGTTCAGCGCCATCAGCGCCGCCAGTTCTTCGCTGGTCAGCCACAGGCCCGGCAGTTCGAAACGGTCGCCCTCGCCGGCTTCGTAACGGAAACCGTGCCGCTCCGGATCGCTCTCGACCGGCGCGCCCAGCGCGTCGCGCAGGAAGGCGATGTCGCGGTACAGCGTGGCGCGCGAGCATTCCAGTTCCTCGCGCAGCCGATCCTGGCTGACCGGATGCCGCGCGGCCTTGAAGATGCGATGCAGGGTGAGGATGCGCTCGTAGCGGTCCATGAGGAGAACCCGAGGTTCGGTGATCGACTTTCGTTCTACTTACATCTTGTTGCTTCCACAACCCCCATCAAACCCTGCGGGTTTGATCGCCCCCTTGACTCAAGGGGGCTGAAAATCGCGCAGCGTGGGGCATGAGTGGACGGACACAAAAAGCATGACGGGATGCGGATGCCGCGGCAAGCATCGCGCTGCATCGGCTAACATCGCGGTTGACTGCCACAAGATCGTCATTCCGGGGCCGCCGAAAGAAGGAACTCGGAATGGCGAAGGGAGATGTCCCGCTACGTTTTCATCCCGATGCCGCACAAGAACCTCAAACTCAGCGAGCCGACCGGTGACGAGGTCAAGACGACCACGTGCTACATGTGCGCGTGTCGCTGCGGCATCCGCGTGCACCTGAAAAACGGCCGGGTGCGCTACATCGACGGCAACCCGCAGCACCCGGTCAACCGCGGCGTGATCTGCGCCAAGGGTTCGTCGGGGATCATGCAGCATTACTCGCCTGCGCGATTGTCGAAACCGCTGTTGCGCACGGGCGAGCGCGGCGAACGCAGGTTCCGCGAAATCGAATGGGACGAGGCGATGGCGCTCGCGGCGAAGTGGCTGGGCGACATCCGCGCGCGCAATCCGGACGAGCTGGCGTTCTTCACCGGCCGCGACCAGTCGCAGGCGCTGACCGGCTGGTGGGCGCAGCAGTTCGGCACGATCAACTACGCCGCGCACGGCGGCTTCTGCTCGGTCAACATGGCCGC
>JAJPHQ010000028.1 GCA_021325195.1 Gammaproteobacteria bacterium | reverse complement strand
TCCCTGAGGCTCACCCTTCGCGCTCTGCGCTCAGGGCCAGCTCTCCTGCTGTCCAAATTTGTTCCTGACAAATTTGTGTTCGCCTCATCCCTGAGGCTCACCCTTCGCGCTCTGCGCTCAGGGCCAGCTCTTCAGCTGTCCGAATTCGCTCCCGGTGAATTCGTGGACCTCTCTGCCGCCACGGATCGTCTCCTCCCTGCGCTTGCTGCTGCGCAGGCCGCCCTGCGACGGACCGGAAATGATAAGACCGCGCCCCTGCACAGGCAACCGGGAAACCGGCCGGAGCAGACGGCGTGCCGCCGCGGATCAGCGCCGCAGGCAGCTCGCCAGTTCCAGTTTCTGTCCGGGGCGCAGGTCGTATCCCGGCGGATGCAGATGGTTGTGCCGCGCCAGGACGTGGATGTCGTCGCAATCGAAACGCCGCGCGACCGAATACAGCGTGTCGCCGCGGCGTACGGTGTATGCGCGCGGCGCAGCGCCGGCGCGGCGGCGCGGCGACGGCGCAGGCGCGTCGGCGGCCAGCCCGGGCGGCGGCACCGGCATCTGCGCGGATTGCAGGTCCTCGGCCAGCGCCACCCAGCGCCCGTCCGTGCACGACTGCGCATAGGCGTTTTCGAGAATGTGCGGCAGCGTGATGCGCGCGCCCATCGGTTGCACCTGCGCGGGATCGAGCTGCGGATTCAGGTTGCGCAGCGTCCGGAACCAGCCGTAGCGGGCGCCTTCATCGTCGCCGAGACACACGGCCAGTTCGTTCAGCGAGGCCGGCCGCGTCAGGATGATGTGTCCGGGCTGCCCGTCCACTTCGGGGAAATGCAGGTTGTAGCGGTGCGGGTGCAGGAACAGCCACGCCGCAGCCAGCACCATCGGCACGTATTCGCGCGTCTCCGCGGGCAGGGCGAAGTAGATGTCGGGGTCCCAGAAGCTGGCGTTCGGATTCGTCGCAGCCAGCCGACCGACCCGGCCTTCGCCGCCGTTGTACGCCGCCAGCACCAGCGCGAGGTTGTCGTTGAGTTGCGCAAGCTGCTCGTTCAGGTATTCCGCGCTGGCGCGCGCGGCCAGCGCGGGGTCGAAGCGCTGGTCGAAGCCATCGACCGTACCCAGCCCGAAGCGCATCGCGGTGCCGCTCATGAACTGCAACGGGCCGGCTGCGCCGGAACCCGACACCGCATGCACCCGGCCGCCGGATTCCTTGGCGATCAACCCGAACAGGATCGCCTCGGGCAGCCCGGCCTGACGGTATTCCGGCCACATCTCGAAACGCAGATACTGGTAATCGACCCATGCACGGATCAGGTTCGGACGCATCTGCGTCAGCCACAGTTGCAGCGCGGCCTTGACCGGGCCGTTGGTCGCGACCAGTTCCGAGAGCTTGTGGTCCTGCAGCAGCGCGACGGTGCGTTGCGCCTGCGGCAAGGCCGTCAGGACACCGGATTCGGCCGCAGTGCCCTGTTCGGCCGCGATGGATTCGTCGCCGGCGTCGTCCTCGGTGCCAAGGAAGCTGCCGTCCTTCAACCGCAGCGCATGGTCGTACGCCGACAGGAACCGCTGCGGATCGCAGCCCCTGGTATTGAGGCATTGCGCCGAGCCGGTGCGCAGCGCGTCAAGCGCGGTCTCCAGCGCCTGCTGCGATCGTGCATTGTCGCCGCGCCGCGCCAGTTGCAGCGCCTGTTCGTAGTCATGGCTGGCCCGCGCGAGCCCGGCGTAGATCGCGTTCAACGCGGCATCCTGGCTGTCGCTCCGCATCGGCGTGGTGGAACACGCGACCAGCAGGGACAGCAAGGCGGAGGTCAGGACAACCGAAAGGCGCTGCGGAAAACCTGAAGCGGACGACATCGTGACGAATGGACCCGGAGGAAACGCGAGCAGCACGCGCACCCTACCCCGCGGACACCGCCGATACAAGCACGGGGCGCACACTTCGCGAGCGTGATGACCGCCACGTACAATCGCGGCACGCGACAGGCGAGGGACAGTGAAGGATGAACGGCATCCGGATCGGCAGCAACGACACCACCCGCAGCGGACTCGGGCCGCGAATCGGCGGCGAGGAGCGTTCGATGGCCCGAGTGTTCGCGGAACGGACGCACTCCGGGACAGCCCGTCACCGGCAGGCACGTGCGCATGCCGCGAATGGCCGCTCCGGCAGGAAAGGCCCGGGCGGCGCGCCGGGCAGACGCTGAGGGGATGCATGCGCGCTTCACGATCGAAGGGGCATCTGTCCGCCCGTCTCGGCATGCTGGCCCTTGCCGGCATGGCGGTGTTTCTGGCCACCAGCGCGGCGGCGCAGTTCCTGCGCCACGACCTCGACTGGATCGCGGCGCCGAACAGTTTCTACCTGATCGGTCCGTGGAGCGGGATGGTCCGCGCCGGTTACTACGCGATGGCGGCGGCGCTGGTGCTGTTCGCAGTCGCCGCCTACCGTGAATTGACCCCGGAAGCCCGCAGCGCGGCACCGCTGCTGCTGTTCGTGCTGGGCGGCGTGGCGCTGGCGGTGACCGTGATCGCGCACACCAATCAGCCCGACACACCCCCCACGCTGCAGGGCTACGTGCACGGCATCGCGGCAGCGGCCGCCTTCCTGTGCACGGCCACCGCGATGCTGTTGCAGGCCTGGCGGCTGCGGTCCGATCCACGCTGGCGGCGCTGGTGGAAACCCGCGTTCGCCTACGCGGCGGTCTGCTTCGCGCTGCTGTGGCTGTCGGCAGCCCGGCTGAACGTGCCGCACGGCCTCGGCGAAAAGGTGCTGATCGTGTTGATCACGGGCTGGCTGATGGCGGCCGCATACCGGCTCGCGTGCATCGCCGGTGCCGCCGATGGCGGGACCGAGTCATGAGCCGCTGGCGACCGCCGCCGCCCCGCTCCACTCCGATCATCACGCGCGCGGGCTACGACGCGCTCAAGCGCGAGCTCGATCACCTGTGGCACGAGCTGCGCCCGGAAGTGGTCAAGGCGCTGGCCGCGGCCGCGGCGGAGGGCGACCGCTCGGAAAACGCCGAATACACCTACCGCAAGAAACAGCTCGCCGAGATCGACCGGCGCGTGCGTTACCTGTCCAAGCGCATCCCCTCGCTGAAAATCGCCGATGGCGCGCCCGCCGATCGCGAAAGAATTTTTTTCGGCGCGACGTTCGAGATCGAGGAACTGGACAGCGGCAAGACACACCGCCATCGCATCGTCGGTCCCGACGAAACCGATGCGAAGAAGGGCTGGATCAGCGTCGATTCCCCGCTGGCGCGCGCGGCGCTGAAAAAACGCATCGACGAGGAATTCGAGGCGGAACTGCCGGGCGGCAAGGTGCGCTTCGTGGTGCTGTCGGTGAGCTACGGGTAATCACGGACCACGCCAACAGCATGCCGTCATTCCGGGGCCGTCGCCAGCCTTGTCGGCGGCGATGCGGGGAATGGCTGCGTTTTGAGCGGCCAGGGAAATCCGGAATCCAGTCCGGTTTCCGGAGTGCATCAAAAATGGATTCCGCGCTATGTGTCCGCGAACGGCGCGGGCAGCCCAGACATGACTCCCATCTCAATCGGCTGCCGCAAGAAGGATACCTTCCAGATCGTGCGCACCCGCGCCGGTCACGCGCACGTTTGCGAATTGCCCCGGTTTCAATGACTGTCCGTCCATGACGCGCACCACGCCGTCGATTTCGGGCGCGTCGGCAGCCGAGCGCGCGACGGCGCCGTCCGCGTTCACTTCGTCCACCAGCACGGTGAGCGTGCGGCCGATTTTCTTCCGCAGCTTCGCGGCGGAGATTTCCGCCTGCGCTTCCATGAAGCGTTCCAATCGATCTTCCTTCAATTCTTCCGGCACCGGATCGGGCAAGTCGTTGGCCTGGGCGCCATCCACCGGCGAATAGGCAAATGCGCCCACGCGGTCGAGCTGCGTCTCGCGCAGGAAGTCCAGCAGCTCCTCGAACTCGGCGTCGGTCTCGCCGGTGAAGCCGACGATGAAGGTGCTGCGGAGCGTGAGATCGGGACAAAGCTTGCGCCACGCATGGATGCGATCCAGCGTTTTTTCGGAATGCGCGGGCCGTTTCATCAGTTTCAGGATGCGCGGGCTGGCGTGCTGGAACGGGATATCGAGGTACGGAAGGATCCTGCCTTCCGCCATCAGCGGAATCACCTCGTCGACGTGCGGATACGGGTACACATAGTGCAGCCGCACCCACGCGCCGAGTTCACCCAAGCCCCGGCACAGATCGGTCATGCGTGTTGCGTACGGATTGCCGCGCCACGTGCGTTCGGCGTAACGCACGTCGACACCGTAGGCGCTGGTGTCCTGCGAAATCACCAGCAGTTCCTTGACGCCCGCGCGCACCAGCTTTTCCGCCTCGACCAGCACCTCGTCGATGGGCCGCGAGACCAGATTCCCGCGCATCGACGGAATGATGCAGAACGTGCAGCGGTGGTTGCAGCCTTCGGAAATCTTCAGGTATGCGTAGTGTTTCGGCGTCAGCTTGATGCCCGTGTCGGGGACGAGATCGACGAACGGATCGTGCGGCTTGGGCAGCGCCGCGTGCACCGCTCCCATCACGCTGGCGTAGTCCTGCGGGCCGCTGATCGCCAGCACGCCGGGGTAGGCCTCGCGGATCAGCGCGTCGCGCTTGCCGAGGCAGCCGGTCACGATCACCTTGCCGTTCTCGTGCAGCGCCTCGCCGATCGCGTCCAGCGATTCCTGCACCGCCGCGTCGATGAAGCCGCAGGTGTTCACGATCACCGCGTGGGCCTTGTCGTAGCGCGGCACGATCTCGTAACCCTCGGCCTTCAACTGGGTGAGGATGCGCTCGGAATCGACCAGCGCCTTGGGGCAGCCGAGGCTGACGAAACCGACTTTGGGATTGCGCACGGACATGGAGTCGATGGGGTGATGTGAACGGGCATTTTAACGGGACGGGAGACGGGAGACGGGAAAGGCTCTCACGTACAGGCTCTTGGTAGTACGCTGAATGGATCGCATTTCCGGAGAACCGCGATGGGCGAACGCATCAACCTCAATACCGCCGGCACGCACTGCATCGGCGCCTACCTCGCCAAACCCGCCGGCAAGCCCAAGGGCGGGGTCGTGGTGGTGCAGGAAATCTTCGGCGTCAACGCGCACGTCCGCAGTGTCGCGGACCGCTTTGCCGAAGCCGGCTATACCGCGATCGCGCCGGCCTTCTTCGACTTCGTCGAGAACGACGTCGAACTCGCCTACGACACCGCCGGCATGAACAAGGGCCGCGAGCTGATCGGCCAGGTCGGAATGGAGCGTGCGGTGGAAGCCGTCGCCAGTGCGGCCGATTCGATCCGCTCGTCCGGCAGGGTCGGCGTGGTGGGCTACTGCTGGGGTGGCACGGTCGCGCTGCGCGCCGCGCAGGTGCTGGGCCTGCCGGCAGCGAGCTACTACGGCGCGCGCAACGTGGCATTTCTGGATCAGCCGCTGAAGACGCCGGTGATTTTCCACTTCGGCGCGACCGACCGTTCCATACCCGCCGAAGCCATCGAGAAGCACCGCAAGGCCTGGCCCGATGCGCCGGTGTACGTGTACGACGGCGCGGGGCATGCCTTCAATCGCGACGTCGATCCGCATGCTTACAACGAGTCCGCCGCGAAACTGGCCTGGCAGCGCACGCTGGACTTCTTCGACAAGGAGTTGGCGGGCAACGCATGATCGAACGTGCCGATACCGGTTTCGGGCTGGATCCGCGCCTTGCGATGGACACGGTGTTCGTCGCCGACTGGCAACTCTGCCGCGTGCTGCTGATGGACGACGCCCGGTTTCCGTGGCTGATCCTGGTGCCGCGGCGGCCGGGTCTGGTGGAACTGGACGATCTGGACGAGGACGGCGCCACTCTCCTGATGCACGAAATCCGGCGCGCGATGCAGATGCTGCGCGGTGTGGTCGGGTGCGACAAGCTCAACGTCGGCGCACTCGGCAACATCGTCCGTCAACTGCACGTGCACGTGGTCGCGCGGCGCGAAGGCGATGCGGCTTGGCCCGGGCCGGTGTGGGGCTCCGGCACGACGCGGCGTTATCCGGAAAGCGAACGCGACGCCCTGCTCGCGCGCCTGTGTTCCGCCGCATGACGACGGATTTCGTCGCCGAACCGCTGGCCGAGGACGCGCTGCTGCTGCGCTTCGGCGAAAGCATCGACGCCGCGGTCAACGCGCGCGTGCAGCTTGCCGCCCGCAAGCTGCGCGCCGCGAATCTGCCGGGCGTCGTCGACATCGCACCGGCGTATGCGAGCTTGTTGCTGCGCTTCGATCCGTTCGCCCGGGGCGATGCGCGCGGACGGGGCGAGCCGCCGCATGCGCGGCTGCCGGGCGAAATCAAAACGATCCTGCGCCAGCCGCAGTCGCCCGACGCACGGGCGCCGACGCGCATGATCGAGATTCCGGTGTGCTACGGCGGCGATTGCGGCCCCGATCTTGCCGACGTCGCCGCGCATGCGGGGATCGCGCCGGATGAAGTCATCGCGTGCCATGCGGCGGCGGAATACACCGTGGCGATGCTCGGCTTTGCGCCGGGCTTTCCCTATCTGCTGGGCCTCGATGCCGCGCTTCACGTGCCGCGCCGCGCGAACCCGCGCACGCGCGTGCCGGCCGGTTCGGTCGCGATCGGCGGCGCGCAGACCGGCATCTATCCGGGCGAACTGCCGGGCGGCTGGCACCTGATCGGACGCACGCCACTGGTGCTTTTCGATCCATCGCGCGATCCGCCTGCCCTGCTGGCGCCCGGCGACCGCGTGCGCTTCCGCGCGATCGACGCGGTCGCGTTCGCGCGCCTCGTGGAGCACGCATGACCTTCGAAGTGCTGAAACCCGGTTTGCTGACGACGCTGCAGGATGCGGGGCGTCCGGGGTTCGCGCATCTCGGTGTCGGCCGCTCGGGCGCATTCGACATGCCCGCATTGCGCATCGCGAACGCCTTGTGCGGCAACCCATCCGATGCGTGCGCACTGGAAATCACCCTGCTGGGTCCCACGCTGCGCTTCCACGCCGAGGCATGGATCGCGGTGACAGGCGCGCCGCTCAGCGTACGCATCGACGACACGGATGTGCCGGCGTGGGCGCCGCTCCGGGTGCGTGCGGGCGCGGTCGTCGCCTTGGGTGCAATCGCACACGGTTGCCGCAGCTACCTCGCCGTGCGCGGCGGATTCGACGTCGAGCCGGTACTCGGCAGCCGCAGCACGGACCTCAATGCGGGCATCGGCCCCTTCGGCGGCAGGCCGTTGCGCGCGGGCGACACGTTGCCCATCCGCGCGACGGAAGACGCGAGACCGGCGAGGCCTGCTAACTGGAGGGCGGACCCGCGTCCCTGGTTCGACGCGGATCCCGCCCGGCCGCTGCGTCTGCTGCCCGGCTCCCACCTCGACCAATTGACAGATACATCGCACAAGCAATTGTTTTCAAAATCATTCAAAATGCAAACCGACTCCAACCGCGTGGGCCTGCGGCTGTCCGGTCCCGTGCTGGAGTGGAGCACGCCGATCGAAATGGTCAGCGAAGGCTGCGTGCCCGGCTTGCTGCAACTGCCGCCATCGGGCCAGCCGATCGCGCTGGGACCGGAATGCCCGGTGAGTGGCGGCTATCCGCGCATCGGCCAGATCGCGGCGGTGGACATCCCGCGCCTCGCGCAACTCAGACCCGGCGATGCGCTACGCTTCACCCGTTGCACGTTCGACGACGCGTTCGCCGCACTGCAGGAACGCGAGCACGCCCTGCGGCAACTCGAGACCCACATCGCGGCACGACTCGCGCCATGAATCGGATCGACCTCAACGCGGATCTCGGCGAATCCTTCGGTGCCTGGCGCATGGGCGACGATGCCACGGTGATGCCGTGGATCACCTCGGTCAACATCGCCTGCGGCTTCCACGCGGGCGATCCGGTGATCATGCGGCACACCGTTGCACTGGCGGTCAAACACGGCGTCGCGATCGGCGCGCATCCGTCGTTGCCAGACCTGCAAGGATTCGGGCGGCGCGAAATGAAGATCACGCCCGATGAAATCCATGCGGCAACGCTGTATCAGATCGGCGCGCTGCACGCGTTCGCGCAGGCGTCCGGCGCACGCCTGCACCACGTCAAGCCGCACGGCGCGCTGTACAACATGGTGGCGCGTGACCGCGCCCTGGCCGATGCGATCGCCTGCGCGGTGCGCGATGTCGATTTCACGTTGATTCTGGTGGGCCTCGCCGGCAGCGTCCTGATCGACGCAGGCCGCGATGCCGGCCTCGTTGTCACACGGGAAGGCTTCTGCGACCGCCGCTACCGCGCCGACGGTTCGCTGGCATCGCGATCCGAAGCCGGCGCCGTGATCGAGGACATCGAAAAGGCGATCGCACAGGCGGTTTCGATCGCAACCCGTAACGAAGCGATCGCCCTGGACGGGACGCACGTGCGCATCGAAGCGGACACGCTGTGCGTGCACGGCGATCGCCCGAACGCGGGCGCCTTCGCACGACGGTTGCGCGAGGCGCTGGAAAACGCGGGCGTGAACGTGGTCCCGGCGGAGGCACGGGCCTGATGCACCGGCTGCCGCCGCGCACCTTGTCCCCTCTCCCCGTGAACGGGAGGTCGCCGAAGGTGGCCGGGGAGATGGCGTGAACGCCATGCATCATTACCTTCCCTTGCTCGGCGTGCTGGTCGTCGTCGCGGGTTTCGCGCTGCGCTTCAACCCGGTGCCGGTGGTGGTGCTGGCGGGCGTGGTCTCGGGCCTTTGCGCAGGCAAGAGCATCGGCGAGATCCTGGCCCTCCTGGGCAACAGTTTCGTTTCGGAACGCGCACTGCTGCTGTTCGTGTTGACGCTGCCCGCGATCGGCGTGCTGGAACGCGCGGGCCTGCGCGAACATGCGCGCAACTGGATCGCTTCGCTGCGCAGCCTCACCTTTCCGCGGCTGCTGATCGCCTATCTCGGCCTGCGCCAGATCCTGTCGATGCTGGGACTCACCAACGTCGCCGGACAGGCACAGACGGTGCGGCCGCTGCTGGCGCCGATGGCGGAAGCCGCCGCGGAAAAACGCGGCTCGCCGCTGGATGCGAACGAACGCAACGACGTGCGCGCGTTCAGCGCCGCCACCGACAACATCGGGCTGTTCTTCGGCGAGGACGTGTTCATAGCGCTGGGCGCGGTGCTGCTGATCCAGGGTTTCTATTCGCAGCACGGGATCACGCTGGAACCGCTGCACATCGCGCTGTGGGCGTTGCCGACCGCGATCGCTGCATTCGTGATCCATGCGATCCGCACGGTGTTGTTCGCGCGGCGGATCCACTCGGCCACCGTTCGTCCCGAGGTATCCAAGGACGAACGGTCATCGTCGCAAGCCGCGATGAGGCAACATGCTGAAGATTGAGCACGCCTACTGGCTGATCGCGCTGTTCCTCGCCGGCGCAGCGTGGCTGAACCTGCGCGAACGGCGCTGGCCGCACGCCGTGTTCTGGGCGGTGCTGGCCGCGCTGCTCGCGGGCGGCGATTATGTACTGGCCGCAACGAAGGCGCACCACGAACTGCCCGCGCAACTGGCCGGCGTCGGCGTGATCGCGCTGGCGGCGCTGTCGCCGCGCATGCAGCGCGGGCATCTGGCCGAACGCGACCAAGCCGAACGCGAGGCCGAGGCGCTGCGGTTGCGTCATCGTTTGTTCGGGCCTGCCCTGCTGATCCCGTTGGTGACGCTGCTGGTCGCGCTGTTCGGCGGCCGGCTCGTGATCGGCGGCCTGCCCGTGTTCGCGAAGGCGCAGATGACCCTGACCGGACTTGCGCTGGCCTGCGTGGTCGCGCTGATCGCGGCGCTGGTCGTCACGCGCGCGAAACCGTCCGCCGGATTGACCGAAGGCCGCCGCCTGCTCGACACGCTGGGCTGGGCGGCATTGCTGCCGCTGACGCTGGCCGCGCTGGGCGGCGTGTTCGCGGCCACCGGCGTCGGTGCCGCGGTCGCCGATCTGGTGCGCCTGCTGATCCCGGTGCAGAGCGCGCTGGCGTGCGTCGTCGCCTACGGGCTCGGGATGGTGCTGTTCACCGCGATCATGGGCAACGCCTTCGCGGCATTTCCGGTACTGACCGCGGGCGTGGGTCTGCCGCTTTTGATCCACCTGCACGGCGCGAATCCCGCGATCCTCGGCGCGATCGGGATGGTCACCGGCTATTGCGGCACGCTGTTCACGCCGATGGCGGCCAATTTCAACATCGTGCCGGTGGCCCTGCTGGAGCTGCCCGGCCAGAACGACGTGATCCGCGCGCAATGGAAAACCGGCGCGCTGCTGCTGGTCGTGAATCTGCTGCTGATGTACTTCCTGGTATTCCGGTTTTGAACCCGGCAAACGGCCATCACATTGCCTGCCGCGCCGTATCTTTCAGAACTCGTTTCGTTTGCAACAGCAGCAGGAGATGCGGCGACCATGGCGGGGTAAGTGACCGCAGGTTTGTATCGGGCATATTGCTTCAGCAGCGCCTGAAAGCGCGGGTCGTGACGGATCGGGTCCAGGCCCGGATCGAGCCACAACATCACGGGTGAGTACATGGCGCCGGCACCAGGTGCCGCGACCACCCTGGCGAGCAGCGGCAACGCCAGATCGGCACGGCCGGCCGTGGCGTACAGATCCGCGCTGACCAGCATGTAGCCCGTGCGGGTAAACGGATCCGTGATCTTGTCGTCGATCGCCCGCGCTCTGGCGATGGCATCCAGTGCCTGCGCAGTGTGCCCGAGCCCCAGTTCGGCGTCGGCGAGGTTGTCCCACGCGTCCGCTTGTTCCATGCCTTGTGCCGCCGCAAGTCGTGCCTGAAGCCGGGGAAGCACTTGCTCGTACAGTGGCCTCGCCCTCGCGGTGTCGCCCATCAGCCGGTAAGCATCGGCCTCCTGTTGGGTCTCGGATTCGTCGCGCGGTGAGAAGTTGTCGGGCGTATCCGGAATGCTGTCGAGCAACGCCAGCGCATCGCGGTACTTGCGCTGCCTGATCAGCAGGAAGACACGAAACGATTTCAGGAACGGATCGTCGCCTTGCACCATGGCCAGCGCACCCGGGATGTCGCCGCTGCCGAGCAGGATCGAATAGGCGCCGTTGATGCGCGCGACCAGATTGCCGGGGTCCAGTGCCAGCGCGCGCTGGAAGGCGTTCCCGGCATCGGGGTAGCGGCCGAACATCATGTAGGCATGGCCCAGCTCGTAGGCCCGTGCGGAATTGCGCGGATCGAGGGTCAGCGCCTTCTGCAACGATGCAATCGCCTTGTCGAAATGGCCGAGGTGGCTCTCGATGTAGCCTTGCGCCGCGAGCGCGTCGGCGTCATCGGGCGCGAGAGCGAGTGCCGCCGCAAAGGCTTTCAACGCCGCATCGTAATCGTCGCGCCCCCAGAACTCGGAATAGCCCTGTGCGATTCGGGAAGCAGCAAGGTCGGGTTGCAGTTGCAGGGCGCGATCGGCGTCGGCACGCGCCTGCTGGTTGAGTGCCCCGACGTTCTCGCCGCCGCCTCCCCACCATGCGAGCCGGCTTTCATCGAAGGACAACCGCGCATACGCCAGCGCAAAGGCCGGATCCTGTCCGACCGCCTGCCGGTACAGCGAAATGGCGGTTTTTATTCTCGCGGTGTCGCCCTTGTCGTACCCCTGACCGGCCAGATATTCGGCACGCAGAAACAGGTCGTACGCCGTGCCGTTCCGGGTCGGCACCGCGGTCAGCCTTGCGGTCTGCACCGGCGAGAGTCTGGCGTCGAGCGCGGCGGCGATCTGCTGGGCGACCTCGCCCTCCACGCCGATGACGTGGTCCAGTCTGCGCGTGTACGCCTGCGCCCAGATGTGGCTTTCGGTGTTCGCATCGATCAACTGCACGTTGATCAGCACCTGATCGCCGGCTTTCTGCACGCTGCCTTCGAGAATCGTCGCGACGCCAAGCTGTCGCCCGATGGTCTTGAGATCTTCCGGATGGCTGGCGTATTGCTGGGTGGAAGAGCGCGCTATGACCTTCAGGTCGCCGATGTCGGCCAGCTTGGTGAGGACCAGCTCCTGAATGCCGGCCGCGAAATATTCGTTGCTCTTGTCGCTGGAAAGATTCTCGAACGGCAGCACCGCAATGGACGATCGGGTCGCCGGCGCCGACGTGAAGCGGGGCGCGGCGAAGTAACCCAGAAGACCGATCAGCGGAAGCAAGCCCGCGATGGCCCAGACCGCGCGCCGCCATTGGCGCGACGGCCTCACGAATGGCTTTGCGCCATCCTCACCGCTCACGACGCGGTCGATTTCGCCGTCTCCCGCCACCGCGATCCCGCCCGGACAGGCCGCTCTCGGGACGCGCCGGACGGTGGCGGTGAAGCGGTAGCCGCGTCCGGGCGAAGTGACGATGCAGCGATCCAGCGTGTAGTCGCCGCCCAGTACCTTGCGCAAGAGCGAGATGTTGTGGCTGAGGTTGTTTTCCTCGACGACCCGGCCCGGCCATACGGCGTCGAGCAACTCGTCCTTGTCCAGCAGGCGATCGGCGTGTTCGACCAGATACAACAGGGTATCGAACACCTTCGGCGACAACGAAACGGGTACGCCATCGCGCCGGAGCGAACGCTTCAGCGGGTCAAGCACAAAGGCACCGAAGACGTACAAGTCCCCGTCCGACAACGAGATGTCCATGGCACTCATGAACTTCCCGAAACTTTCACGACGGCTGCAAGGATTTTTCAGGCGGTTCCAGCATACACCCGGCCCGACCGGGCGGCCTGCAACGACCGTTCGCCTGGTGAATCCGTCCAATCATCCCGAGGAAGTGTCCGTCATGCGTATGCTGAAACCATCCACCCCTGCAATGCCACGGCTGGCCCTGCTGGCCACGGCCTGTGTGATCGCCGCGTTCGTGGCGCCCGGTCCAACGCTCGCCCAAGAGACGCGGGATTCAGGCCATTGGTGGCAACCCCGGCTCGTCGAATTCGATGCCCCCGGCGCGGCCACCACGGTTTCTCCCAACTGCGGCACCGGTTGCGGGACCGTCGCATACGGCAACGACGACTGGGGCGACAGCGTCGGCTTCTATACCGATGCCAACGTCGTCCCGCACGGCTTCCTGCGCACGCCGGACGGGCGGTTCGTTTCATTCGACGCGCCGGGCGCCGGCTTGGGCGCCGGCCTGAACCAAGGGACCGCCGCTTTCGCGATCAATGATTTCGGCGCGATCGTCGGGCAGTTTCAGGATCCCGGATACGTTTTCCACAGTTTCCTCCGCAATACGGACGGCTCCTTCACCACGTTCGACGTGCCGGGCGCCGGCACCGGCGCCTTCCAGGGCACGCTGGCCTGGGACATAGGTCCATGGGGCGAAACCGCGGGCAGTTACATCGACGGCAACAACGCCTATCACGGCTTCGTGCGGTCGCGATCGGGTGCGATCACCACGTTCGACCCGCCCGGCTCGGTTTACACCTATGTCTGCGAGGAGACGTGCCTGAATTTCGGCGGTGCGGTCACCGGTTTTTATTCAGATGCGACCGGCAACACGCATGGCTTCGTGCGCGATAGAAACGGAACGATCACGACCGTCGACGTACCCGGCGCCACGGGCACGGCCGCGGCAAGCATCACCCCGCAAGGCACGATCGGCGGCTACTACCTCGATACGAACTACGTCGGCCACGGTTTCCTGCGCCAGCCAAACGGACGATTCAACACGTTCACGTTGCCACAAGGCGGCAAAGCTCCGTTTGAAGGTACCTATGCATTCTCGATCAACCTGTTCGGTGCTGTCACGGGCGAGTACATCGACGCTACCAATGCGGTGCACGGCTTCGAGCGCTTCGGAAGCCGCTATACCGCGACCTTCGATGCCCCCGGCGCCGGCACCGGCGCAGGCCAGGGAACACGTCCGTCCACCAACAACGCCGACGGTGTCGTTGCCGGCTGGTGGATCGATGCCACGGGATTGAACCACGGGTTCGTGTGGGTTCCCTACTGACGCAGGCGGGAAGAACGTGGCACCATGGGCCCCGGCAACCGCAAGTCCGGGGCCCTGCTGCCGGGCGCGAACATCGGTATTGATGTCTTTCCTGATCTTTCGTTTTTTGAGTCCAGCTGCGCGCCAGCTCGAACGTACCGTGCTGCTGACCGGCTTCGCGCCGTTCGGCGGCGAAGCCGTCAACCCTTCATGGGAGGCGGTGCGTGCGCTGGATGGCAAGCGCATCGAAGGGCATCGCGTCGTCGCGGTCGAGTTGCCGACGGAATTCGGTGCGTCGTTGCCGGCCTTGCGAACCGCCCTGCGCAGGACGAATCCGCGCGTGGCCATCGCGGTCGGCCTGGCCGGCGGCCGCGACGGCATTTCGCTGGAGCGCGTGGCGATCAACGTGATCGACGCGCGCATCCCCGACAACGCCGGTGCGCAGCCGATCGACGAAGCGGTGGTGCGCGCCGGCCCGGCTGCGTACTTTGCGACGTTGCCGATCAAGGCCGCATTGGCGGCGCTGCAGCGCCAAGGCATCCCGGCGCACGTGTCGCAGACCGCGGGCACCTATGTCTGCAACCAGGTGTTCTACGCGCTGATGCACGCGGCGAGGCGGCGGCGCGGCCTGCGCGCGGGTTTCGTGCACGTGCCGTACCTGCCCGAGCAGGCCGCGCGCCACGCTGCGCCGGGGATGCCCCTCGACGCGATGACGGCTGCACTGGAAACCCTCGTGCGCGTCGCGCTGACGTCGAAGCGCGACGCCCGCACGACGGCCGGCGCGGTGGCATGACCGCGCCGCGCGGTCACTTCTTCTTCTGATCGCTCTTGGCCTCGACCGAACTCATCAGGGTCAGCTTGCCCTTGTGCTCGATGTAGGCGGTGAAGTGGAACGTCAGTTGCAGGCTGGCCAGTTCTTCCAGATGCGAATTCTTGATGTTGGAATCATCGGTGTCCTTCAGCAGCACCGTCTTCGGCAACTGCTTCTGGTCGGCCAGGTAGCGGAAGTGTCCTTCCAGATCCGGGGCGCTCAGCACCGCACCGTCCAGCAGGAACTGGTTGTCCTTGTAGGCGCCCAGCACCATGTCGTATTGCTGCGGCACCTCGACGGTGGTCTCGCCGCCGCGGCGGACATTGCCCGAGCACGCGGACAGGACGAGCAACGCAGCGGCCATCGCCGCGGCGGCCACACGAGTGAAAAGCGAACGCGAATTCATGGAAGCTGTCTCCGTTGCGGATCGGTCAGGCGGTCTCGTCCGCCCACGACCTTGCAAGTCTGCCACATACCGCCTGAATCCGTGCAGTAGCCAGAAACCTCCGAAGAACCGTCGCGAGCGAAGGCAGAACCTGCCCCGGACTTGATCCGGGGTTGCGCGCCGCCGGAGCGCAGCAAGCGGAGCGTACACGTCAGTACGTGAGCATTGCGAGCACCGCCGGCGCGTGATATGCCGAGCGCAGCAGGTTATTCGGAGGTTTGTCAGGTTTTGGGCAATGTGACACCCGTCTGCCCCTGATACTTGCCGCCCCGGTCGGCGTAGCTGGTGGCGCAAACCTCGTCGGATTCCAGGAACAGCATCTGCGCCACACCCTCGTTGGCGTAGATCTTCGCCGGCAGCGGCGTGGTGTTGGAGAACTCCAGCGTCACGTGCCCTTCCCACTCCGGTTCCAGCGGCGTCACGTTGACGATGATGCCGCAGCGCGCGTAGGTGCTCTTGCCGAGGCAGATGGTGAGCACGTTGCGCGGGATCCGGAAGTATTCCACCGTGCGCGCCAGCGCGAACGAGTTGGGCGGGATGATGCAGCACGCGCCCCTGAAGTCCACGAAGTTGCGCGAGTCGAAATCCTTGGGATCGACGATGGTCGAGTTGATGTTGGTGAAGATCTTGAACTCGTCCGCGCAACGCACGTCGTAACCGTAGCTCGACGTGCCGTAGGAAACGATCCGGCCGTCGCCGTTCTGCTTGACCTGGCCCGGCTCGAACGGGTCGATCATGCCCTTGGCGGCCATCCGGCGGATCCAGTTGTCGCTCTTGATGCTCATGGATTGTTTACCGGAAATTCCGGTCCCCGGAAGACGAGGTTGCGGATGATCTTCCATTCACCCGAACCGTTTCGCTGCCAGACCGTCAGGTATTTTCCGGCCGAAATGGCCGGTTTGCCGTCACCGCGCTGAACGATCAGGCGTGCATGGCCCCATTCATAAATCAGATCTCCGGCAACCGTGAGTCCGTCCTCCGCGAGGTTGCCGCTCACGATTCGCCCGTTCTTTTCGAACCCGGCTTGATACATCTTTTCGATCGCCGCCCGGCCTTGCACGACCCCGCCGTTTGCGAGCACGAATACGGCGTTCTCGCCGTAAGGTTTCACGATGCGCTTCGCATCGTGCGCGCGCATCGCGGGCAACCAGTCGCTGTTGGCCGCGTCGATCGCCGGCCTCGCCGACGCGATCAGGACCGCACCGGCGTCATGCGTGGTTCCCGCCGTTGCGGCAACCGGCAAGACAATCGCGAGCAACCACCCTGAAATCACGCACGGTCTCATTCGCCTGTCCTCACGTATTCTCGATCACGATCTTGGGCATCCCGATCGCTTTGTTGCGCGCCTGCAGCGACAGCCGCGCCGCGGCATTGCGCGCGATCTCGCGGTAACGCGCCGCGATGTCGGAATCGGGCATCGCCACGACGCTGGGGTTGCCGCCGTCGGCCTGCTCGCGGATCCGGATGTCCAGCGGCAGCGAACCCAGCAGCGGCACGCCGTACTGCGCTGCCATCCGGGCGCCGCCGCCCTCGCCGAACACGTGTTCCTCGTGGCCGCAGCGCGAACACACGTGGGTGGCCATGTTCTCGATCACGCCCAGCACCGGCACCGCGACCTTCTCGAACATCTTCAACCCCTTTTTCGCATCCAGCAGCGCGATGTCCTGCGGCGTGGTCACGATCACGGCGCCGGCCACCGGCACGCGCTGGCAAAGCGTCAACTGGATGTCGCCGGTGCCGGGCGGCATGTCCACGATCAGGTAATCGAGATCCTGCCATTGCGTGTTGTGCAGCAGTTGCGTCAGCGCCTGCGTCACCATCGGGCCGCGCCAGATCATCGGCGTGTCCTCGCCGACCAGAAAACCGATCGACATCACCTGCACGCCGTGATTCCTCATCGGGATAATGGTCTTGCCGTCCGGCGACTCCGGCCTTCCTTCGATGCCCAGCATGCGCGGCTGGCTGGGTCCGTAGATGTCCGCGTCCAGCACGCCGACATTCGCCCCTTCCGCTGCCAGCGCCAGTGCCAGATTCGCGGCGACCGTGGACTTGCCGACGCCGCCCTTGCCGGACGCCACCGCGATGATGTTCTTCACCCCCGGCAGCGGCGTGAGTTTTTCCTGCACCTTGTGCGCCACGATGCGCGTGGTGACCGACACCGCGGCCTGCGCGATCGCGGGATCGGATTCCAGCTTCGCCTTCACCTCGGCGGCCAAGCGGTCGCGCCAGCTTCGCGCGGGATACCCCAGCGAGACTTCCACCGCCACGCGATCGCCATCCACGCCCACCGCGCGCAGCGCGTCGCCCTCGGTCAGCGTGGTGCCGGTATGCGGATCGACGATGCCCGAGAGCAATTCACGGACGTGTTGTTCGGTGACTGCGGACATGGTGCGGGAGCGGGCAAGGATGATGCTTATTATGTCAGGCGCGCCGCATCCGTTCCTGACTTTCGTCAGTCCCAAGGAACCGATCGCTTGACGGCCCCATCCCCCGGCGCGCAAGCTCTCGCTACCGCTGGTGGCATCTCGCGAAACAGGCAAGTTCCCTCCACTTCCAAACGCAGGGAGACCTACGATGAAGTGCGGATCCCCGACGAAACGCTGCACCGGGTTGCTTGTCGCTGGCGTGCTGCTCGCCGCGTGCGCGACGGCAAAGGCCGCGGATGCGCCATCCTTCGGGTCGTCGAATCCCGACCAGTGGCACTACGCCGCGACGATCTACGGCTATTTGCCGTCGCTGTACGGCGCGTCCACGTTCCCGAACGGCACGACGGGTCCGACGTTCAAGCTGAGCGCGCACCAGATCGTATCCAACCTCAACCTCGCCTTCATGGGACGGGTGCGCGCGCAAAAAGGCCAGTGGGGCGTGCTCGCCGACTGGATCTATTCGGACGTCAGCGACAGCGCGAGTGCCACGCGCGACTTCAGCGTGCCGGGCGTGCCGATACCCGTGGGCGTCACCGGCAATTTCAAGCTGCGCGCGAAATCGAGCCTGCTGACGCTGGCCGGCACCTGGCAATTCTTGTCGCAACCACAGGCCGAAATGGACCTGGTGTTCGGCATTCGCATCAACGACGTGCGGCAGAAACTCGACTGGCAGCTCTCGGCCGCGTTGCCGGGCTTTCCGGAATTCGCGGGTAGCAGCAAGGCAGGCAAGACCAATGGGGACGCCATCGTGGGCCTGCTGGGGCGAGAGCGTTTCGTGCGCGATCCGCGCTGGTTCATTCCCTACTACGTGGACGCCGGCACCGGCAATTCGAAGTTCACCGGGCAGCTCGCGGCGGGCATCGGCTATGCGTACGACTGGGGCGAAGTGACCGCCGGCTGGCGTTACATCGACTACCGGTTCAAGTCCGGCAGCCTGATCGCGCGAACCTCGTTCAGCGGACCAGCCGTGGGCCTGACCTGGCGTTTTTGATCCCCGGCTTCAACCTCGAAGGGAGAAGACCATGACGACGAAAGGTTTTGCACGCACGGCCCTGATCGTCGCGCTGCTGTGCATTCCAGCGCTGCAGGCCGGCGCCGCAACGGACCAGAAACTGCTGGACGCGGCGCGCGCCCAGCAGCCCGCGGTGATCCAGTCGCTGCACGACATGGTCGCGATCGAATCGGGTTCGGACGACGCCGCGGGACTCGACAGGATGGCGAAGTATTGCGAGCAGCGCCTGCGCGCGCTCGGCGCGAAAACCGCAATCGTGCCGGCCGCCAACGGCAAGCCGCCGGGTCTGGTGCAAGGCACGTTCACTGGAACCGGCAAGCTGCGCATCCTGCTGATCGCACACATGGACACCGTGTACCGCCAGGGCATCCTCAACACCGAGCCGTATCACCGCGACGGCAACAAGCTGTACGGCCCCGGCATCGCCGACGACAAGGGCGGCATCGCCACGATCCTGGGTGCGCTCGCGATCCTGCAGAAGCAGGGCTGGAAGGATTACGCGCAGCTCACGGTGTTGTTCAACCCCGACGAGGAAATCGGCTCGCCCGGCTCCGGCAGCATCATCCAGAAGCTCGGCAGCGAGAACGACGTGGTGCTGTCCTACGAGCCGTCACCGTCGAAGGAAGTGGCCGGTCACGAGGGCGTGCTGATGAAGGCCGCCGGCATAGGGTTGCTGCGCATCGTGGTGCACGGCCGCGCCGCGCATGCGGGCGCCGCGCCCGAACAGGGCCGCAATGCGCTGGTCGAGCTCGCCTACCAACTGGTGCAGACGCGCGACGTGTACAAGAGCGTGCCTGGTTTGCAGATGCACTGGACCACGGCCAGCGGCGGCGACGTGAACAACCAGATTCCCGCGACTGCCGAAGCCGGCGCGGACGTCCGCATCACCGAACCGGATGCGGGCGAAAAACTGCTCGCCGCCGTCAAGGCCAAGGTGGACGAACACCATCTGGTGCCCGACACGCAGGACGACGTGACGTTCAGGATCGGCCGTCCGATCTTCGTGGCCGGCGAGCGCGGTATGGCGCTGGCCAAAATGGCGCAATCCATCTACGCCGAACTGGGCGAAGGCGAGCTGGCCGAGGAAACCTCGCGGCCGTTGCCCGAAAACGCGGGCGAGTTCCGCAAGCTTATGTTCGTGCCGGTCGCGGGCGGCGGCACCGATGCGGGTTTCGCCGCCGCCTCCGGCAAACCCGCGGTGCTGGAAAGCCTGGGGCTGGCCGGTTGGGGCTATCACGCCAAGAACGAGTACATCGAGATCGATTCGATCGTGCCGCGCCTGTACCTCACCTCGCGCATGCTGATGGAATTGGGCAAGCAGGCGGATGCCGGCCACAAGCTTTGACGGTCTTGCGTGCGGCACGACCGGAAGTCCGCTGAACGGGACGAACGGCCGGCCTTGACGCCGGCGCGGCATCCGTCGCAGGCTTGCAGATACCCGAACGGAGACGTCCCATGCGCCGCGCACTGCTTCCCTTTCTGCTCGCCTTCGGCTTGCTGATGACGGCACAAGCCCTCGCTGCCGCCGACACGCCGGTCGGCACCTGGACCCAGGTGGACGACAAGACCGGCAAGCCCAAATCCATCATCGAGATCACCGAGCAACCCGACGGCACGCTGCAGGGCGTGGTCAAGCAGGTGCTGTTCTCCGATCAGGGCACGCATCCGATCTGCGACAAGTGCACGGGCGAACGCCACAACCAGCCGGTGGTCGGCATGACCATCCTGTGGGGCGTGAAGAAGGATGGCGACGTGTGGGATGGCGGCCAGGTGCTGGACCCCGCCAACGGCAAGATCTACAAGGTCAGGCTGCAATTGACGGACAACGGCGAGAAACTGGACGTGCGCGGCTACATCGGCGTGCCGATGCTGGGACGTACGCAAACGTGGATTCGCAAGTCGGATTGAACCCAAGTCAAACACCTCTCCCTCCGGGAGAGGGGCAGGGGTGAGGGTTCGGGCACGCATGGAGTGTCGTCGTATTGCCGAACCCTCACCCGCCCTTCGGGCACCCTCTCCCGAAGGGAGAGGGGTTCTCCGCTCGCAATCGCCTCGAAAACAGTTACCCAGTGACGAACGGCGGTTTTCTTGCCGTACCGTTCGGAATAAGGTTGCTCAGATTCGCTCGACTGCGGAGGGGAAATCCGATGCCTGCAAGTTTCGCCTTGATTCCGCGCGGCTGCGCGGGCGTTCTGCTCGCAGCGCTGTTGGCAACGACCCTTGGCGCGAAAGCGCAGACAAATACCGCTGCAGCGGCGCCTGCACGGCATCCGTCGGTCGCGACGAGCAGCGCCGAATACGCGCGCCTGCAAAAGAAAGCCCAGCAGGTCACCATCACCCGCGACGACTGGGGCATTCCGCACGTGCACGGCAGGACCGATGCCGACGCGGTGTTCGGGATGATCTACGCGCAGGCCGAGGACGATTTCAAACGCGTCGAGATGAATTACCTGACGGCGCTGGGCTGGACGGCCGAAGCCGAGGGCGAATCCGCGATCTGGCAGGATCTGCGGCAGAAACTGTGGGTCGATCAGGACGAACTGAAAAAGCTGTATGCACAAAGCCCGGACTGGCTCAAGCAATTGATGGACGCTTGGGCGGATGGACTCAACTGGTATCTCGCCACCCATCCTGAGGTGCATCCCAAGGTCATCACCCGTTTCGAACCGTGGATGGCGCTGAGTTTCACCGAGGGCAGCATCGGCGGCGACATCGAGCGCGTGGATCTCCCGGATCTCGCGAAATTCTACGGCGCCGATCCGGCCACCACCATCGCGCTTGCGCAGACGCCACCGTCGAGCTGGGCCGAACCGACCGGTTCCAACGGCATCGCGATCGCGCCCAAGCTCAGCGCGGACGGCCACGCGCTGCTGCTGATCAACCCGCACGTCACCTTCTACTTCCGTTCCGAATCGCAGATGTCCAGCGACCAGGGACTGGATGCCTACGGCGCCTCGACCTGGGGCCAGTTCTTCATCTACCAGGGGTTCAACCGGCACATCGGCTGGATGCACACCTCCACCGGCGTCGATGCGGTCGATGAATTCACGGAGACCATCGTGCGCAAGGATGGCAAACTCTTTTATCGCTACGGCAAGGTGCTGCGCCCGGTCACATCGCGCGAGATCAGTGTGCGCTATCGCGCCAAGGATGGTTCGATGAAGTCACGCACGTTCACCGCCTACTTCACGCACCACGGCCCGATCGTCGCCAGCGCGCACGGCAAGTGGATCGCCGAGGCGCTGATGAACCGCCCGATTCCGGCGCTGGAACAAAGCTGGCTGCGCACCAAGGCCAGCGACCTTGCCAGTTACATGAAGGTGGCCGAGCTCGAGGCCAACTCGTCCAACAACACCCTCTTCGCCGACGACAAGGGCGAGATCGCGTTTCTGGTGCCGCAGTTCGTACCGAAGCGGAACAGCGCGTTCGACTACACCAAACCCGTCGATGGCAGCAATCCGGCGACGGACTGGCAGGGCCTGACCCCGCCCAAGGACATGCCCAACGTGATCAACCCGCCCAACGGCTGGGTGTTCAACACCAACGACTGGCCGTGGTCGGCGGCCGGCCGATACAGCGCGAAGGCCGCGGACTATCCGCGCTACTTCGACACCTTCGGCGAGAATCCGCGCGGCATCCACGCCACGCGGATGCTGACCGGCGCGAGCGGTTTCACCAAGGCCAAGCTGATCACCGATGCGTTCGATTCGTACCTGCCCGCGTTCGCGCGGCTGATCCCGATCCTGGTAAAGGACTACGATGCCCTGCCCGCCAGCGATCCGCTGAAGGCCACGCTGGCCGGTCCGATCGCCGTGCTGCGGCACTGGGACTATCGCTGGGGCATCGCCTCGATCCCGACCTCGGTCGCGGTGTTCTGGGGCGACACGTTGTGGGACGAGGTCGCGCCGCTCGCTGCCGCCAGCGACATCGATCCCGACGCCGAAGTCACGCGGATGTACGACTACATGGCCGAAAAAGCCACGCCGGCGATGCGGCTGAAGGCGCTGAACGAAGCCGTGGACCGCCTGCAGAAGGATTTCGGAAACTGGGGCGTACCGTGGGGCGAGATCAACCGCTACCAGCGGCTCGACAATTCCATCGAACCGCACTTCGACGACAGCAAACCCAGCATCGCGGTACCGTTCACCTCCTCGCGCTGGGGCTCGCTGGCCTCGTTCGGCGCGCACCGCTGGCCCGGCACCAAACGTTATTACGGCAACAGCGGCAACAGCTTCGTCGCCGTGATCGACTTCGGGCCGAAGGTCAGCGCGCGCGCGATCCACGTGGGCGGCCAGAGCGGCAACCCGGCCTCCCCGCACTTCACCGACCAGGCCGGCCGCTACGTCACCGGCGACCTGCGCACCGTCTATTTCTGGCCGGAGCAACTGAAAAAACACACCGAGCGGACGTACCATCCGGGCCAGTGACCGTCGACTTTCGTCGGGCTCGAAGCGGCATGCCGTTTGCCATGCCTGGACCCTCCAGCCGGTCGTGCACAGGGTTCGCCTGTCGCTGAAAATCACCTGACGCGGGCATCGTTCGTCAGCACTCGCCGGACAACAGGCCCGCTTCGCGCAGACGCTTGCGCAGGGAATCCAGCTTGTCGCCGTAGCGCGTGGCACGTGCGGTGTCGCGCCGCAAGGGTTGGCGCACCTGCGCCGCGCTGGGCGCGCTCAGGACGGTGCGTTGCGTCTTGTGGAACTCGAGGCACGCCGGGTCGAACGGCAGCCCGCAGAAATCGAGAAGATGCCGGATCGTGGCATCGGGTTCCGCAACCAGTGTCTCGTACTCGAGGTCGAGCACGCGATCGGGAAATCTCTGCAGCCAGAAACGTGTCAGCCGCATGAAGTCGATGCAGTAATCCGCCATCTCGTCGAGGTCGCAGGCGAAACCGGCTTCGGTTCCGAAGCATTGCCGGTAGCAGGCAAGGCAGGTTTCCAGCGGGTCGCGCCGGCACACGATCACACGCGCGCCGGGCAGCATCGTCAGGGCGGCGCCTGCCAGCATCCAGTTCAGGAGATTCTTGTCGGTGAAGTACGGCTTGCGTTCGCGCCATCGTGCGGTGCGGTCGAGATATTCCCTGCCGAGCCGCTGCCAATCGGCCGACATCGATCGGGAGACCCAAAGCGGGAACGCCGTGCCGCGCCGCCGGGTTTCTGCCTCGATGACTCGCGCAAGATCCTTTATCTCGTTGGCGCCTTCCACCTGCGCGTGCGAGGCGAGGATCTGTTCGACCAGTGTCGATCCGGAACGGGGTATGCAGGCGATCAGGATCGCCTCGCGGCCAAGGTCCGCATCGAGCGGAGCCGGCGCCGGATTCGCGAACTCCCGCATGATCGCGTCCACCCGGGCGCGTTCGGCTGCGGCGTCCCATTTCGCCAGACTGCGCTGCAAGGCGTTGGCCTGCTGCAGCACGTCGAAGGCGCGCGCGTAGTCGTCCTGATCTTCCAGTGCCTTGGCCAGTGCGAACCCCAGCCAGATGCGTGATTCGGAGGGAATGTCGTCACGCGCCAACGCATGTTCGAGCCGTTGCGCGTCCTGCGCATCGAAGGTGACGGTTTTCAGGTTGGACAGCGCAAACCAGACCTCGGCATTCTCCGGCTCGCGACACAATATTGCACGAAAGCTGGCCGCCGCCGCCGCCACTTGCCCGACGCTCGCCTGTGCACGGGCCAGCGCCAGCAATGCAGGCACATGTGAAGGATCAAGCGCAAGCGTGCGCCGCAATGCCTCGATCGCTTCCATGGTGCAAACCTGCGGCTTGAGTGCTTCAGCCAGGTTGTACCACGCCGAGGAAGATTCCGGCGCCAGTTCACAGGCGCGCCGCAAGTGGGTCAGAGCCTCATCCACCATGCCGATCCGGTACAACGCCACGCCCAGTCCGATGTGGATGTCGGCATCCTCCGGCAAGCGGGCCAGCGCGCGCCGGAAACACTCAATGGCCTTGGCGTGATCCCCGCTGTTCTGAGCCGCGATGCCCATCCAGCGATGGGCTTCGGCGTGGTCGGGCGCCAGCGCCAGCACGCCGGCCAGCGTCCGCATCGCCGCATCCGCATCGCCACTTTGCAGTTCCCTTTGTGCGCGTGCCAGCAGCTTCGCCGCCATCGGAGAGAGCGATCCGGATGGTACCGACATGGATGTTTCGGTTCCGGGCTTCGCCATGGGGAATCGGGACAAGGAAGGAACAGGCGAGATGACCATTATGCCGGCATTCGTCCGTCATAAAAAAAACCGCCGGACCACGGGATCCGGCGGGTGCAATCTCAACTTCAATGTCTTGCCACTGCGCGCCTAGACCGGCCCGCAATAATGCTCACCAGTCGTACGCAACCGAG
>JAJPHQ010000042.1 GCA_021325195.1 Gammaproteobacteria bacterium | reverse complement strand
TTCACCGGCCGCGACCAGTCGCAGGCGCTGACCGGCTGGTGGGCGCAGCAGTTCGGCACGATCAACTACGCCGCGCACGGCGGCTTCTGCTCGGTCAACATGGCCGCCGCCGGCATGTACACCTTCGGCGGTTCGTTCTGGGAATTCGGCGAGCCGGACTGGGAGCGCACGAAATACCTGATGCTGTGGGGCGTGGCCGAGGACCACGATTCCAACCCGATCAAGCTCGGACTCGGCAAGCTGAAAGCGCGCGGCGCCAAGATCGTGGCGGTCAATCCCGTCCGTACCGGCTATGCCTCGATCGCGGACGAATGGGTGCCGGTGAATCCCGGCACCGACGGGCTGCTGGCCGGCGCGCTGATCCAGGAACTGCTGCGCAACGACCGAGTCGATTTCGATTACCTGGTTCGTTACACCAACGCGCACCATCTGGTGATCCGCGATCCCGGCGCGGCCGACGACGGGCTGATCGCGCGGGATGCGAACGGCAGGCCTTTGTGCGCGGTGCGTGATGACCAGCAACATCGAATCGCCGATGCGACGCTACCCGACATCGCACCGCTGATCGTCGGCGAATACGCGCTTGCCGACGGCCGCACCCGTTCCCGCATTTCAACGGATTGCCGAAAGGTTCATGGCGCGCGACTACGCGCCGGAGACGGTCGGCGAGCGTTGCGGCGTGCCGGCGGAAACCATCCGCCGCCTTGCCGCCGAACTCGCGCATGCCGCTTTCGACGAAGCCATCGAACTGCCGATCGCCTGGACCGACACGTACGGCCGCAGGCACGACACGATGACCGGCCGCCCGGTCTCGATGCATGCGATGCGCGGGATCGCCGCGCACGCCAACGGCTTCCACACCTGCCGCGCGATCCACGTGTTGCAGATGCTGCTGGGCACGATCGACACGCCCGGCGGCTTCCGTTACCAGCCGCCGTATCCGAAATCCGCGCCGCCCGGCAATAGGCCCGCGAACGCGCGCAAGCCCGACGGTGCGCTCAACGGCAACCCGCTCGGCTATCCGCAATCGCCCGAAGACCTGCTGGTCGATGCGGAGGGCAGGCCGCGCCGGATCGACCATGCGTTTTCATGGGCGTACCCGCTGGCCGCGCACGGCATGCTGCAGAGCGTGATCCGCAACGCGGTGCTGGGCGATCCCTACAGGATCGACACGCTGTTCCTGTTCATGGCCAACATGGGCTGGAACTCGGCGATGGACACCGCCGGCACGCGCAAGCTGCTGTGCGCGCGCGACGCCGACGGCGCATACAGCATCCCGCACATCCTCTACGTCGATGCCTACGACTCGGAAACCGTGGCGTTCGCCGATCTGGTGCTCCCGGACACGACGTACCTCGAACGTTACGACTGCATCAGCCTGCTGGATCGTCCGATCTCCGACGCCGACGCCGCGGCGGACGCGATCCGCGTGCCGGTGACGCAACCCGGCCGCGAGGTGCGGCCGTTCCAGGACGTGCTGCTGGAACTGGGCGCGCGCCTGCATCTGCCCGGCATGGTGAACGACGACGGTTCGCCGAAGTACCGCGATTACGCCGATTACATCGTGAACCACGAACGCGCGCCCGGCGTGGGTCTGCTGGCGGGCTGGCGCGGCCCGGACGGTTCGCGCACCGGCAAGGGCGCACCGAATCCCGACCAGTTGCAGCGCTACATCGAACACGGCTGTTGCTTCGAGACACGCGTGCCGGAAGCGGGCAGTTACTGCCGCTTCGCCAACCGCGATTACCTCGAATGGGCGCAGACGATGGGCTTCGTCGCTTCGACCGAACCGGTCACGCTGCAGTTGTATTGCGAAGCGCTGCAACGTTTCCGGCTGGCCGCTCAGGGCCACGGCGCGGTGCAACCGCCGGATCGTCTGCGCGGACGCGTGGCGCGGTATTTCGATCCGGTGCCCCTGTGGTACTCGTCGCCAAGCGACACGGACTTCCCTCTCCCTCCGGGAGAGGGCGCCAGACCACTCGCGAGCGGTCGGGCGGGTGAGGGTACGGTGTCGCGCCAACACATCGAGGATAGCGAACCCTCATCCGGCGCTACGTGCCACCATGGAGCTCTTGTACCGGGGACGGCGGCTCTCCCGGAGGCGGAAGAAAAGAGCGAATTTCCGCTCTCCGCCATCACCCAGCGGCCGATGTTCATGTACCACGCCTGGGGTTCGCAGAACCGCTGGCTGCGCCAGATCGCCGCACGCAATTGTCTGTACGTGCATCCGGTAACCCTCGCGGAACACGGCATCGACGACGGCGACTGGGCATGGATCGCCTCGCCCCGCGGACGCCTGCGCGTCGAGATGCGCGCGCATGCGGCGACCGCGCGGGGCACGGTGTGGTCCTGGAACGCGATCGGCAAGCAGCGCGGCGCCTGGAAACTCGCGAAGGACGCGCCGGAATTCGTCGAGGGATTTCTCCTGAATCACCTGATCGGCGAACGTGCTCCGGATGGCGCATACAGCAATGCCGATCCGGTGACCGGACAGGCTGCCTGGTTCGACCTCAAGGTGCGGCTGGAATGCGATTCCGCGCCGCACGCGCCCGGACACCGCTTCGAACCTGCCGCGCCCGGCGGCGCTGCACCTGGCTGAGCGGCGGCGGGTATCCTTGGGTCCGTGAAGTCATCGGCATTGGGGGAGGCATCCGGCGTGGCTGAAGATCCGGGACACGCGGTCGGGGAAACAGCGTTGCCATGAGCTGGCAGGCCTGGGCCACCGCCGGGATCATCGTCTTCGCGATGGCGTTGTTCGCCAGCGAGAAGGTGCGCGTGGACGTGGTCGCACTGGTCTCGCTGGGGCTGCTGATCGTGTTCCGGATCATCACGCCCGAACAGGCGCTGTCGGGTTTCAGCAACGAGGCCACCGTGACGGTGGCGGCGATGTTCGCGCTGTCGCTGGGCATCGAGCGCTCCGGCGCGCTGGATCCGCTGGTCAGGCTGCTGACGAAAATCCGGCAGCCGTGGCTGCTGTCGCTGGGCATGATGCTGGCGATCGCGCCGCTGGGCGCGTTCATCAAGAACGTGGCGCTGGTCGCGACCTTCGTGCCGATCGCGCTCCGCGTGTGCGCGCGCACCGGCACCTCGCCCGGACGCGTGCTGATGCCGATGGCCTTCGCCGCGCAGATGGGCGGCGTGTGCACCCTGATCGGCACCTCGTCCAACCTGCTGGCCGATTCGCTGGCGCAGAAGCAGGGCCTCGCGCCGTTCGGCGTGTTCGAGTTCACCAGGCTGGGCGTGCTGCTGGGCGTGGCCGGGATCGTTTACCTGATGGTGATCGGACGCTGGCTGCTGCCCAAGCACATCGACGCCGAGCTGCCCGAGGTGCTGCAGATCGGCAAGTACGTCACCGAACTGAAACTGATGCCGGACTCGCCGCTGGTGGGCCAGACCATCGCCGAGGCCAGGCTGGGCGATCACGGCGTGTATCCGCTGGAGCTGCTGCGCGGCGACGAACACATGTGGTCGCCGCGCACGCAGAAACTCGCGGTGGGCGACGTGCTGCTGGTGCGCGGCGAGTGGGACAAGCTGGAGGACTTCCGCAAGCAGGCGGGCCTGGAGATCGGCCCCGAGTTCGCGCACACGCCCGACGACGGCCAGGCCCGCGTGCTGGTGGAGGCGATGGTGACACCGGCCAGCCGCGCGGAAGGGCGCACGCTGTACGACCTGGACCTGCAATCGCGCTACGCCGCCACCGTGCTGGCGATCCACCGGCGCGGCCACGTGCTGCGCGAGAAGATGAGCAATGTCGCGTTCAACGTCGGCGACGTGCTGATGATGCTGGTGCCCGCCGCCGAGGTCACGCGGCTGCGCGGCGACGACCGCTTCGTGGTGCTGAACGAGCGCGAGGACGCGCGCCGTCCTCGCCACAAGGCGCTGATCGCGGTCGCGATCATGGCCGCGGTGGTGATCGTGTCGGGGCTGCGCTGGCTGCCGATCCCGATCGCCGCGATCTGCGGCGTGGCCGCGATGGCGCTGACCCGCTGCTTCGGACGCAAGGACGTGTACGAGGGCATGGACTGGAAGATCATCATCCTGCTGGGCGCGATCCTGCCCCTGGGCATCGCGATCGAGCGCACGGGGCTCGCGCACGTCGTGGTGCAAGCCAGCCTGGGCCTGGTCGGCAACCATGGTCCGTTCGCCGCGCTGCTGATGGTGTATCTGCTGACCGCGCTGCTCACCGAGCTGATGGGCCACAATCCGTCGGTGGTGCTGATGGTCGGCATCGCCGTCACCGTCGCGCACGCCGTGCACGCCGATCCGCGCCCCTTCGTGGTCGCGGTCGCGTTCGCCGCGGCGACCTCGTTCGCGACGCCGGTGGGCTATCCCACCAATACCATGGTGTACTACGCGGGGGGTTACCGGTTCACCGACTTCACCAAGGTCGGGATTCCGCTGATCGCGATGTTCTGCGCGCTGTCGATGTATTTCATTCCGAAGATCTGGCCGTTTTGATTGTTGTGCGTTTATCTGCTTCGACATCCTTGTCTTTTTCCGCGCGCATCCCATGCGCGCGGGCCACTTTTGTTTCGGCAAAAGTGGCCAAAACCATTGCGCCGGGCATGACGGTCTCGCCGACGTCGTGTCGGCTCGACTGCCCTTGGTGCTCGCCGATCGCGCGCCGGCGCGAACTCGCACATCCTTGTGCTCGAACATGCGCGCCTTGCTCGCGCGATCGGCTGCGCGCCGCGGCGTCATGCAACGGCGCCTTCTCGGCTTCGCTGTCGGCCGTCCATGGCCTGCAGCATCGCACCTTGAAGCATAGGCGCTCCATGATGCGAAGCGCGCAGGATGCGCGCCGAACGGGGCCCCTCGAACGCGGCGAGCGGACGACGGATCAGTCCGAAGCATGGCGCACAGGAAGTGCGCCAGTTCGCCGCAGGCGCAGGGATGTGCCTTCGGCGAACCCCGGCGGCCGCTCGCGGGAAAAAGACACGGATGTCGACCCCCCTATGTACGCGAATTGCGTGTGCGGGATGGTCGCCGCATGACCGCCCTGCCCGCGCCAGCGAAAAAAAAGCTCGGGTTGGTGATCGATCTCGACACCTGCGTGGGTTGCCATGCCTGCGCGGTGGCGTGCAAGGAATGGAACGACGGCGGCGCGTTCGGGCCGCTGGCCGACGATGATCCCTACGGCGCAGAACCGGACGGGGTGTGGTTCAACCGGGTGCATAGTTACGAAATCACGGGACTCGGGACCCGGGATCTGGGGCTCGCGCAAAGCGCAATGCACGGGACTGAGAACCACTCCGATGCATTCGAAGCAATATCAAGCCAGCAGGTTGGCGACACCAACTCTCCCCGAGTCCCGGGTCCCGAGTCCCGAGTCCCGCAAATGGTGCACTTCCCGCGCTCGTGCCTGCACTGCGAAACACCGGACTGCGTGACGGTGTGTCCGACCGGCGCCAGCTACAAGCGTGCCGAGGACGGCATCGTGCTGGTGGACGAGGACAAGTGCATCGGCTGCCAGTTGTGCGCGTGGGCGTGTCCGTACGGCGCACGCGAAATTTCGCTGCCGCGGCGCGGCGTGGCGCAATCCGACGTCGGCCGGCGCGACAGCAAGCGCGGCACCATGCAGAAGTGCACGCTGTGCGTCGATCGCATTTACAACGAAACCCTGGACCAGGCCGACCGCCAGCCGGCCTGCGTGATGGCCTGTCCCACCCGCGCCCGTCATTTCGGCGATCTGGGCGATCCCGATTCGGCGGTCTCGAAGCTGGTCGCCGAACGCGGCGGTTACGCCCTGATGCCGGAATTCGGCTACGGCCCGGTCAACCGCTACCTGCCGCCGCGGCCGCGACGCGAGCTTGCGCCCGTGACCGGGCCGGCGGCGCCTGCGGAGGAAACTCTGGAGCCTGCGGGGTTGTCTCCCGTGTTGCGCTGGCTGGACCGTGTGTTGTCGCGCTGAGCGCGGCGCGGGACGTGCATGACGCCGGACATCTGATCGACAGGGGAATGCAGCCATGAAACCTGCGTTGTCGGTGATCTTCTTGACGGTGCTGGGCGGCGCCGGCTACGGGCTGTGGTGCTTCCTGGGCGCCGCGCTGGCGCTGGGCATGTATCCCTACGGCCGCGGCAGCGTGCTGGTGCCGCTGGGCTTCGGGTTCGTGCTGGTCACCGCCGGCCTGATCGCCTCCACGCTGCATCTCGGAAGGCCGGAACGCGCGTGGCGGGCGCTGACCCAGTGGGACAGCTCGTGGCTGTCGCGCGAAGGATTGGCGGCGCTGACGACGTATCTGCCGGTGCTGCTGGTGGCGGGGCTGGCGCGCGGGCACAACCTGTTTCCGCCCACGCGCGCGGCCGGCGCGGTGCTGACGGCATGTTCGCTGGTCACGCTGGTCTGCACCGCGCGCATCTATACCTCGCTGAAGCCGATCCGCGCCTGGCGCGATCCGCACGTGCTGCCGCTGTACCTGCTGTTCGCGCTGCTGTCCGGCGGACTGTGGCTGTGGACCTATCTGGCGTTCGACACGGGCAGCCATCCGCCGTGGTTCCCGCTGGTGCTGGCGCTGCTGGGCGTGGCTGCGGCGGGCATGAAGATCGACTACTGGCGTGCGATCGACCGCGCGCCAGCCGTCACCGCCGGGGAGGCCACGGGTCTCGACCGCTTCGGTCGCGTGCGTGCGTTCGAGGGCCCGGCGACCGAGGAAAGCTATCTGACCCGCGAGATGGCCTTCGTGCTGGCGCGGAAACATTCGCGTCGGTTGCGCGTGCTCGCGATCGTGCTGTTCTGTGCGGTGCCGCTGGCAGTCATCGCGATCGCGTGGCCGCTGTCGTGGCAATGGATCGCACCGGTTGCCGCGCTGAGCTGTCTCGCCGGGCTGTTCGTCGAACGCTGGCTGTTTTTCGCCGAAGCCCGCCATGCGGTGGCGGCATTTTTCCCGCAGCGCCGGCCGGCTTAACAAAAATTCAACGGAAGTTCAGTCGGGGACCCGCAACCTTGCACGCCCTGATGTGCAAGGAGACACACCCGATGCAACGGATCCGATGGATTGCCGCCGCGTTCGCGGTCTCGGCGCTGGTCCTGCCGCCGTTCGCCTTCGCCGACGACGCGGCACCGGCCACACCGCCGCAAGGCTGGAACGGCAGCGGCGAACTCG
Source organism: Gammaproteobacteria bacterium (assembly GCA_021325195.1). Classification (GTDB taxonomy): domain Bacteria; phylum Pseudomonadota; class Gammaproteobacteria; order Xanthomonadales; family Rhodanobacteraceae; genus 66-474. The sequence continues at coordinate 27,887 of JAJPHQ010000042.1, read as the reverse complement.
GCTTCGCCGCCACCAGCGGCAACACCAGGTCGCAGAACCTCGACGCCAAGCTCAAGCTCGGCTACGAAGACGACATCTGGAAGGACAGTTTCTTCCTGGATGCACTGCGCGCCAAAGGCGAGATCAGGACGCCGGTCACGACCGACGGTGTGGTTACCGGCTACACCAGCCAGACCCAGACCACCGCCAACCGCTACGACACCGGCGGTTCGGTGGGCTACAAGTTCAGCCCGCGCGCTTACGTGGTCGGCGCATTGCGCTATGACCACGACGACTTCGCGCCCAACCGCTGGCAGGCCGTTGCTTCGATCGGCTTCGGCTATCTGCTGTTCAAGGACGCACGCAGCGAGCTGTCGTTCGAGGTCGGCCCCGGCTACAAGCGTTACAAGCCGCAGGACTACACCGTCGTGGACACCACCACCACGCCGCCGACGGTGACCACCGTCCACCCCCAAACCGAAGGTGAAGCCGTGGCGCGCGCGCTGGTCAATTACAAGCTCGCGATCACCGGCAACACCAGCCTGCAGGACACGTTCCTCGCCGAGGCCGGTTCCAAGAACAAGTACTACCAGAACGACATCGGGCTGGCGGTCAGCATGACCAGGGCGCTGGCGCTGAAGATCGCCTACGAGACCCGTTACAACAGCGACATCACGCCAGGCACCAAGCACGTCGATCAGTTGTTCACGACCAACATCGTGTACAACTTCGGCGGGGCGAAGTAAGGCCGGGCTCGAGGAAAGCACAGCCAGGCATTGCCGTTCCGGGCCGTTTCCCGGCTGCACCGTGAAACGGAACCCGGAATCCGTTTTCCTGCACGGCGTTCAGACGCGGGTGCGCAGCAGGGCATCCGCGCCCCGTTCTTTCAGCAACCGTGCGACGGCCTCGCCAAGGGCTTTCGAATCGTCGCCGTGCGCATCGGCACGCAGCAATCGTCCGTTCTGCGCGTCACCCAGCAATCCGTACAGGTGCAGCGCGCCAGCATCCGCGATTTCGCACCACGCGCCCAGCGGCAGCGTGCAGTCGCCGCCCAGGGCCGCGCCCAGCGCGCGTTCGGCGGTGACGGTTCGCCGTGTCGCGGCATCGTCGAGCGGCGCGAGCAGCGCGGCGGTGGCGTCATCCCCGGCGCGTGCTTCGACCGCGATCGCCGCCTGACCGGGTGCCGGCAGCCAGTCCGGTGGCGCAAGCCGCGAACGGATGCGTGCGGCGAGTCCCATCCGCTGCAATCCGGCCACGGCGAGAAGGATCGCCGCGTAATCGCCGCGGTCGAGTTTCGCCAAACGCGTGCCGAGATTGCCGCGCAGATCCGCGATCGCCAGGTCCGACCTCCGCGCCCGCAACTGCGCGGCGCGGCGCAGCGACGAGGTGCCGACTTTCGCGCCCTGTGGCAGTTCGTCGAGTGAGGCGAAATCGTTGCTGACGAAAGCGTCCGCGCAATCGGCGCGCGCAAGGATCGCGGCCAGTTCGAATTGCGGATCGAGGTGCGCGGGCACGTCCTTCAGCGAATGCACCGCGATGTCGGCGCGATCGTCGGCCAGCGCGATTTCCAGTTCCTTCAGGAACAGGCCCTTGCCGCCGATTTCCGCCAGCGAACGATCCAGCACTTCGTCGCCGCGCGTGGACAACGGCAGCAATTCCACAGTGAGCCCGGGATGCACTGCACGCAGACGTTGCGCGACGTGCCCGGCCTGCCACAGCGCGAGCGGGCTCTTGCGGGTGGCGATGCGCAACCTCGATGCAGGCATGAAGCGGAAACCGTGCAGTGAACGAACGACGCAGTATTGCACCGATCGTCATTCGGCCGCAGCGCGCCGGAGCCGGGTCCATGCCAGGAAACGCCGGCCGAACGCCGGCACCCGCCAGACCAGGTAGGCCATCACCAGCGCGTTGAGCAGCGCCGTCAGCAGGAACAGCTGCGGAATCGTCAGTCCCGCGCGCAACAGGCCGATGCCGAACATCGCCGCGGCGACCAGGAAAATCGCGTTCCAGATGTTGTTGCCGGCGATCACCCGCGACACTTCGTCGCGCGCGCTGCGGCTCTGCACCAGGGCGAACAGCGGCACGATGAAGAAACCCGCGAACACCCCGATCAGGGCCAGGTCCAGCGCCAGCCAGCCATGACCCGCCGCGCGCAGGAACGTCAACCAGCCCGCGTTTCTCGTCGCGGTTTCCTCGTGTTGCGCGACATACAGCAGCACGCCGAACACCGTCATCCCGAGCGCGCCCAGCGGCACCAGCCCGATTTCGACCGCGCGTCGCGACAGCCTCTCGCACAGCAGCGAGCCGGCGCCGACACCGACCGAGAACAGCGTCAGCACCAGGATCTCGACGCTGGCGCCGCCGCCCAGATACAACTTGGTGTAGTTCGGCAACTGCGCGGTGACCACGCCGCCGAAAAACCAGAACCACGAGATGCCGAGCACCGCATTGAACACCGTGCGGTCCTTCGCGGTGATCCCGAGCACCCGCGCGCTTTCGGTGAACGGGTTCCAGTTGAATTGCAGGCCCGGCGCCGCCGCCGGCACACGCGGGATCGCGAGGCTCGCGGCGAACCCCAGCAACGCAACCCCTGTCACCAGCGCCGACGCGATCCACGCGCCCGCACCCTCGATCGCCATCGCCGCGCCGCCTGCGGTCATGCCGGCCAGGATCGCGATCGAGGTGCCCGTTTCCACCAGGCCGTTGCCGCCGGTCAATTCATCGACATGCAACACCTGCGGCAGGATCGCGTACTTGATCGGCCCGAACACGGTCGAATGCAGGCCCATCAGGAACAGCACCACGAACAGCAGCAGTGGGCTTTTCGCGTGGAAACCCCACGCCGCCACGGCCATCGCCGCGATTTCGAACACCTTCACCCAGCGGATCAGCCGCTGCTTCTCGAACTTCTCCGCGAGCTGTCCCGCCGTCGCCGAGAACAGGAAGAACGGCAGGATGAACAGCGCCGGCGCGAGGTTGGAATACAGCCCTATCGTCGTGCCGGAAAGTCCCATCTGGAACGCCACCAGCACGATCGTCGCCTGCCGGAACGCGTTGTCGTTGAACGCCGCCAGGGATTGCACCGCGAAGAACGGCGCGAAGCGGCGCTGGGACAGCAGGCGGAATTGGCTCATCAACGTCCCCCGGCCACCCTAGGATCTGCGCACGACACATGTGCCGACTCGGCGGCGTCTGCCGTGCGCGGGGGGATCGGCCCTCATCGTGCCAGCGCGCGATGCCCGATGTCGCGCCGGAAAAACGCGCCGTCGAAACGGATGCGTTCGGCGGCCGCATAGGCACGAGCGCGCGCCTGTTTCAGGTCATCGCCCAGCGCGCAGACGGTGAGCACGCGGCCGCCGGCGGTGATGACGTTCCCAGCCGTGTCGAGCTTTGTGCCTGCATGAAACACTTTCACGTCGGGTCCGAAGTCGGCATCCAGTCCCGCAATCACGTCGCCGCCTTTCACCTTGCCGGGATAGCCGGCGGCGGCCATCACCACGCCCAGCGCGGAACGCGGGTCCCACTTCGCCGCGGCGCGGTCGAGTTTGCCATCCAGCGCGGCCTCGATCAGATCGACCAGATCCGATTGCAGGCGCAGCAGGATCGGCTGGGTTTCGGGATCGCCGAAGCGCACGTTGAATTCGATCACCCGCGGTGCACCTGATCTGTCGATCATCAGGCCCGCATAAAGGAAGCCCGTGAACGGCGCGCCTTCGGCGGCCATCCCGCGCAGGGTCGGCTCGATGATCTCCTCGCGGATGCGGCGTTCGACTTCAGGCGTCACCACCGGTGCAGGCGAATACGCGCCCATGCCACCGGTGTTGGGGCCAAGGTCGTTCTCGTCACGGCGCTTGTGATCCTGGCTGGACGCCATCGGCAGATGGTGACGGCCGTCGCTGATCACGATGTAGCTGGCTTCCTCGCCCTCCAGGAATTCCTCGATCACCACGCGCGCGGAAGCATCGCCGAACGCGTGCGCGCCCAGCATGTCGCGCAACGCCTGCTCGGCATCGGCGACCGTCAATGCGACCACCACGCCCTTGCCCGCGGCGAGGCCGTCGGCCTTGATCACGATCGGCGCGCCCTGCCTGCGCACGTGATCGAGCGCGCGGTTCAGATCGGTGAACACCGCGTAGCGTGCGGTGGGAATGTTGTGGCGGAGCAGGAAATCCTTGGCGAAGGCCTTCGAGCCTTCGAGCTGCGCGGCGATGCGGTGCGGACCGAAGCAGCGCAGCCCGGCGGCGCGGAACCTGTCCACGATGCCCGCGACCAGCGGCGCCTCGGGGCCGACGACGGTAAGCTCGACGTGCTCCGCGCGCGCCAGTCCCAGCAGGCCCTCGATGTCGGTGGCGGCGACAGCGACGTTGCGCACGCGCTTCTCGCGCGCGGTGCCGGCGTTGCCGGGCGCCACGATCACTTCGGACACCCGTGTTGATTGCGCAAGCTTCCACGCCAGCGCGTGTTCGCGGCCGCCGGGGCCGATGACGAGGAGTTTCATCGATCGGGACCCGGGATTCGGACTGCGAAGGCAGGATGCCGGGGCGAACGGCGAAGCCGGCCGGAAGGGCGAGCCGCAGGAACGGCGAGTTTCTCGTGACGCGCAAAAGCCGTGCCTGGGGACTCACGCGGCGCTGCTGTTCGGATGGCCACGACGTCGAGTCTCCGCATCACTGAAAGCGCGATTGTAAGTGCGGTTGCGCTGTTGCGCGGCGGGCTTACGTCGCATCCGAATCCCGAGTCCCGAGTCCCGAGTCCCGTTTCAGCATCTCCAGCAGCGCCGCGCGCGGCAGCTTGCCGGTCTCGCTGCGCGGCAGCGCCTTCACCAGTTTCAGCGGGCGCGGCAGGAAGACGGGGTCGATGTGCGCGCGCAACGCATCGAGAATCGCGCGCCCGTCGAGACCGGGCGCCACCGCCAGCGCCGCGATCCGGCGCACGCCCATCGCGTCGGCCTCGTCGAGCTGGAACACCACGCCGTCGCGCACGCCCGGCACGGCCAGCAACCTGTGGGTGAGATCGCCCAGCGAGGCGCGCTTGCCGGCGATTTCCAGCAGATCGGTGTTGCGGCCGCACAGGCGGAAGCGGTTGTTTCCGGCCAGCTCGACGATGTCGGCCAGCACCACCGGTTGCAGCAGTTGCGGCGCCTCGACCCGGGTGCCGTCAGGCTGCGGGTGCAAGGCGACTCCGTCGTACAGCGTGAAGCACGCCTCGCGCGCGCTGCGGCGGTGCGCGATCACGCAGGTTTCGGTGGAGCCGAACACCTCCTGCAGCGGTGCGTCGAAGCGGCATTCCGCTTCCCGCGCCAGTTCGCGCGGCAGCGGCGCAGTGGCCGACACGATCGCGGCCAGCGGCGGCAAGGCCTGTTTCGCTTCCACCAGCGCGCGCAGGTGCACCGGCGTGGTCACCAGCACGCGCGGTTCGGGCAGGGACGCCAGCGCGGCGGCGATGTCGGCGGCGAAGAACGGCCGCCCCGCATGCACCGAGGCGTGCCCGAACAGCGGCAGCAGCACGGAGAACTCCAGCCCGTACATGTGTTGCGGCGGCACCGTCGCGACCACGTGGTAAGCGCCGCCGGCCAGCGCGCGCAGCACCGCGTCGTTGTGTCCGCTGCTGATCGCGAGCCTGTCCCAGCGCTTGGGATTGGCGCGCGGCACGCCGGTGGAGCCGGAGGTGTAACCGGTCGCGACGACCGCATCGCCCGCCACCACCACCGGTCCGGTGACGGCGCGGGCTTCATGCAGCCCGACCCGGAAATAGTGCGGCGGTGCAGGGTCCAGCGCGAGGTCGCCCAGCGTGTAGCTGCCGGGATGCGCGGCCAGCGCCTCGTCCACCGCATGCGGGGCACGCGAAGGCGGCAGCAGGTTGGTCTGGCCGCGCGCGGCCAGCGCGGCGAAGGCGACCAGGAACGCGTAGCGGTCCTCGCAGAGGTTGATCGCGGCCGCCGCCTGCGGCAACCGCGCGGCCAGCGCGGCGACGTCGCGGAGGAATGCCGGTGCGCGCACCGCGCGGCCGCCGCGCCACGCGACGACATGCTGCGGCGACGCGTCTGCCAGCAGCGCCCGCCATGGCGCGGCCGCGACCTCGTGCGGCGATGAATGGACGGTCGACACCGGAAACTCCCCTGTCCCTCAGGCGCGGATGATAGCGCCGGTCACGGCGTCCGTGATCGGCGTCGGACGGTCGAGCCCGCCCAGCGGGGCATCGACCACGCCGTCCAGTTCGTCGCCGAAGATCGCGATGGCGTCCCGGGCGCTGCGCGCCGGCGCCTCGCCGTGACGGTTGGCGCTGGTCGAGACGATCGGCCCGCCGAACGCGCGGCACAGCGCCGCCGCCGGCGCGTGCGCGGTCACCCGCAGGGCGATGCCGGCATGGCCACCGGCCACCCAGTCAGGCACCCGCGCGGAACGTGGAAACACGAAGGTGTGCGCACCGGGCCAAGCCGCGCGTGCGCGCTCGAATGCGGATGGCGGCGCATCGCCGATCCAGTCGCGCACCTGTCCGAAATCGGCCGCGATCAGCAGCACGCCCTGCTCGGGCGGCCGGCGCTTCAGCGCGAAGATTTTTTCGAAAGCCGCGTGCTGGTCCGGGTCGCAACCGAGCCCGTACACGCCTTCGGTGGGATACGCCAGCACGCCGCCCGCGCGCAGCACGGCGGCGGCCTCGTCCATGTCGTCGATGCCGAAAACCCGCATGTCAGGTGTCGAACGGTGGTGCGGAGTCCGGAGCCGCGCTGTCCGGCTTGGCCGGTTTCCCGGCGGCGACTTTTTTGACGGCGGCCTTTTTTGCGGCGGTTTTCTTCGCGGTGGCTTTCTTGGCGGGGGTTTTCTTCTTCGCCGCGGCCTGTTTCGCGGGCGCCGTCCCGGCGCCGGCCTTCTTTTCGGCCGTCTTCTTGAACGCGCCGCGTCCGCGCCGGACCGGCGCGGTTTCCAGCAGCGCCTTGCATTCGTCGTGCGTCAGCGACCCGGGATCCCGGTCCTTGGGCACGCGCGCGTTCCTGGCGCCGTCCGTGATGTACGGACCGTAGCGGCCGTTCAGCACCTGGATGCCGTCGCCGAAATCGGCGATCACGCGGTTGGCGATCAGCTCCTGCTTCTCGCGGATCAGCTGCTGCGCGCGCTCCAGCGTGATGGTGTGCGGATCGTCGCCGTCCTTCAGCGAGGCGTACAGCTTGCCCTTCTTCACGAACGGGCCGAAGCGGCCGATGCCGGCGCTGATCTCCTCGCCGTCCGCGTCCTTGCCCAGCTTGCGCGGCAGCTTGAACAGTTCCACCGCCTCTTGCAGTGTGATGGTGTGCATGCTCTGGCCGGGACGCAGGCTCGCGAATTGCAGCGTCTCGTCCTTGTCCTTGTCGCCCAGTTGCGCATACGGCCCGTAGCGGCCCAGCCGCACCGACACCGGCATCCCGGTCTTCGGATCGTTGCCGAGCAGGCGCATCCCGGTGGCCTCGCTGCGATCCACCGACTCCAGCTTGTCGTCCACCAACGCCTTGAACGGCTTCCAGAACTGCGCCATCAACGGGCGCCACGCCTCCTCGCCGCGGCTGACCGCATCGAGCTCGTCCTCGAGCTTGGCCGTGAAGTCGTAATCGACGTAGCGGGTGAAGTGCGCGGTGAGGAACTTGGCCACCGCGCGGCCCACGTCGGTGGGCCTGAAGCGGCGCGATTCCAGCGTGACGTATTCGCGCGCCAGCAACGTCTGGATGATGCTGGCATAGGTGGAAGGCCGGCCGATGCCGTATTCCTCCAGCGCCTTGACCAGCGAGGCTTCCGAATAGCGCGGCGGCGGTTCGGTGAAATGCTGGTCGGTCACGATGTCGGACAGCGGCACCGCCTCGCCCACCTTCAGCGCGGGCAGCCTGCGCGCTTCCTCGTCTTCTTCCGGTTTCGCGTCGCGGCCTTCCTCGTACACCGCGAGGAAACCCGGATCGACCACCGTGGTGCCGGTGGCGCGGAATGCCGCATCCTTGCCGCAGGGGAATTCAACGGAAACGGTGTTCAGTGTCGCCGGTTTCATCTGGCAGGCGACCGCGCGCTTCCAGATCAGCTCGTACAGCTTCAGCTGGTCGGGCGTGAGGAATGCCGCGACCGACTGGGGCGTGCGCAGCGCCGAGGTCGGGCGGATCGCCTCGTGCGCTTCCTGCGCGTTCTTGGACTTGGTGCGGTACACCATCGCGTGCTCGGGCAGGCTGTTCTTGCCGAACTCGCGCTCGATCGCGGCGCGCAGCTCGCCGATCGCCTCGCCCGACAGGTGCGTGGAGTCGGTGCGCATGTAGGTGATCAGGCCCACGTTGCCCTCGCCGCCCAGCGCCACGCCTTCGTACAGGCCCTGCGCAATCCGCATGGTGCGGGACGTCGCCATGCCCAGCTTGCGCGCGGCCTCCTGCTGCAGCGTCGAAGTGGTGAACGGCGCGGCCGGGCGGCGCTGGCGCTGCTTCGACTGGATGTCGCCGACGACGAACTGTCCGTTCGCGGCTTTCAGCAACGCGTCGCGCACGGCGTGCGCATCGCGCGCATTGGTCAGATCGAATTGCTCGAATTTCTTGCCGTGCAGCTTCACCACGCGGGCCGTGAACTCGCCGTCCCTGTGCGCGAGTTTCGCCTCGACCGTCCAGTATTCGCGGGGCTTGAACGCCTCGATCTCTTCCTCGCGCTCGACGATCATGCGCAGGGCCGGCGACTGCACGCGGCCGGCCGACAGCCCCCGCTGCACCTTGCGCCACAGCACCGGCGAGAGGTTGAAGCCGACCAGGTCGTCCAGCGCGCGGCGCGCCTGCTGGGCATCGACCAGATCGTGCGAGAGCTTGCGCGGGTGCGCCACGGCTTCCTGGATCGCGCGCGGCGTGATCTCGCTGAACACTACCCGGTGCACGTGCTTGTGGTCCAGCAAGCCGCGCTGCTTCAGGATCTCGCTGATGTGCCAGCTGATCGCCTCGCCCTCGCGGTCAAGGTCGGTGGCGAGGTAGATCGAATCGGCCGCCTTGGCTGCCCTGGCGATCGCATCCACGTGCCGGATGTTCTTCTCGATCAGTTCGTAGTCCATCGCGAAGTCGCGCTCGGGATCGACCGCGCCTTCCTTGGGCTTGAGGTCGCGGACATGGCCGTACGACGCCAGCACCTGGAAGTCGCTGCCCAGGTATTTGTTGATCGTCTTGGCCTTGGCAGGCGATTCGACGATGAGCAGGTTCTTGGCCATGTCGTGAAAAATTCCCGGGGGCGCGGGTTGCCCCTTATTTATAGTCAAGGCATGCGCCGGCCAATGCTGTCAAGCAGCGGGGCCGGCAAGCCGCTGCCAGCGGCCGTTCACCGCCGGGGCGACCGCCCCTTCCAGTTCCAGCAGCAGCAGCATCGAGGACAGCGCGGCCGGAGACAGCCCGGTGCGATTCGTCAGCTCGTCCAGCGTGGCCGGCGCATCGCCCAGAGCCGTCAGCAGGGCGCGGTAGTCGGGGTCGCGAGTGTGCCCGAAATCGCCGGCCGGAACCGTGTCCGCGCCTGAATCCGGGGCCCCTTCCAGCCGGGAGCGCAATTCCGCTCCCAGCGCCCGGGCAGCCGGTGCCAGGGCTTCGATCACCTCGGCCGCGGTTTCCGTGAGGCGGGCGCCGTCCCGGATCAGGCGGTGACAGCCCTTGGCCAGGGGATTGTGGATCGAACCCGGCAGGGCAAACACCTCGCGCCCCGCCTCGGCAGCCAGCCGGGCGGTGATCAGCGAGCCGGACTGGAGACCGGCCTCCACCACCAAGGTTCCCAGCGAGAGGCCGGCGATCAGCCGGTTGCGGCGCGGGAAATGGTCGGGACGCGCTTCGGTGCCGGGCGGATATTCGGTCACGATCGCACCGTTTTCGATGATCTTGTTCGCCAGATCCCGATGCTTGCGCGGATAAACCAGGTCGGGTCCGGTGCCGGTGACCGCGATGGTTTTGCCGCCCGCCTCCAGGGCGGCGGCGTGGGCAGCGCCGTCGATCCCGTCGGCCATCCCGCTGGTGATGGTGAGGCCGGCCCGGCCGAGGGTCCGCGCAAAATCGCGGGCGTTGGCCAGACCCTGGGCGGTGGCGCTGCGGGCGCCCACCACCGCCACCTGCGGCGCCAGCAGCGCGGCCGGATCGCCAGCCACGAACAGCGCCGCCGGCGGCTGCGGGATCTGTTCGAGCTGCGGCGGGAAATCAGGCTCGTCGAAACCCAGCAGGCGGTGTCCGGGCTGTGCGAGCCAGGCGAGGTCGGCGTCCAGGCGTTGCCGGTCGGGCGATTCGATCCAGGCCAGCGCGGCCTGGTCCAGTCCGCAATCCTGGCGAAACCTGCGCGCTCCGGAAACCGCCGCCCGCACCGATCCGGCCCGCTGCACCAGCGCCCGCAAGGTCGCGGGCCCGATGCCGGGGGCCCGGATCAGGGTCAGCCAGGCGATGAGTTCGTCGTCGTGCATGCCCTCAAGTGTAGGCGTGCCGCGAAACGAAACGGCGCGGCTTGGGCCGCGCCGTCCTGTCGGGACCCGCCGACGGCAAGCGGTTCAGTCCGGCGCCTTGATCGCATCGTGCATGCGCACCGGGCGGATACCGTCCATCACCAGCCCGTAGCTCACGTGGGCGAAGGTGCGGAACACCATCACGTGGCCCACGTATTCGTCCGGCAGCCGCACCTTGGGGCTGAATTCGCGGGCATCGATGCTGCCGGCCACGCGGTCGGCAATGGTTTCACCGGGCTGGTAGATCGCGAAGGTGGTGCCGTTGTCCACGCCCTCATCGCTGCCGATCGAGAGCGCCACCACCGACATCGGACCGACCACGGAAATGCTGTCCATGCCGTTGGCGAGCGCGATCACGTAGGCGCCCTCCGGCACGTTGCGCGGCGGGTGCGGGAAATAGGTGTAGTCGTAGGGCGTGTCGTTCACCGGCAGCAGGCGGTCGCCCTTGCGGATTTCCATCTTGGCGTTGGTCAGCAGCAGCGTGGCGGGGTCACCCGCCTGCAGCACCTGCGCGGTGCCGATCACCCTGACCTCGGTGCCGATTTCCTTGCCGTTGCCCCACATGTCGTCGTTGCGCGAATCCTCCTGCCACGGACCCGGCACCACGTCCACGTTGCTGTTGAGCATGTGGGCCACATCCACCGGGTGCGGCGCCGGCACGGCATTGAACTCGCGGTAGATGTGGCTGGGGCGCACCACGGCGTAGCGCTGGCCCACCGCGGCGCCGACCAGACCGCGCACGTACAGGTTCTGGCCCTCGATCGCGCGCGGCTGGTTTTCCTCCAGCGCGACCACGTAGGGCGCCGCCTGGAGTTCCGCCGAGGAAATCACCCTGAGATCCTGCAGGAACGGCTCGATCGCGGACAGCGGCACGGTCGGGATAGGGTTGCCTTCCACCTTGGCGCGCTTGGCGATGCGCAACCCGTTCACGTCCAGGTTCAGCACGTCGCCCGGATAGATGAGGTGCGGGTTGTAAACCTGCTGGTTGACGTCCCAGATCTCCGGCCACAGCCACGGCTTCTTCAGGAAGCGGGCCGAAATGCTCCACAGCGTGTCGCCCTTCTTCACCACGTAGGTGGTCGGGTGATCGGCGCGCAACTGGGCACCGGCGGCATAGGCGGCGAGCGTGAACAGCAGCCCGGCGGTGAGCGCAAGCGCTTTCTTAAACATGACCGGCAATCCCCCGAGCCCCCAGCAATTTTCGCGGAGTGTAATGGATTTGTTGGCGCCGACAAGCGGATCGGTCACATTTCCGTCGCCGTCGGAGCACCTTTTCCATCCTAGCCACACCGGGGCGGCGGATAACGCCGAACCGTCCGCAGTTTGCGCGGACGAAGCGGGCGGCCGGAAAGCACGCCCGGCCTTGGCCTGCTGCCGGGTTGAAAGCGGCCCGCAGCGCCGGCAATTACAATGGGCAGTCCCTTGCACGACTGCGCTGCCATGCCGGCGGCATTTTTCGAAAAGCTTAGCTCCAACCGACCGATTCCCATGGCCAGGCTCCACATCCTCGAATTTCCCGATCCGCGCCTGCGCATCCGCGCGCAGCCCGTGGACACGTTCGATGCCGCGCTGAAGAAGCTGGCCGAGGACATGCTGGAAACCATGTACGCGGCACCGGGCATAGGACTGGCCGCGACGCAGGTGGACGTGCACAGGCGCCTCCTGGTGCTGGACGTTTCCGAGCAGCACGATTCGCCGCTGGTGCTGGTCAATCCGCGCCTGCTGAAAGCCAGCGGGCGCGAGGTCTGCCAGGAGGGCTGCCTGTCGTTTCCCGGCATCTTCGCCGACGTCGAACGCGCGGACAAAATCCGGGTGGCCGCCCAGGACGTCAGCGGCAAGCCGTTCGAGATGGACGCCGACGGCCTGACGGCCGTGTGCATCCAGCACGAGATGGACCATCTGGTCGGCAAGGTGTTCGTCGATTACCTGTCGCCGCTGAAACGCTCCCTGCTGCTGCGGCGGCTGGAGAAGCAGCGGCGCAAGGCCGGTTGAGCCGTCCATGCATTCCCGCCTGCGGCTGGTGTTCGCGGGAACACCGGAGTTCGCGGTGCCCGGTCTGCGTGCGTGTCGCGCGGCGGATGCCGAAGTCGTCGCGGTCTATACCCAGCCGGATCGCCCGGCCGGGCGCGGCCGGGCCCTGACCCCGAGCCCGGTCAAGCGCGAAGCGCTCGCGGCGGGCATTCCGGTCGAGCAGCCGGTCTCGCTCAAATCGCCGGAAGCGCAGCAGCGCCTGCGCGACCACGGGCCCGAGCTGTTGGTGGTGATCGCCTACGGGCTGATCCTGCCGCGCGCGGTCCTGAAGATCCCGCGGCTGGGCTGCTGGAACGTGCACGCCTCGCTGCTGCCACGCTGGCGCGGCGCGGCGCCCATCCAGCGCGCGATCCTGGCGGGCGACACCGAAACCGGCGTGTGCCTGATGCGGATGGAGGCCGGCCTCGACACCGGTCCGGTGCTGCTGCGCGAGGCAACGCCCATCAGCGCCGACGACACCGGCGGTTCGTTGCACGATCGGCTGGCGGAACTGGGCGCGAAGGTGCTGGCCGAAGGTCTGCGCCGCATCGCGCACGGCGGGACGCTGCCGGAAACCCCGCAGGCGGAAACCGGCGCGACCTATGCCCGCAAGCTGGAGAAGGCCGAGGCCCGGCTCGACTTCTCGCGGCCCGCGGCCGAGCTGGAACGCAAGGTGCGCGCGTTCGACCCGTGGCCGGTGGCGGAGGCGGAACTGGCGGGGGAACGGGTGCGAGTGTGGAGGGCGCAAGTGCGGGACCCGGGACTCGGACTGCGGAGGCAGGATGCCGGGGCGAACGGCGAAGCCGGCCCGAGGGGCGGGCCGCAGGAGCGGCGAGTTTCTCGGGACCCGGCAAGACCGGGCGAGATCGTGGCCGCATCGAAGCAGGGCATCGACGTGGCCTGCGGCGAAGGCGTGCTGCGGATTCTTGCCTTGCAGCGCCCGGGCGGCCGGGTGGTCAGTGCCGCCGATTACCTCAACGCGAGAGGCGGGCTGTCCCGCGCATGAAGGACGTCCGCGCCGCGGCAGCGCAGGTGCTGGCGGCCGTCGCGCTGGACGGCGCTTCACTGCGCGAGACGCTGACGCCCGCGCAGGCACGACTCGCCGATCCGCGCGACCGCGCGCTGCTGACCGCGCTCGCCAACGAGGGCGCGCGCTGGTGGCTGCGCTTCGACACGGCGATCGATGCGCTGCTGCAACAACCGCTGCGCAGGCGCGAGCCGGTGCTGCACGCCCTGCTGGTGCTGGGCCTGGTGCAACTCGAAATCCTGGCATTGCCGCCGCACGCGGCGGTCGCCGCCACGGTGGAGGCCACTCGCGCGCTGGATCGCGGCGGTTTCGCGAAACTCGCCAACGCGGTGCTGCGCCGCTGGCTGCGCGAGCGCGTGGCGCGCGATGCAGCGCTCGACCGTGATCCGGTGACGCGCAGTGCGCACCCGCGCTGGCTGCTCGACGCGCTGCGCCGCGACTGGCCGGAACACGCGGAGGCGATCGTGGCGGCGAACAACGCGTCCGTGCCGCCGATGCTGCGGGTCAACGCGCGCCGGACGAAGCGCGAGGACGTGATCGCCGAACTCGCGCAGGCCAGCGTGCGCGCGCAGGCCCATCCGTTCCTGCGCGACGCGCTGACGCTCGACACGCACGCCGACGTCGCGCGCCTGCCGGGCTTCGCGCAGGGGCGCATCTCGGTGCAGGACGGCGCCGCGCAGATTGCCGCCGACCTGCTCGATCTTCGCGACGGCCAGCGCGTGCTGGACGCCTGCGCCGCGCCGGGCGGCAAGACCTGCCATCTGCTGGAGCGCGCGAGCGTGGATCTGCTGGCGTTGGACCGCGATCCCGCGCGGCTCCGTTCGATCGAAGCGAACCTGCAGCGGCTGGGCCTGCGCTGCGAGCTGCGTGCCGGCGACGCGGGTGAACCCGCGGCATGGTGGAACGGAAAACCCTTCGATCGCATCCTGCTGGATGCGCCCTGTTCGGCCAGCGGCGTGATCCGCCGTCATCCCGACATCAAGCTGCACCGCCGCGCCGCGGACATCGCCGCGCTCGCGCGCGAGCAACGCCGTCTGCTCGCGGCGCTGTGGCCGTTGCTCGCGCCGGGCGGCAGGCTGGTGTACGCGACCTGTTCGGTGTTGCGCGCCGAAAACGAAGCGGTGATCTCGGCATTTCTCGAGCGGCGGGACGACGCGCGCACCTGCGCTTTCGCCTTGCCGATCGGGCACGCTTGCGGCCACGCCCGGCAGATCCTGCCGGGCGAAGGCGGCCTCGACGGCATGTACTATGCCGTGCTCGAGAAGCGCGCCTGATCCGCACACACACGCACGTGATGACCGATCCCGTGTCCCGCTCCCGAGGCCGCCCGCGCGACGACGCGCGCGTCGAAGTGCTGCTGTTCTTCGCGTTCGCGCTGCTGCTGCTGGGTATCGGCATCGGGCTGCGCGATCCGTGGCCTGCCGACGAACCGCGCTTCGCGCTGGCCGCGCGCGAGATGCTGGCGGGCGGGCAATGGCTGTTTCCGCACCGCGGCGTGGAACTGTATTCCGACAAGCCGCCGTTGTTCATGTGGCTGGAGGCGGTCGCGTACCTGGTGACCGGAGGCTGGCGCGGCGCGTTCCTGCTGCCGTCGCTGGCCGCGGGGCTGGGCACGCTGGCGCTGGTGTACGGCTTCGCGCGGCGGACGTGGAACCACCGTGCCGGACTGCTGGCCGCGGGGACGGTGCTGGTCAGCTTCGGTTTCACCTTCCAGACACGCACCGCGCACATCGATGCGGTCGAGGTGTTCTGGCTCACGCTGGCCTGCGTGGGGCTGCTCCGGCATTTCCTGACCGGCCCCGCGTGGTGGTGGTACCTCGCCGGCTGTCTCGCGGCCGGCCTGGGCGTGATCACCAAGGGTGTGGGTGTGCTGGCGCTGCTGCTGTTCGTGCCGTACGTCTTTGCCCGCACGCGCGGCTGGCGGCATCTCGCCCCGGTTCGCGCGGGCGACGGGCGCTGGTGGCTGGGGCCGGCCGCGTTCCTGTTTCCGGTCCTGGCATGGGCGCTGCCGATGCTGTGGTTCGCGCTGCGCGTGCATGCGGGCGATCCCGCCTACGCGCATTACGCGCACGACATCCTGCTGGGCCAGACGGTGTCGCGATACGCGGAGCCCGCGCACCATCTCCATGCGTGGTGGTTCTACCTGCCGGTGATCGCGTTCGAATGGCTGCCGCTCTCGCTGGCGCTGCCGTGGGCGATCCCGGCGTGGGTGCGTGACTTGCGTGGCGGCGACGCGCGCATCCTGCTGCCGCTCGCGTGGGTGGTGCTGGTGGTGCTGTTCTTCACGCTGAGCGGCGGCAAGCGCGACGTGTACATCCTGCCCGCGCTGCCGCTGACCGCGATCGCGCTGGCGCCGCTGCTGCCGGACATCGTGCGCCGGGCGTCTTTCCGCTGGGCGCTGTGGCTGCTGGCGCTGCTGCTGGCGGCCGCGATCCTGCTGGCCGGCATCGGGATGCGGCAGGGCCGCCTGCACGCGCTGGATCGACTCGCGGCGACCGCGCTGGGCGCTTCGCCCGCCCCGCTGATCGCGATGATCCTCGGCATCGGTGCCGCCGGCGTCCTGATCGCGCTGATCGCGAGGCCGCGTTTCGTACTTGCGGCATGGATCGCGTTTCCATTGGTGCTGTGGGGCGCGTGGGGACTGGTCGGCTATCCGCTGCTGAACGGCTACTCGTCCGCGCGCGGCGTGATGGCGCGCACCGCCGGCCTGGTGCCGCCCGGCGATCCGATCGCGCTGGTGGCATGGAAGGAACAGAACCTGCTGATGCTGGACGCGCTGGGCCGCACCACCGTGGACTACGGGTTCCATCTGCCCTGGCACCTGCAACTGCAGCGCGCGCTGGCGTGGCAGGCGCGCGATCCCGCGCACCGCTGGATCTTCGCGCCGGGCGACGTGCTGAGCCCCTGCGTGCGCGCCGACCGCGCCTTCCACGTGGGCCGCGCCAACCGCAGCGAGTGGTACCTGTTCGGACGTGATGCCGTGGTAGCCGGTTGCACGCCGCCCGCGGCCATCGACAGGGGCCAGTTCGGCGCCTACGACCCGGATGCCGGGGAATGAGCCGATGAACACGGACGGCGCGCCGCGCGTGCACCTGCTGGGTTTCGACAACGGCGTCGGACTGTCGCGCGACCTGCGCCTGCTCACGTCCACGCTGCAGGCGCGCGGCTACCGCGTGGACTTCACCAACACCCGCAGGCGGGGCGGTGTTCCGGGGCTGATCCAGAAGACCCGGGGCGCGCTGCACGCATGGCAGCTGGCCGGGCGCCGGCGGCGCGGCCTGCCACCGCCCTACGATCTGGTGCTGATGGAGGAACACATCGCATTCGCGTTTCTGGATGATGCGCCGCGCCGTGTGCTGCTGCCGCATCCGGAATGGTTCCTGCCGCGCGATCTGGAATGGCTGGATCGCATCGACCTCGTGCTCACCAAGACGCACGAGGCGCAGCGCGTCTTCGCCGCGCGCGGCTGCCGCAGCGTGTGCATCGGCTTCACCAGCGACGACCGCCGCGACGAATCGGTGCCGCGCCAGCGCGCGTTCTTCCATCTGGCGGGGTCGAGCCGCACCAAGGCTACCGATCCCTTGCTGGCGTTGTGGCGCAGGCATCCGGAATGGCCGCGGCTGACCGTGGTGCAGCATCCGCGCGAGGCGGAAGCCGGACCCCCGGCAGCCAACATCGACCACCGGATCGGTTATCTGGACGAAGCCGAACTGCGCCGCCTGCAGAACGCGCACCTGTTCCACCTGTGTCCGTCGGAAACCGAGGGCTTCGGCCATTACATCGTGGAGGCGATGAGCGTGGGCGCGGTGGTGATCACGCTGGACGCCCCGCCCATGAACGAGATGATCGTGCCAGGACGCGGCATCCTGCTGCCGTGGTCGCGTACCGGCACCCGGCATCTCGCGACCACCTACCACTTCGACGACGCGGCGATGGAAGCCGCGGTCGAGCGCGCGCTCGCGACCGGCGACGCGCAATGCCGCGCGCTGGGTGCGGCGGCGCGCGCGTGGTACGAGGCCGAACGCGCGGCGTTCCCGCAGCGGCTCGACACCGCGCTGCGCGGCCTGCTCGCGGAGGCAGGCGCATGATCCGCGTCAACCTGGTCGCGCGCGACAACGGCTTCGGCCTGAGCAGGAATCTCCATCTGCTGCGCGAGGCGCTGGCCGAAGCGGGATTCGAGGTGACCGTCAGCGGCATCCGCCGGGGCGCGCTGCGCAAGGCGCTGCATCCGCTGAAGCTGCGCATGGGCAGCGTCGCGCGGCGGTTGGGCGGCCGCGGCGCGCAACGCTGGGACGTGAACCTGATGCTGGAGCGGGTGCGCCCCGAATACCTCGCCACCGCGCGCCGCAACGTGCTGCTGCCGCATCCGGAATGGTTCGACCAGCGCGACCGCGCCTGGCTGCCGCGCCTCGACCGGGTGTTTGCGCTGACCCGTCACGCGGTCCCGATTTTCGAACGCCTCGGCATGCAGGTCGATTACACCGGCTTCACCAGCGAGGATCGCCTCGACCCCGGCGTGCCCCGCGAACGCACGTTCTTCCACCTGGCCGGCCGCAGCGCCAACAAGGGCACCGACACCCTGCTGGCGTTGTGGCGGCGGCACCCGGAATGGCCGCGGCTGACGGTGCTGCAGAGTCCGCGCGTGGCGCGGGCGGTGGTGCAGGCACCCAACATCGCGCATCGCGTGGAGTACATTCCGGACGGCGAACTCAGGCGCATCCAGAACGCGCACCGCTTCCATCTGTGCCCGTCGGAAACCGAAGGCTTCGGCCATTACCTCGTCGAAGCGATGGGCGTCGGCGCGGTGACGGTGACGCTGGACGCGCCGCCCATGAATGAGATGGTGACACCGGAGCGGGGGGCGCTGATTCCCTTCTCGCGCACCGGCACGCAAAGCCTCGCGACCACGTATTTCTACGAACCCGAAGCCATGCAGGCCGTGATCGAACGATTGTTGCAAACGCCCGACCGGGAACTCGAACGGCTGGGCGCCGCCGCCCGGGCGTGGTTCGAAGACAACGACCGCGCCTTCCGTCGGCGCATCGTGCAGGCGCTCGCCGCGCTGGTCTGACCCGGCGCGAACCGCGCGGCATTTCAATCGCGATGCTGCAGCAACCACAGCCGCGCGAACTTCTCGCGCACGTAGTCCGCTTCGAGGCAGGCGAACAGCAGGCCGCGCCAGCCGTCCAGGAACCCCCCGCGCAGCACGTAGCCGCGGAAGAAACGCCAGCACGGATTGACGATCAGGTTGTGCAGGTGCCCGCGCCGCCCGCTGACGTGCATGTGTTCGGCCATCATCGCGGCGTAGCGGCGGTAGCGCGCGAGCTGGTCATCGAGCGAGCGGTAGGCGCGGTGTTCCAGATCGCCCGCCAGCGTCGCCACCGCCCCGTCCACGGTCACGTGCTCGTGGATTTCGCGGCCCGCGCGCCAGCCGCCGCGGCGGCGGTCGAACAGCCGCAGCACGCGATCGGGATAGGCATTGCCGTGGCGCAGGAAGCGTCCGAAGTATTCGGTGGCGCGCGCGAAGCGGTAGCCCGCGGCTTCGTCGAATCCCGCGTCGCGCGCGGTTTCGATCGACGCGCGCAGGGCCGGCGTCACCCGTTCGTCGGCGTCCAGACACAGCACCCAGTCGTGCGCGGCCTGCGACACCGCGAAATCCTTCTGCGCCCGGTAACCCTCGAAGCTGCGCCGGATCACCCGCGCGCCGCGCGCGGCGGCCAGTTCGCAGGTGCCGTCGGTGGAGCCCGAATCGACCAGCACGATCTCGTCGCAAAACGCCAGCGAGGCCAGGCAGTCGCCGATCCGGTCGGCCTCGTTCAGCGCGATGATGCAGGCCGAGATGCGGGGACGGTCGGACATGGCGACAATGCCGGCGTTGGTGATCCGGCGAGTGTAATGCCGCCGCCGGAAAGGCTGACGACAGCCTCGCCCGCAAGACTAGCCTGTTTCCTGACCGCCGACCCCTGCCCTCGATGACCGGCCCCCCCGCAGCGCCACTGGTGATCCGCTTCGGCGCCTTCGGCGACATGGTACTGCTGACGCCGCTTCTGGACCTGCTGCACCGGCGCTACGGACAACCCTGCACGGTGCTCGGTTCCGGGGCGTGGCTGGCGCCATTGTTTGCAGGCCATCCTGACGTGGGCGGCATCCGGCAGCTCGCCAGCCGCAAGCGCCCGTACCTGTTCGACCGCAGCCAGCAGCGGCTGGTCGCGGCATGGCGCGCCGCGCCGCCGGGGCCGGTGTACGTGTGCGACGACTATTCGGTCGACAAGCTGCGCTGGCTGCTGCGTCGCGCGCGCGTTGCGGACGAGCACTGCGTGTTCGCCAATCCCGATTGCATGCTGCGCGAGGGTGAACACTGGATCGACCGCTGGCTGCGCTTCGGCGCGATGACGCCGCCCGCGTATGCCGGCCGCGCGATCCCGGCCGATCGCGTCGCCGCCGTCGCGACGCCGAAGCTGGTCGTCACCCCGGCCGACCGCGCGGACCTCGAGGCGTGGCTGCGCCGCCACGATCTGGCCGGCGCGCCGCTGGTGCTGCTGCAGCCCGGCAACAAGCGCACCCTGAAGCGTGGCCGCGCGGGGCAACTGGGCGACGACAAGACCTGG
Source organism: Gammaproteobacteria bacterium (assembly GCA_021325195.1). Lineage (GTDB taxonomy): Bacteria > Pseudomonadota > Gammaproteobacteria > Xanthomonadales > Rhodanobacteraceae > 66-474. The sequence goes on along the minus strand of JAJPHQ010000042.1, from coordinate 7,814 downwards.
CCGCTGGAAAACTGGACCTCGCTGATCGGTGCGGTGCTGGCGGACGATCCGGCCACGCGCATCGTGCTGTGCGGTGCGCCGGCCGAGGCGGCGATGCTGCGCGCGATCGCGCAAGCCGCCGGTTCGGAGCGGGTGTTCGCGGCGGGCGACGAGCTGCCGCTGCGCCGCCTGCTGGCCTTGTGCGAACGCGCATCGGCGATGATTTCGGTGGACACCGGTCCCGCGCAGGCCGCGGCGGCGCTGGGTTGCCCCCTGGTCGTCCTCTACGGCGCGCAGCCGCCCATGCTGTGGATGCCGCGCGGCCCGGCCCGCAGCGCCGTGATCGCGCTGGGCGGCCTGCCGCAGCGCGGCCGCGTGGCGGACATCGCGCCCGGAGAAGTGATCGCCGCCTGGCGCGCATTGCCGCGGCGCGCATCGCCACGCCGGGCCGACACGCCATGAACCCGATCGTGATCCGCTTCGGACGGCTGGGCGACATGCTGCTGCTGGCGCCGCTGCTGCATCGCCTCCACCTCGCCTACGGCGAACCCTGCGTACTGTTCGGCACCGGCCCGTGGAGCGAACCGCTGTATGCGCATCACCCGGACGTTGCGCGGGTGTTGCAGGTGAACGCCCGGCATCGTCCGTTCGCGCTCAGTCCGCCGCGCTGGCGGATGCTGCACGCGCTGCGTGTCCTGCGCGATGCGCCGGTGCACGTTTGCGAAGTCGAACCGCGTCCCCTGGCCCGGATCCGCCGGCTGCTGGCGATGGCGCACGTGGATCCTTCCCGCTGCGTGTTCGTGGCCGACGCGCCGCCGCTGCCCGACGAGCACTGGATCGACCGCCTGCTGCGCACCGGCGCACGGCCTCCGGCCGCGTTCACCGGGGCCTGGCGCGCATCCGCCGTGTCCGGCACGTGCGCCGCCCCGCGCCTCTGCCTGAGCGACGCCGACCGGCGCGACCGCGACGGCTGGCTGCGCGCGTTCGGCTGGACCGGACAGCCGCTGTGGCTGGTGCAGCCCGCCAACAAGCGCAGCATGCGCTGGAACGGGCCACGCGATCCGGCCGACGACGACAAGGCGTGGCCTTCCGCGAGCTGGGCCGAGGTGTTGCGCGCCCTGCATCACCGCGATCCGGACGCGCGCCTGCTGCTGTGCGGTTCGCCGCGGGAGGCGCCGCTGCTTGAAGGCATCGCCCGGATCGCCGGGCTGGAAAGGGTCGCGGTGGCGGCGCGCGACCTGCCGCTGCGCCGGCTGATGGCGCTGTGCGAGATCGCGCGCGGCATGCTGTCGGTGGATACCGGACCGGCGCACGTGGCCGCCGCGATGGGTTGTCCGCTGGTGGTGCTGTTCGGTGCGCAATCGCCGCGCGTGTGGCGCCCGCGCAGCCCTTCCGGCAGCGCGGTGATCGTGCTGGGCGGCCCGCCGCAGCGCACGCGCATCATGCAGATCACGCCGGAGGAAGTGATCGCCGCGGCACAGGCGTTGCCGGCGCGCGCGCCGTCGCTCGACGAGGCGCGATGAAGCGCGGGTTACACTTCCGCATCGCGCCACGGCGCCCGCAGACCTCCTCGTGAATCCCGATTCCTACGCCCGTTCCGAACGCCTGCGCGCGCTGCTGTGGTGGCTGCCGTTGTGGCTGGTGGTCGCGCTGATCGCGATTTTCCTGATGCCGCCGATCCCGATGCACTCCACCCGCACGCTCGCGGTGGCGTGGGACATGTGGTCGCACCATCACTTCTGGGTGCCGCACATCAACGGCCAGCCCTACAGCCAGAAGGCGCCGTTGCTGTTCTGGCTGATCCACGCGGGCTGGGCCGTGTCCGGCGTGAACGACGTGTGGCCGCGCGTGTTGATGGTGCTGATCGGTGCTGTGCAGTTGATCCTGGCGCAGGCGCTGGCGCGGCGGCTGTTTCCGGATTCCCCGTGGGTGGTGCGTGCGACGCCGTGGCTGCTGGCGGCGTTCGGTTTCGCCTTCCTGTTCGGCCTGCAGAGCATGTACGACGGGCTGCTGACGGTGTGGGTGCTGGGCGCGTTCCTGTGCCTTGCGCCGACCGCGCGGCGCGGGACGCCGCGCTGGATCGGCCTGGCGGCGTGCGTGGGCCTGGGCCTGCTGACCAAGGGTCCGGTGATGCTGTTGCACGTCGCGCCGGCATGGCTGCTGGGTCCGTGGTGGAGCGGTTATGCGCGCCGGCATCGCGCGCGCTGGTACGGCTTCGGCCTGCTGGCCATGACCGGCGGCGGCGCGATGCTGGCGGCATGGGTGATCCCGGCGGTGCGGCTGGGCGGCGCCGGGTACGCCCACGACTTGCTGTTCCAGCAGACCGCCGGACGCGTGGTCGAGGCGTTCGTGCACGCGCGGCCGTGGTGGTGGTATCTGCCGTGGCTGCCGGTGATCCTGTTCCCGTTCGTGCTGTGGCCGCGCATGTGGGCGGGATTGATTTCGCTGCGCGCGCCGCTGGCGCCGGGACTGCGGATGGCGCTGGCGTGGCTGGTGCCGGCGTTCGTCGGATTCAGCGCGTTCAGCGGCAAGCAGACGTACTACCTGGTGCCGGAACTGCCGGCGGCCGCGCTGGTGATGGCGGGCGCGGTGGCCAACCTGCGCGCGCGTGGCGGCATCGCATCGGGCACGGCGTGGCTGGGTGCGTGGCCGCTGGCGGCCGCCTCGTTCGCGCTGGCCGCGCTGCTGTTCGCGCTGCCGCCGCTGGCCGCGGCGGGCAAGCTGCACGATCACTGGCTGCGCGATCTTGCCGCCGGCAGCGCGCCGTTCGGCGTGCTGTTCGTGCTGCTGGGTGCGCTGTTGCTGCTGCGCGGACGCGGGGAACTGCGGCGGATCGCGTTCGCCAGCCTGATCGGCAGCGCGGCGGTTTACGGCCTGTTCGCGCTGACGCTGTCGCCGGCGTTCGACCTGCGATCGGTATCCAGGCTCATCGCCACGGCACAGTCGCAGGGCCGCGCGATCGGCAACCTCGACATCTACGAGGGCCAGTTCGATTTCCTTGGGCGGCTGACGCAGCCGGTCGACCGACTGTACGAGGGCGGCATCCTGCAGGACTGGGCCGCGCAGCATCCCCGCGGCCTGGTGGTGTCGTATCCGGGCCGCCTCACGCCGGACATCCTGCGCTACGCGCGCTTCGTGCAGCCCTACCGCGGTGATTGGCTGGTGGTATGGGACGCGCCCGTGCTGGCGATGCTGCGCCGCGGCCAGCGCCCGCCCGAACCCGACGTGCAGACGGTGCTGTTTCCGGCGCCCGACTACTGGCGCTATCGCGAAGTGCGCTGAGGCGCGGCGTCGCGAATGGCGCGACAATCACGACATGGACCCCCGCTCACGCATCGACGTCCTGCGCGAACAGATCGGCGGTCCGCGCGACGGCGTGCTGCTCAGATACTCGCTGGGTCTGGCGCTCATGCTGGATGGCGATGCCCGGGAAGCGGTCTGGCAATTCCGGGCCGCGGTCGGATTCGATCCGGACTATTCCGCGGCTTGGAAGCTGCTGGGCAAGGCCTGCCTGCAATCCGGCGATGCGCACGCCGCCGGTGAAGCATGGCGCCGGGGCATCGCCGTCGCCGAACGGCGCGGCGACGTGCAGGCGGCAAAGGAGATGCGGGTATTCCTGAAACGGTTGACGCCTCAGCCGTAAGCCGGCGCCCGCAATGGGCATCTCCGCGGGCCGGCCGCCGGGGAGCGCCCTCCGGCCGCATCCCGGCCCGGCGCGAGCGTGGCTGGGCTAGCGCACATCACGCGAACGCGTCACGCCCGTCCGCGCCAGCCAGTACGGATCGTGCTCGAAGGGATCGGGCCGTTCGGCCCAGCGCTTGTAGGTCCACTGGTATTGCGTGAACGCCAGTTCGACGCATTGCTCGACGCCGCGGTTGAGCGCGCCGCAGGCAATGCGCAGGTCCGCGTCGGCGATGCCATCCGGCGCGGGCAGGATCCGGATGCGATAGCCCGCGCCGCGCGGCAGCCGTTCGGCGAAGGCGAACAGCACCGCCGCACCGGTGCGGTGCGCGATGCGCGGCAACAGCACCATGGTGTTGGCTTCCGTGCCGAAGAACGGTGCGAACTGGCCTTCGCCGTGCCGGGGCTGCTGGTCGGGCAGGATGCCCACCACGCCGCCGTCCGCGAGCCGCTTGTACAGCCTGCGCACGCCCGCACCGTCGGCGCGCACCTGCTCCGGCGCGAGTCCGCCGCGCGCGCGCACCAGCAAGGCTTCCCACGCGCGGTCGCGCGGCGGCGCGTACAGGATCGCGATCCGCGTCCGGCTGCACAGCCAGTAATTGAGCAGTTCCCAGCAGCCGAGGTGCGGTGCGGCGACGATCAGGCCGCGGCCGGAGTGCAGCGCCGCATCGAAATGTTCGAGGCCCTCGACGCCGCGCACCAGACGCAGCGCGCGCCGCGCACCGCGACCCCACACCGCGGCCATCTCGGTGACGGCGTGTCCGGTTTCGATCAGGCATGCACGCACCAGCCGTGCGCGGGCGGCCTCGTCCAGATCGGGACGCGCGATCCGCATGTTGACCTCGGTGTGCACCCGTTCGCGCGCGCGCCGCCGCCACCACAGCACGTGGCCCAGCGCGGTGCCCAGCGCATACAGCGCCCGCAAAGGCAGCAGGCCGGCCGCGCGCAACGCCCACCACACCAGCGCGACGTGCCAGCGCATCAGGTTCTCACACCCGCCGCAATGTAAGCATCGTCCGGAAGCCCGCTGCCCGGCCGTGCCTTGAAGCGCTTGTAGTTCCACTGGTATTGCGCGAACGCATCGCGCACGCAACCCTCCACCGCCGCATTCAACGCGCTGCAGGCGGCCAGTGGATCGGCGTCGGTGAGCGCCGCGGGCGGTTCGCGGAAGTGGATCCGGAAACCCCGCGCCTTCGGCAGGCGCTCGACGAACAGCATCAGCACCTTCGCGCCGGTGCGGCGCGCCAGCCGGGGCAGCAGCGTCATCGTCAACGCCGGCACGCCGAAGAACGGCACGATCACGCCGCCCGAACGCGGCACGTGGTCGGGCATGATCGATACCACGCCGCCCCCGCTGACGTGGCGGTACACCCGGCGCACGCCGGCATCGTCGATCGGAAACTGGATGCTGGCGCCGCCTTCGCGCAGGCGCCGCAGCAGCGCTTCCACCTGCGCACGACCCGGCTGCGTGTAGAAGGTTGCGAACGGCGTGCGCGCGCCGATCCAGTAGTTGGCGACTTCCCAACTGCCCAGGTGCGGTGCGCACAGGATCAGTCCTTTCCGGGCGGCGAGCGCCGCGTCGAACAGCGCTTCACCCCGCACTTCGCGCACCCGTGCGAGGGTGCGCTGCGCATTCGTCCAGATGCCGAATGCCTCGACCAGGGCGATGCCGCATTCGCGCACGCAATCGCGTGCCAGACGGCGGCGCGCGCGCCCGTCGAGATCGGGGCGGACCAAGGCCAGATTGGCCTCGATCACCCTGCGCTTGCGGTCGTTGGTCACCCAGAACAGCCAGCCCAGCGCCGCGCCCAGCGCATGGAACAGGCGCATCGGCAGGCGCGCGATGCACCACAGCAATCCGTACAGAAGGGTCGTGTACCAGCGCATCGCGGCAGTCTAAAAGCAAGACCGACGAAACGGGGGAACAGGCCGTACTCGTCATTCCGGACTTGATCCGGGGGCGGGCGCCATGGATGGCGCGAGTCATCCATTTTGTTTGTGGATTGTCTCGAGCAAGCAAAGTGGATTCCGGGTTCGACCCTGCCGGTCGTCCCGCAATGACGACGTTATTGTTACGCTCTACCCGAGTCCCGAGTCCCGAACAGCATGATCGCCCTGATCCAGCGCGTCACCGAAGCCAAGGTAGATGTGGACGGTGAAGTCGTCGGCGCGATCGGCGCGGGTCTGCTGGCGCTGGTCGCGGTGGAGCCTGCCGATGGCGAGGCGCAGGCGCAGCGGATGTGCGAACGCCTGCTCGGTTATCGCGTGTTCGCCGACGAAGCCGGTCGGATGAACCGCTCGCTCGCCGACACCGGCGGCGGATTGCTGCTGGTGCCGCAGTTCACGCTGGCGGCCGACACCGCCAAGGGCATGCGGCCCGGCTTCGCTTCGGCGGCCTCCCCGGAAGCGGGCAGACGCTGGTTCGACCGGCTGGTGGAGCTGGCGCGCGCCTCGCATCCGGCCATTGCAACCGGCCGCTTCGGCGCCCACATGAGGGTGCATCTGGTCAACGACGGCCCGGTCACCTTCATCCTGCATTCGCGTTGAGGTCGCCCGTTCCGAAGGAGAGGGGGTCGCTGCCGGCAGCGGGGATGCCAAGGACCTTGGCGGGAGCCGTCCGCTCCCACTCCCCGCCTGCAAGCAAGGGTGAAAGCCCTCCCGTCGATCGCCCCGTTGCAGGGGAAGCCAGGCCAGTCCTGGCCTGGGCCGTTTCTTGCATGCAGGAAACGGTCGCAGCGCCTTGAACGGGCGCGCTTTTTCGCCCTTGATCCTTCCCTCCGGCAACACCATCTTGCTATACTGAGCGGTTCGTATCCGTCGCGGTGCCCCATGGAAAACCTCCCTTCCCAGCAATCCGAAATCAAGCAGTTGATCACCAAGGGCCGTGAGCAGGGCTACCTGACTTACGCCGAGGTCAACGACCACCTGCCCGACGACATCGTCGATCCCGAGCAGATCGAGGACATCATCGGGATGATCAACGGCATGGGCATCGAGGTGCACGAGATCGCGCCCGATACCGACCTGATCAGTCCGGAAGCGCCGGTGGGCGGCGACGACGACGAGACCGCCACCGAGGAAGCCGTGGCGATGCTGTCGGCGGTCGATGCCGAGGTGGGCCGCACCACCGACCCGGTGCGCATGTACATGCGCGAGATGGGCACGGTGGAACTCTTGACCCGCGAGGGCGAGATCGCGATCGCCAAGCGCATCGAGGAAGGCCTGAACCAGGTGCAGACCGCGCTGGCCAGCTTCCCGTGGGCGATCGGCCTGCTGCTGGAGGAATACGACCTGCACCTCGACGGCAAGCGCCGGATGAGCGAGATCCTGGCCGGCTTCGCCGACCAGGAAGTGCCCGCCGAGGAATTCGGCGTGGCGCCGGTGGAGGAAGAGCTTGCCGCCGCCGACGCCGACGACGGCGAGGATGAGGACGAGGAGGAGGGCGCCGCCGCCGACGAGGACGCCGGCCCGAGCGGTCCCGACCCGGTCGAGGTCGCGCGCCGGATGGACGTGCTGCGCGAGCTGTACGGCAAGTTCCAGAAGACCGCCGAGAAGTACGGCGTGTCCGACAAGAAGTCGCAGAAGCTGCGCGACAAGATGGGCGAGGAATTCCTGAAGCTCAAGCTTCCGTCTGCGCTGATCGACAGCTTCGTCAAGAAGCTGCGCGAGGTGGTGGCCTCGATCCGCCACCACGAGCGCGTGATCCAGGACATCTGCACCCGCCAGTGCCGGATGCCGCGCAAGGACTTCATCGACCTGTTCCCGTCCAACGAGACCAACCTGGAATGGGTGAACGAGCTGTCGCGCAAGCGCCAGAAGTGGACGCCGGCGATCCGCAGCCACAAGGAGGCGATCCAGCTCGAGCAGCAGAAGCTGGCCGAGATCGAGCGCGCGCTGTTCCTGCCGCTCACCGACATCAAGGAAATCAACCGCGCGATGTCGATCGGCGAGGCCAAGGCGAGGCGCGCCAAGAAGGAGATGGTCGAGGCCAACCTGCGCCTGGTGATCTCGATCGCCAAGAAATACACCAACCGCGGCCTGCAGTTCCTCGACCTGATCCAGGAGGGCAACATCGGCCTGATGAAGGCGGTGGACAAGTTCGAATACCGCCGCGGCTACAAGTTCTCGACGTACGCGACGTGGTGGATCCGCCA
>JAJPHQ010000071.1 GCA_021325195.1 Gammaproteobacteria bacterium | reverse complement strand
TGATGGGCGCGGCGGCCGGCGGCATGCTGCCGATCGCGTTCACCCTGATGGCGGAGACCGTGCCCGCTGCGCACCGCGGCTGGCTGCTGGTGGCGCTGGGCGGCATCGGCACCTCGGCCGGCTATCTGGCCGCCTCGGGCGCGGCGACGCTGCTGGAACCGGTCTTTTCCTGGCGCTCGCTGTGGCTGCTGAACCTGCCCACCGGCGCGCTGATCGTGCTGCTCAACCGCCACCTTCCCGAATCGCCGCGTTTCCTGTCGAATGCGGGCTGGCACGACCGGGCGCGCGCGGTACTGCTGCGCTTCGCCGGCACACCGCGCGCGCTGGAGGAGGACGGCGACGCGGATCCGCCGATCCTGGAAATCCATCATCCGCGCGCAGGCATGCGCGCGATGCTGCACGGCCGCCACGCGCGGATCACCGTCGCGCTGATGACGTGCGGGCTGGCCTGGGGCCTGGTGAACTTCGGCTTTCTGTTGTGGCTGCCGGCCAACCTCGAAAAGCTGGGGCTGGATGCGCACGGCGCCAGCGCGCTGCTGGCGCGATCGGCGATCCTCGCGATCCCCGGCATCGCGCTGGTGGTGTGGCTGTATCAGCGCTGGAGCAGCTTCAAGTCGCTGGTGCTGTTCATCGCGCTGACCGCGCTGGCGCTGCTGGCGTTCTGCGCGATCGACGCCGCACGCTGGCGTGCGCCCGCCGCGACCGTCGCCGCCACCGTCGCCTTGCTGATCGCGATCAGCGGGGTGATTGCGACGCTGATTCCGTACGCGGCGGAAATCTATCCGGTGCACCTGCGCGGCACCGGCTCAGGGCTGATCGCGGCAGGCTCCAAGGCCGGCGGCATCCTGGGCGCGGGAGTGGGCGTGCTCGGACTGTTCGATCACTTCGCGCTGTCGGCGCTGGCGATCGCCGTGCCGATGGCGGCCTCGGGCTGGATGCTGGCGCGCAGCGGCGTCGAAACGCACGGCCGTGCGCTCGAGACGATCCAGAAAGCGCCGTCGGAGTGACGGCGGCGCCCGCCGTCCGCATCCAGCGCCGCCGGGACATCCCCTCACCGCGCGCAGGAAGGGGAACGCGGTTACACCGTGACCGGATTCGGCTTGTCCGGATCGAGCCCGAACATCCCGATCGCGCGCTCGACGTCCTTCGTGGTGAGTACGCCGTCCTCGGCCAGCGCGGTGATCGCGGCGTGCGCGATCCAGTGGTGGTCGATCTCGAAGAACGCGCGCAGGGCTTCGGCGGTGTCGCTGCGGCCGAAGCCGTCGGCGCCAAGCGCGATGAAGCGGCGGCCGGGGGGAAGGGCGGCGCGCAGCGGATCGACCACGCCGCGCACGTATTCGCTGGCGGCGATCACCGGACCTTCATGTTTTTCGAGGCACTGCGCGACGTAGGACTTGCGCTGCTCCTTCGGGTTCGGGTGCAGGCGGTTCCAGCGTTCGCAGTCGAAACCGTCGCGCACCAGTTCGTTGTAGCTGGTGCACGACCACACGTCGGCCTGGACGCCGAATTCCCTGTCCAGCAACTCGGCCGCCTTGACGACGTCGGGAAGCAGCGCGCCGGAACCCAGCAGCTGCACCCGCGGCGTCCTGCTCCCGCTCTTGCCTTTGCTCTTGGCTTTTCCCGGGTCCCCAGTCCCGTGTCCCGAGTCCCGGAACAAGTACATCCCCCTGATGATTCCTTCCTCGCAGCCCTCCGGCATGTCGGGATGCACGTAGTTGTGGTTGGTGACGGTGATGTAATAGAAAACGTCTTGCTGCTCCTCGCACATCTCCCGGATGCCCTCGCGCAGGATCACCGCCACCTCGTAGGAGTACGCGGGGTCGTAGGCCTTGCAGTTGGGGATCACGCTGGCCATCAGGTGCGAGGCGCCGTCGGAATGCTGCAGGCCCTCGCCGGCGAATGCGCGTCCGGCGGTGGCACCCACCAGAAAACCGCGGGTGCGCTGGTCGGCAGCGGCCAGGATCAGGTCGCCCACGCGGCGGAAGCCGAAGAACGAATAGAAGATGAAAAACGGCAGCATCGGCTGGTCGGACACCGAGTAGCTGGTGCCCCCTGCGATCCACGCGCTCACGCCGCCGGCCTCGCTGATGCCTTCCTGCAGCACCTGGCCGTCGGCCGCCTCGCGGTAGTACAGCAGCTGGTCGGCATCCTGCGGACGGTACTTCTGGCCCTCGGGCGCGTAGATGCCGATCTGCCGGAACATGCCCTCCATGCCGAAGGTGCGCGCCTCGTCGGCCACGATCGGCACCACGCGCGGACCGATCTGCTTGTCGCGCAGCAGCAGGTTCATGCCGCGCACCAGCGCCATCGTGGTGCTGATCTCGCGGTCGCCGGTGCCCCTGGTGATCTGCTCGAACGCCTTCAGCCCGGGCGCGGGCAGCGACAGCGCGGACTTCTGCCGGCGGTGCGGCAGGAAACCGCCCAGTTCCCTGCGGCGCTCCAGCAGGTACTGCACTTCCGGCGAATCCTTGCCGGGGTGGTAGTAGGGCACGGATTCCACGCCCTCGCCCCTGAGCTTCTCGTCCGGGATCGGGATGTGGAAGCGGTCCCGGAACGCGCGGATCGCCTCCTCGTGCATCTTCTTGGCCTGGTGCGCGATGTTCTGCGATTCGCCGGCCGCGCCCATGCCGTAGCCCTTGACGGTCTTGGCCAGGGTCACCGTCGGCATGCCCTCGGTGTGCACCGCGGCGTGATACGCGGCATACACCTTGTGCGGATCGTGGCCGCCGCGGTTGAGCCGCCAGATGTCCTCGTCGGAAAGGTTGGCGACCATCTCGCGGGTCTCCGGATACTTGCCGAAGAAATGCTCGCGCGTGTAGGCGCCGCCGAAGGCCTTGCAGGCCTGGTATTCGCCGTCCACGGTTTCCATCATCAGCCTGCGCAGCACGCCCTTGCTGTCGCGCGCCAGCAGCGGATCCCAGTACGACCCCCAGATCAGCTTGATCACGTTCCAGCCGGCGCCCCGGAACACGCCTTCCAGTTCCTGGATGATCTTGCCGTTGCCGCGCACCGGGCCGTCGAGACGCTGCAGGTTGCAGTTGACCACGAAGATCAGGTTGTCCAGTTTCTCGCGTCCGGCCAGCGAGATCGCGCCCAGCGACTCCGGCTCATCGACCTCGCCGTCACCGAGGAAGCACCACACCTTGCGGTCGGTCCTGGGCATCAGCCCGCGCGCTTCCAGGTATTTCCAGAACTGCGCCTGGTAGATCGCCTGGATGGGGCCGAGCCCCATCGACACCGTGGGCACCTGCCAGTAGTCCGGCATCAGCCACGGGTGCGGATAGGAAGGCAGACTGGGCCGGGTGCCGGTCTCCATCCGGAAATGGTCCAGCCGTTCCTCGTCGATCCGGCCTTCGAGATACGAGCGCGCATACAGGCCCGGACTGGAGTGGCCGTGGTAGTAGATCAGGTCGCCCGGATGTTCCGCGGACGGCGCGCGCCAGAAGTGGTTGAAACCGACGTCGTACAGGGTCGCGCTGGAAGCGAAGCTGGCGATGTGGCCGCCCAGCGATCCCGGCTTGCGGTTGGCGCTCACCACCATCGCCATCGCGTTCCAGCGGATGATGCAGCGGATCCGCCATTCCATCGCGGCGTCGCCCGGCGATTTCGCCTCGAGCTGCGGCGGGATGGTGTTGACGTAGTCGGTGGTGAGCGAGAACGGCAGATGGCCGCCGGCGCGGCGGGTTTCGTCCACCAGCCTTTCCAGCAACTGGTGCGCGCGCGCGGTGCCTTCGGCATTGATCACCGCGTCGATCGACTCGATCCACTCGCGGGTCTCGGCGGGATCGGGGTCCTGGTCGAGGAGTTCCCTGGCCAATGCGTTCATCGTTTGCTCCTGCGCGCGGCTTCCCGCGCGTCGTTGGTCAGACTTGCTTCGATTCGTTGCGTTCGCCGGCGCCCTGCACCTGCGCACGGATTTGGGCCTCCACGCAGGCGATCGCGCTCATGTTGACCACGCGCCGCACGGTGGCCTGCGGCGTCAGCACGTGCGCGGGTTTCGCCACGCCCATCAGGATCGGCCCGATCACCACGCCGTCGGACATGCTGCGCGTGATGTTGAACGCGGCGTTGGCGGAGGCGAGGTTGGGGAACACGAACACGTTGGCGCGGCCGCTCAGGCGCGAGTCGGGAAACACCCGCGCGCGCAGGTCGGGGTCCAGCGCCACGTCGGCCTGCATCTCGCCTTCCACCTCCAGCTTCGGAAACCGCTGCTGGATGATGCGCAGCGCCTGCTGCATCTTGCGCGCGGTGGCGGTGTTGCGGCTGCCGAAATTGGAACCGGCGATCAGCGCGACCTTGGGCGTGATGCCCATCAGCTTCAGGCGCAGCGTGGCCTGCAGCGCAGCGGTGGCGATCTGTTCCGGATCCGGATCGTGCTGCATGTGGGTGTCGAGGAAGAAGAACAGGCCCTTGTCGTTGGCCACCGCCGCCATCGACGAGGGCGCCTCGACGCCCTGGTCCAGGCCGATGATGTCCACGATGTAGGCGGCCTTGCGCTGGTAGCGGCCGACCAGCCCGCAGATCATCGCGTCGGCATCGCCGCGCGCCACCATCAGCGCGGCGATCACGGTCGGGCGCGAGCGCACCAGCGACTTCGCCAGCGCCGGCGTGACGCCGCGCCGCTGCATCAGCCCGTAGTAGTGCTGCCAGTAGGCGTCGAAGCGCGGGTCGGAATGGATGTTGCAGAGTTCGAAGTCGCGGCCCGCTTCCAGCCGCAGCCCGATCCGCTCGATGCGTTTCGCGATCACGTCGGGGCGGCCGATCAGGATCGGCCTGACCAGGCCCTCGTCCACCAGCGTCTGCACCGCGCGCAGCACGGTTTCTTCCTCGCCCTCGGCGTAGGCGACCCGCATCGGGTTGGCGCGCGCGCGCTCGAACACCGGCTTCATCGCCAGCCCGGTCCGGAACACGAACTGGCTGAGCTTTTCGGTGTACGCGCGCAGGTCCGCGATCGGCCGGGTGGCCAGGCCCGATTCCATCGCGGCCCTGGCCACCGCCGGCGCCACCTGCACCAGCAGGCGCGGATCGAACGGGCGCGGAATCAGGTAATCGGGACCGAAGTGCGGCGCCCTGCCCCCGTACGCGCGCTGCGCGACATCGGAGGCCTCGCGCCGCGCGAGTTGCGCGATCGCGTGCACGCACGCCACCGTCATCGCCTCGTTGATGCCGGTCGCGCCCACGTCCAGCGCGCCCCGGAAGATGTAGGGAAAGCACAGCGCGTTGTTGACCTGGTTCGGATAGTCCGAACGGCCGGTCGCGATCACGCAGTCGGGTTTGGCCGCGCGTGCGTCCTCGGGCAGGATTTCCGGCGCGGGATTGGCCAGCGCCAGGATCACCGGCCGCTCGGCCATGGTCGCGACCATCTCGCGCGTCAGCACGCCGCCCGCCGACACGCCCAGGAACACGTCGGCGCCCTTGACGATGTCGGCCAGCGTGCGCGCCGTGGTGTCGCGCGCGTAGCGTGCGCCGTTTTCGTCGAGCCCGGCGCGCCCCCGGTACAGCACGCCGTCCTTGTCGCTGACCAGGATGTTTTCCGGCCTGACGCCCAGCCGCACCAGCATGTCCAGGCAGGCGATGCCCGCCGCGCCGGCGCCCGAGGCCGCGACCCGCACGTCTTCGATCTTCTTGCCGACCACGATCAGCGCGTTGATCAGCGCCGCGCCCACGATGATCGCGGTGCCGTGCTGGTCGTCGTGGAATACCGGAATCTTCATCCGCTCGCGCAACCTGCGCTCGATGTAGAAGCATTCCGGCGCCTTGATGTCCTCGAGGTTGATGCCGCCGAAGGTCGGTTCCAGCGAGGCGATGATCTCGACCAGCCTGTCGGGATCGCGTTCGTCGATCTCGACGTCGAACACGTCGATGCCGGCGAACTTGCGGAACAGCACGGCCTTGCCCTCCATCACGGGCTTGCCGGCCAGCGGACCGATGCTGCCCAGGCCCAGCACCGCGGTGCCGTTGGTCACCACGCCCACCAGGTTGCCGCGCGCGGTCAGCGCGTAGGCCTCGGTCGGGTCGCGCACGATTTCCTCGCACGCCGCGGCCACCCCCGGCGAGTACGCCAGCGACAGGTCGCGCGCGGTCAGCAGCGACTTGGTCGGCGTGATCCGGATCTTGCCGGCCGGCGGATGACGGTGATAGTCCAGCGCGGCTTGTTTGAGTTCTTCGGGAAGGCTCATGACGCACGTCGCATTGCGCGACGTTTGAATATATCACGCGCACCGCGATGCCTTCCGCGACGAGGCCCGCGAACGGCCAGCGCCGCTCGGCCGCGCGCGCTTCCGTCAATCCCAGTTGCCGATACGGCCCATCCTGATCCGGTTCGCGAACAGCGAAAACGCCAGCTTGCCGGCCAGGCCCTGCGACTGCCGCACCCACGGCGGCACGAACCGGGGCGGCGCGACGGACCCGTCGGCGAAGCACGGTGCCAGCGCGATCACGTCGTCCAGCGCGAGCTTGCCGGCGAACAGGTTGCGCAGCAGGTCCAGCCGGCGCCGCTTGAACGCCCAGCGGAAGAAGGTGTGCACGGTCAGGAGGCCGGCGAGATAGACGTTGTCCTTGGTGAACGCCGCGCCGCCGGTGACCGGCACGCCCCGGAACACGCGCTGCGCGGAGTAGAAACTGTCGGCTTCGTTCTGGCCGTGGCCACGGAACCAGCGGTACACCTCGATGAAGTCGGCGCCCTTCAGCGCCATGTCGATCGCGAGGATGCGCAGGCTGATCCGCTGCAGGCGCGCGATGTCGATCGAGCCCGACATCAGCTCCGCGAACACCGCCAGGCCCTCCTGCGTCGCGGTCACGCGTGGCGAAGTGCGCGACAGCGATTGCAGCACCGGCTGCGCGCGGCCGTTCAACGCCGTCAGCGTGTGCACGAAAGCCTCGTGCGCGATCAGTTGCGAACGGTCGTATTCGGTGAAACAGGTCGCGCCGCGCAGGCGGATGCGGGTGGCGCCGGCCGCGGCCTTGGCGGTCAGCTCCTGGTCGATCACGATCTCGACCGCGCCGGGGCCGAAGAATGCATCGACTTCGCGCTGCACGTCCTCGCGCAGCACTTCGGCGGGGATGCAGTAGTCGCCTTCCGGCAGCGCCTGTCCGTCGCCCAGTTCGCTGGCGATGCCCAGGAAGTAATTCGCCGCATCGAGATTGGTCTGGCTGCTGCCGGGCAGCGCGTCGCCGGGCTTGCCGTACAGCTCGACCGAAGGCGCGGTGACGCCGGCCGTTCCCACGGCTTCCAGCATCCGCGCGGCGGTCTGCCAGGATTCCGCGCTGCGCCTGAGATACGTGCCCAGCGGGTGCGCAGCGTCGGCCTCGCGCGCGATCGCCTCCAGCTCCGCGCGCGGCGCGCCCAGATCCGGCGGCCGGTAGTCGATGCGCGGCAGCGCCTCGCGGCCCTTCCGCAGTTCCTCCAGAAAGCGCCGCTCCTTCGCAGCCGGCCACGCCACGGTCGCCAGCACGTGGATCCCGCGCACCGCCTCCAGCAGCCGGCGGTCCAGTTCGGCGTGGCGCCGCCAGGCCTCCGGAAGCGCAGCCGCATTCATGCTGCCGCGCCGGGCGCGGCGTCCACGCGCCGAACCGGTTCCAGCGCGACGGGGTCGGGCCCGAAGGCGGCAAGGAAACCGCGCGGCCCGGCCGGAATGAAGGCGATGGCGAAGCCCACCGCCGGCAACGTCCGGAGCGCCGGAAACATGCGTTGGTGGAAGAAGCTCATCGACGAAGACAGGCGGCGCATCACGGCAGCTCCCTCACGAGGTCCGATCGACCGGCCGGTTCGTGCTTCGATCTGTGCGTCCATTCTCCCACAACCCCCGTCAAGCCCTTCCCGCGCGAGGGTTCGATTGCCCCTTGACCCGGAGGCTGGTGTGGTGTCCCGAAAATACCTCTGTCATTCCGGGACGCCCACACGGGGGAAACCGGAGCCGCGGATGCATGCAGAACCGGTTGCCGCCCGGATCACGCCACGGGCATCGCGGCGCAGCGCTATTCGCGGTCGAACCGGTCGCGGTGGCGGTGCGTGCGCAGCGGATCGCGGCCGCCGCGCAGCCTCTCCTCCAGCCGCGTGATCTGCGCGTCGCGCTCGTCGTGCAGTTTCCGGTACTGCCGCCAGCGTGCGGGATCGAGCTCGCCCGCGTCCAGCGCCGCGCGCACCGCGCAGCCCGGTTCGCTGCCGTGGGCGCAGTCGGCGAAGCGGCACTGCGCGGCCAGTTCGTCGATGTCCGCGAACAGGTCCAGCGCCTCGTCGCCGGTGAGTTTCAGTTCGCGCATGCCGGGCGTGTCGATCAGGCAGGCGCCGCCCGGCAGCGGCAGCAGCGCGCGGTGCGTGGTGGTGTGGCGGCCGCGGTCGTCGCGCGCGCGTGTCTCGCCGGTGGCCATCCGCGCTTCGCCCAGCAGCGTGTTGGTCAGGGTCGATTTGCCGGCGCCGGAGGAGCCGACCAGCGCGGCGGTGATCCCCGGGGTGAGATACGGCGCCAGCACTGCCGCGCTTTGCGCATCCCTGGCATCGATCGCATGCACGGGCGTGCCTTGCGGCAGCCGCGCCGCCAGCTCGTGCAATGCCGCCCGCTGGTGCCGGGCGTCGAATTGGTCGGCCTTGCTCAGCACCACCAGCGCGTGCGCGCCGGAACCCTCGATCAGCGCCAGATAGCGTTCGATCCGCGCCGGATTGAAATCGCCGTCCAGCCCGGTCAGCACCAGCACGAGGTCGATGTTGGTCGCGATGATCTGGCGCGCGTAGCGTTCGCCGGCGGCCGCCCGCCTGAGCACGCTGCGCCGCGGCAGCACCTCGACGATGTGCGGCGGCGCGCCTGCCTCGACCGCCACGAAATCGCCGACCGCCGGGCGTTCGGCGGGGTCGAGGTTGCGCTTCAGGAACCTCGGCGCGGGTTGCGCGTTGAAGGTGCGCTCGCCGTCGTGCACCTCGTAGCCCGCGCGGTGCTGCGCGGCGACGCGCGCCAGCAGCCGGCCCGGCGGCAGGGGCGGCAGCTCGCCGCGCCAGCCGATCCGGTGCAGGGCGGCCGGAGCGTGCGCGGCGGCGTTGGGTGGCGGCGTCATGGCGTGATTATCGCCGGTTTGCCCGCGGCGCCACGGTTTGGTGCGTGCGGGCACTTCGGCTAGCATGCACGGCCGCCCTCGAGCGCCTTGCCGTGCAGTCACCCGCCGTCCATCGAAGTTCCCGTACCAAAAGCGTGCGCTACGAGATCCGCGGCGCGCCGAGGCATCTGGCGCGGACACCACGGACTGCGCGGGCGGCGTGAATCGTGTCGGGGACCTTTCTCGCGCTGGGCGATTCCTACACCATCGGCGAAGGCGTCGCCGCGCACGAGAACTGGCCGATGCAACTGGCCGCACGGCTGCGCGCGCAGGGCATCGACATCGCCGATCCGGTGATCATCGCGCGCACCGGCTGGACCACCGGCGAGTTGTCCGCGGCGCTCGACGCCGTGACGCTGCGTCCGTCGTATGCCCTGGTATCGCTGTCGATCGGCGTCAACGACCAGTATCGCGGCCGTCCGCTGGATGAATACCGCGCGCAATTCCGCGCGCTGCTGCAACGCGCGACCGCGCTGGCCGGCGGCGACGCCCGGCGCGTGATCGTGGTGTCGATCCCCGACTGGGGCGTCACGCCGTTCGCGCGCGGCGAAGGCCATGATCCGGAGCGGGTCGCGCGGGAAATCGACGCGTTCAACGCCGCCGCGCAAGCTGCCGCGCGGTGCCCCGGTGCACACTGGATCGACGTCACCGGCATCTCGCGCGATCCGCGTTGCCGGAACCTGCTTGCCGGCGACGGCTTGCACCCTTCGGTCATGCAGTATGCACGCTGGGTCGAAGCCATCGCACCCGCGGTGCGCGAGGCGCTGCCGAAAGCCCTCTGAACCGGACGCAGCAGTTTCCCTATTCCAGATCTTCCTCGAACCGTAGGTGCTTCAGGCTGCGGCCGTTGCGGCGGACCAGTTTCATGGTTTCGATGCCGATCCGGATGTGGCTCTCGACGAATTGCGCCTTGACCCGCGCGTCGCTGGCGGCGGTCTTGACGCCTTCCGGGATCATCGGCTGGTCGGACACCAGCAGCAGCGCGCCGGACGGAATCCGGTTGGCGAAACCGGCCGCAAAGATCGTCGCGGTTTCCATGTCGATCGCCATGCAGCGCAGCGTGCGCAGGTACGCCTTGAAGTGCTCGTCGAATTCCCACACGCGCCGGTTGGTGGTATAGACCGTCCCGGTCCAGTAGTCGAACCCCAGGTCGCGGATCATGGTGGACACGCCGCGCTGCAACTGGAACGCCGGCAGCGCGGGTACCTTGGGCGGCAGGTAATCGTCGCTGGTGCCCTCGCCGCGGATCGCGGCGATCGGCAGGATCAGGTCGCCGAGCTGGTTCTTCTTCTTGAGGCCGCCGCACTTGCCCAGGAACAGCACCGCTTTCGGCGCGATCGCGGACAGCAGGTCCATCACCGTCGCGGCGTTGGGGCTGCCCATCCCGAAGTTGATCATGCTGATGCCGTCGGCGGTCGCGCATGGCATCGGCCGTTCGCGGTCCACGATCGCGGCACCGGTCAGCGCGCAAAAGGTTTCGAGGTAGCCGCTGAAGTTGGTCAGCAGCACGTAGCGGCCGAAGTTCTCCAGCTTCTCGCCGGTGTAGCGCGGCAGCCAGTCGCGGACGATTTCGCCCTTGTCTTTCATGGCGCGCAGTGTACAGGGGGCGAAGCACGCCCCGGCCGTCGCGCGCGCCGGCACGGCGTCAAGCCGTGCTGCCCAGCGCCTGTTCGAACTCCTCGCGCCGGTAAACCACTGCGCGATTGCGGCCCAGGGCCTTGGCGCGGTATTGCGCGGTGTCGGCGCATTCGACCAGCGTCTCCATGCTGGCGATGCTGCCGTCCAGCACGGCGACGCCGATGCTCACGGTGAGCGAAACCGCACTGTCGCCGACCGGCACGCGCAGCGCCGCCGCGCGCTCGACGATGCGTTCGGCCACCCGCTGCGCGCCGCGCGCGCCGGCGCCGACCAGCACCGCCAGGAATTCCTCGCCGCCGTAGCGGCCCAGCCAGTCGCCTTCGCCGAGTTCCTGCCGGATCGCCTCCACCACCGCGATCAGGCAGGCGTCGCCGACGGCATGGCCGCGGGTGTCGTTGATGCGCTTGAAATGGTCGAGATCCAGGAACAGCAGCGCCAGCGCTTGATGATCGGTGTGCGCGGCCAGCCACGCCATGCGCAGGCGATCGAGGATCGCGCGCCGGTTCAACGCGCCGGTCAGCGGATCGAATTCCGCGAGCCGGGTGGCCATGTCGCGCTCGTGGCGTACCTGCAGCGTGCGGTCGGCCAGGCCCACGGTGATCACCAGCGCGGCGTAGGCCATGCTGGCGGGAAAGCCGTATTCCAGCCAGCCCGGCAGCGGCAGGCCGGCGATCAGTTGCACGACCCTAAGCACCGTCAGCGCCAGCAACGGCAGCCACGACAGCATGAAGAACCCGGCCTGCCGGCTGCCGCGCCGCCACGCACGCCAGCCGGCCGCGATCGCGAGGAAAGTGCTGACTACCAGCAGCAGGTTGACGGTGTTCGGCAGCCAGTCGTCGGGACGCAGGAACGGCAGCCACACCATCACCGCCAGCACGAAAAACGGCCAGCGCAACGCACCCAGCGAGCGCGCCAGCCGCGGCACGTAGCGATCCAGGTCGGCGAACGACAGGATGAACAGGATCGACAGTCCCGCCGCCAGCGACGCCATGCTCTGCCCGGTGTGATAGCCCAGCGGCGCCAGCAGTCCCGCGCCCGGCAGCGCGAACAGTTCGCCCGAGGCGGCCATCTGGTACACCAGTTGCGCGCCGATGTAGGCGATGAAATACAGGAACATCCGGTCGCGCAGCACCAGCCAGAAGCACAGGATCACCAGCAGCATCGATCCCTGCACGCTGGCGAACAACGTGCTCATCCGCACGTGGCGCAGGTCTTCCGCCTGATAGCTCGAGAAATCCGTGATGCGCGCGCGGATGGGCTGGGTCTGGCCCGGCGTGCCCAGCGCGAGATAGATCGGCTGGTTCGCGCGCAGGTCTTGCGGCAGCTGGAACACCAGCGCGTGCCGGGAAAAGCGAGGATCGAGACCGGTATCGTACATGCTGACCGTCCGCGCCGCGTAGTCGGGAGGCAGGTACACGGTCAGGCGAGCGCGCGTGTTGTCACTGATCGTCAGCAGCGGACGGCTTGCACCGGCCCAGTCGCGGGTCAGGCGCAGGACGTACCACGCCACCCCCGCATGCGGGGCGCGCAGCAGGGCTTCATGCTGCACGCTGCCGCCGATGCTCCCGGCAGGAACGGGCACGCTGCGCGGCAACGCCGTCGGGGCAGCCGGCGGCGAGGGCAAGAGCGAGACGCGCAGCGGCACATCCGCCGCGCCCGCTGCCAGCGGCACCCAGAACAAGGTCCATCCCCACCACTGCGCCTTGCGAAACCTCATCCGGAGGTCCCTCCTGCCCGCGCTACTCTACCCCGGCGTCCCGAACGATGCATCGGACCATCGGGAAGGCGTAGCATGGAAACGGAAACGGGATCGCGACGATGGCTGTGCGCGTGCCGATGCAGGTGATCCTCGCGCTGGGACTGCTGGGTCCGGCCGGCATCGCCTGTGCGCAGGTCTATCATTGCACGGCCGCCAGCGGCGCGGCGAGTTATCAGGACACGCCTTGCCCGCCCGGCCGGCGCCAGCAAGTGGTGAACCTCCCGGCACGCGGAGCGGACACGCCATCGTCGCCGGCTGCCGCGACCTCGTCGCCCTCCCCTGCCGCAGGCGCCTCGGCGGCGGCCGTCATGCCGCCGGCCGTTGTCCCACCCTTGCCGACGATGTACGCCTGCCGCAATTACGACACCGGCGAGCGTTACCTCAGCGACAACCTGCCGCCGCCGCACCAGGTGCCGCTGGGCGCGCTGGGCTATCCGGGCCAGAGCCTTTCGCGAGCCTACGGCGCCAACGGTGTCGGAGTGTCGGCGCCGGAACTCGCGCGCAAGCCGGTGTTGAACCCGGACGGGCCGCTGATCGCCAACGCAATGGTGGCGGTGCAGGATCCCTGCGTGCCGGCCACGCCGGCGCAGGTGTGCGATGAACTGCAACGCCGCTTCGATGCCAACCACCGGAAACTGAGGATGGCGATGCCGCGCGAAGGCGCGCCCTACGAACAGCGCGAACAGCAGTTGCAGGCGCAGATGCGGGGCTGTTGAAACGTCACGCTTCCAGCACCAGCGCGCGCGGCGGCGCGTGCCTGCGCTCGTGCGCCAGCAGCCAGCGCTTGGCGGGCAGGCCGCCGCCGTAACCGGTGAGATCGCCGTGACGGCCGATCACGCGATGGCACGGCACCACGATCGCCAGCGGGTTCGCGCCGTTGGCCGCGCCGACCGCGCGCACCGCGCGTGCGCGCCCGATCCGGCGCGCGATCTCCGCGTAGCTCACCGTCTCGCCGTACGGAATCGCCAGCACCGCACCCCACACTTCCAGCTGGAACGGCGTGCCCGACGGATGCAGGGGCAGCTCGAATTCCTGCCGGACGCCGGCGAAATACTCCTCGAACTGGCGGCGCGCGGCGTGCAGTTTCGACGGCGCGTGCCGGCCGTCTTCCGGCGCGCGTTGCGCCGCGCCGCGTTTGGGCAGACCGACGGCGACCAGGCCGTATTCGTCCGCGACCAGCAGCAGCGGACCGATCGGCGAGTCGATGTGTTCGTGGAACAACATGTTTGCGTCAGCCTGGAATGCCCGGGCATCCTGCC
Source organism: Gammaproteobacteria bacterium (assembly GCA_021325195.1). GTDB lineage: Bacteria > Pseudomonadota > Gammaproteobacteria > Xanthomonadales > Rhodanobacteraceae > 66-474. The sequence goes on along the minus strand of JAJPHQ010000071.1, from coordinate 12,260 downwards.
GGTCCGCGTTCATCCAGACGGCCGTTTCTCCGCGCCCCCTGCCAAGCCATCGGGTGCGGCGGTCTGGCCGCCGCCCGGCGCAAGGGGACCGAAAACCGGAAGCGTCAGGCGAACGAAAAGATCCGATGCTCCTTCAGAAACCGTAACTCAGGAAACCGCCGTCCACCGCCAGCACCTGTCCGGTGATGTAGCTCGCGGCGGGCAGGCACAGGAACGCCACCGCCGTGGCGACTTCCTCGGGCTCGCCGACCCGCGCCATCGGCGTGCGCTGCAGCACCTCGTCGAGGTAATCGGGATCGGACAGCGCGGGGCCGGTGCGCTGGGTGCGGATGTACCACGGTGCCACGGCGTTGACGCGGATGCCGTCCTCGGCCCATTCGCAGGCGAGGTTCTTCGTCATCTGGTGCAGCGCCGCCTTGCTCATCGCGTAGGGCGTGCCGGTGCGAACGTGGGTCGCGCCCGACACCGATCCGATATTCACGATCGCGGCGTTGGCGTGCTGTACCAGGTGCGGATGCGCCAGCCGGCACAGGTCGAAGGCCGCGATGGTGTTGAGACGGAACACCTCGTCGAGGTCGCCCGGCTCGTAGTCCAGCGTCGCGCGCTTGAGATTCCCGCCCGCGTTGTTGACCAGCAGCGACAGCGGCACGTCGAGGTCGGCGATCCAGTCGAACACCGCGAGGCGATCTTCCTGATCGGCAAGATCGGCAGCGAACAGGCGCGGTTCGCTGTCCGGGAATTCCTCGGCGATCTCGTCGCACACCGTCTGCAGCTGTGTCTCGTCACGCGCCACCAGCAGCGGCTGCGCACCCAGCACGGCCAGCTCGCGCGCGCAGGCCAGACCGATGCCGCGGCTGGCCCCGGTGACGAGGCAGGCCTGACCGTCCAGCCGCCAGCGGGCGAGGGATGCGTTCACGGGCTTGCTCCACGGTTCGCGCCCGTGCAGCTTAACGCAGCTTGCGTGCGCATGTCCGGCGCGCGAGACTCCGCGGCGAGGTGAAAGCCATGCAACGGATGCTCGCGATGATGCTGGCGACGATCGCCCTGGCCGCGTGCTCGTCGCCGCCCGCGCCGACCGCCGCGGACGCGAAACCCGCCGCCGCCGGCACCAGCGCGCTGGCGGGCACGCCGATCGAGGCCTACGGCAGCGCGCTCGCCAGGGCGAAGTCGGTGCAGGCGATCGTGGACAGGCAGGCCGCGGAACAGCGCAAGGCCATCGACCAGCCGTCACCCTCGCACTGACACAGGCGGAAGGCCCGGACGCTCCGTGCGTCCGGGCCGCTCAGTCAAGGTAGGCGCGGGCGGATCCGTCCGCCCGCGCGACTGCGCCCACGGGCCGGAATCAGGAGATCCCGATCAGAACCGCACCTCGGCATTCACCGACAGCAGGCCGGTGGAAAGGTTGAGGTCGTCCTTCTTCGCCCGGTAGTAGTCGTAGCCCAGGCCCAGCCCCATGCGGTTGCTGAAGTCGTAGCCGAATCCGACGCCGCCGTAGTAGCCGTCGGAGGTGCGGCGCAGGTCAACGGGATTGATGTCGTTGCTGAGGCCGTGGCCGTTCCACGCGTACAGGCCGGTGCGTGCGGACAGATACCAGTTCGGCGTCAGGTTGTAATGCGCGTTTGCGCCGACCGTCCAGCCGTGCAGCGAGGCCTTGCCCGGCGCGATCACCGGATTGGAGTTGAAGATGTTCTTGAGGCGGACGTTGCCGAGGTCGTTGTAGCCGACTTCGGGACCGATCGCGAACGACGGCGTCACCGCCCAGCGATAGCCGCCGTCGACCGCGTAACCGGTGTCGCTGCCGCTGTTGTGGCCGCTGCCGAAATAGCTGTGGCCGACATTGCCGTTGACGAAGAAACCGCTGTCGCCGGCCGTGTTGTCCTGCGCGAAAGCGGGTGCAGCCGCGAAAGCCGCGGCCATGGCGAGGACGATTGCAGTGTTGCGCATGATTGTCTCCACTTGTGGTTCGTGCACGAACACGGAGGGCCCGCGTTCGTGTGCAGGCTGGGACTGCGTGCGTCACGCCGGCGTTCAATGAAAAGTTAACGGTTCTCAGCGACGGTTCATCATCGGCATGAACGCGCGTCGCGCGTGAAACCTTCGCGCGCGGAAACTTTTTGCAATGCGGGTTGTCGCGCGTCGGCGGGCGTCCGTCACGCGTGCGACGTGGCGATGCGAACGCCGCTGGCCGCATCGAACGCGTGCAGGCGTTCCGGCGCGAACTGCAGACGCATGACGGTGCCGGGCGCCGGCAGGGGTTGCGGCGCGATCCGCGCGACCAGCCCGGTATGGCCGAGACGCAGGTTCAGGAATATCTCGTTGCCGACCGGCTCGATCACTTCCAGCACCGCATCGAATTGCGGGTAGGGAACGGACGCCGACGACTGCGCGAGTTGCAGGTGCTCGGGACGCAGGCCCAGCACGATCTCGCGTCCGCGCAAGGCGGCCAGCGGCGTATCCGCGATGTGCAGGCCATCGAGCGGCAGCACGGCATCGTCCATGTCCAGCCGTGTGCCGGCATCGTCACGCAGCCGGCCGCGGAAGACATTCATCGCCGGGCTGCCCAGGAATCCCGCGACGAACAGGTTGGCGGGTTCCTCGTACAGCCGCATCGGGGTGTCGATCTGCTGGATCTCGCCATCCTTCAGCACCACGATGCGCTGGCCCAGCGTCATCGCCTCGATCTGGTCGTGCGTCACGTAGATCATCGTCGCGCCGAGTCGCCGGTGCAGCCGCGCGATTTCCACCCGCATCGCCACGCGCAGTTTCGCATCGAGGTTGGACAGCGGCTCGTCGAGCAGGAACGCCCTGGGTTCGCGCACCAGCGCCCGGCCCAGCGCGACGCGCTGGCGCTGGCCGCCCGACAAACGGCGCGGCTGCGCGTCGAGCAGGTCCGCCAGACCGAGCATCTCCGCCGCCGCCGCGACACGCCGATCGATTTCCGCGCGCGCGAGTCCGCGCAGCTTGAGACCGAACGCCAGGTTCTCCGCCACGCTCATGTGCGGATACAGCGCGTAGTTCTGGAACACCATCGCGATGTCGCGCTCGCGCGGCGGAAGCCCGTTCACCACCCGTCCGCCGATCGCTATCGTGCCCGCGCTGACGGTTTCCAGCCCGGCGATCGCGCGCAACAGCGTGGTCTTGCCGCAACCTGACGGCCCCACCAGCACCAGCAGTTCGCCGTCCGCGGCGGTGAAGCTTGCGCCCGCGACGGCGACCTTGCCGTTGCCGTACACCTTGCGGACGTTGTCGAGGCGGACGCTCGCCATCGGAAACTCCCTTGCTGCCCTGCCGCCGGGTGCCGCGTTTCTGCCGGCCCGCGCTTCCACGATCCCCATCGAATCCTCGTGTCGCGAGGATTCGATCGCCCCCTGACCCGGGGGCCTGCAACGCAGGCAACCTTGCAGCCCGACACCTGCCGCACGTTATCATGCCGATGTAATCGTTTTCACGTCCTGGAGCCTGCCGATGGCCGACGCCGCGGAAACCGGCCGACCCGCGTTTCCACCGGAATTCCTGTGGGGCTGCGCCACCTCGGCCTACCAGATCGAGGGTTCGCCGCTGGCCGACGGCGCGGGCGTGAGCAACTGGCACCGCTTCACGCACACGCCGGGCCGCGTGCGCGACGGCGACACCGGCGACGTGGCCTGTGACCACTACCGGCGCTGGCGCGAGGACGTCGCGTTGATGCGCGCGCTGGGCCTGCGGGCGTATCGCTTCAGCATTGCCTGGAGCCGCGTGCTGCCCGCGGGACGCGGTCGCGTGAATCCGCAGGGCATCGCGTTCTACGACAGGCTGGTCGATGCGCTGCTGGAAAACGGCATCCGGCCGATGGTCACGCTGTACCACTGGGACCTGCCCGCCGCGCTCGACGACCGCGGTGGCTGGCTGAATCCGGACATGGCCGGCTGGTTCGCCGATTACGCGCAGAGCGTGTTCCGCAGGCTCGACGATCGCGTGGAGTCATGGACCACGCTCAACGAACCGTGGGTGGTGAGCGACGGCGGTTATCTGCACGGCGTGCTGGCACCCGGCCACCGCAGCCTGCATGAACCGCCGGTCGTCGCGCACAACCTGCTGCGCGCGCACGGCGCCGCCGTGCAGGCGTACCGTGCGGAAGGCCGCAACCGGATCGGCATCGTGGTCAATCTGGAACCGAAATATCCGGCGACGCAACACCCCGAGGACCTTGCCGCCGCCGCGCGTGCCGATGCCTACATGAACCGCCAGTTTCTCGATCCGGTGTTTCTGGGCCGTTACCCGGACGAACTGCGCGAGGTGTTCGGCGATGCCTGGCCTGACTGGCCGCAGGACGACTTCGCGCTGATCCGCCAGCCGGTCGATTTCGTGGGCATCAACTACTATACCCGCAGCGTGACGCGGCACGATCCGCACGCCTGGCCGCTGCGCGCGAGCGGCGTGCCGCAGAAACACGCCACCCGCACCGAAACCGGCTGGGAAGTATTTCCGCAGGGACTGACCGACGCGCTGATGTGGGTCAGCGAACGCTACCACCGTCCGCCGATCTACATCACCGAAAACGGCGCGGCGTTCTACGATCCGCCGACTGCAGCGAACGGACGCATCGAGGACCCGTTGCGGACGGCATACCTGCGTGCCCACCTGCGCGCGGCGCAGGCGGCGCTGCGGCGAGGCGCCGATCTGCGCGGCTACTTCGTGTGGTCGCTGCTGGACAACTTCGAATGGGCGCATGGTTACGCCAAGCGCTTCGGCATCGTGCACGTCGATTACGCCACGCAGCAGCGCACGCCCAAGGACAGCGCACGCTTCTACGCGGACGTGATCGCGACCCACGGCGCGGCGCTGGCGGCGGAAATCCGCGGCGCCGGCTGAAGCAATCGCCTACTGCTTGACGCTGCCCAGCAGCAGCCCGCGCAGGTAATAGCGCTGCAGCACCAGGAACAGCACCAGCACCGGCAGCACGGTGACGACCGCACCGGCCATCATCAGGCCGCTGTCCTGCACGTGTTCGCGCGACAGCGAGGCCAGCCCCACCGGCAGCGTGTAATGCCGCTGCCCGGTCAGCGCGATCAGCGGCCACATGAAGTCGTTCCACGCGGCGAGGAAGGTGAGCACCGCCAGCGTGACCAGGATGGGCTTCAGCAACGGCAGCACGATCTGCGCGAAGATGCGCCCCTCGCCCGCGCCGTCCACCCGCGCCGCTTCCAGCAGTTCATCGGGAATCCCGCGCGCATACTGGCGCACCAGGAAAATCCCGAACACGCTGGCCATCGCCGGCAGGATCACCGCGGCGTAGGTGTTGACCAGTCCGGCGTACTTCAGCAGCAGGAACAGCGGCAGCATCGCGACCTGCGCCGGAATCACCAGCGCCCCGATCAAGACGTTGAACAGCTTCTCGCGTCCCGCGAAACGCAGCTTGGCGAAGGCGTAACCTGCCAGCGTGTTGCACACCAGCGACAGCAGCGTGATCGCACTCGAGACGAACAGGCTGTTCGCGAAGTAGCGCCCCATGCCGGCGTGTGCGAACAGCTCGCGGTAATTCAGCAGGGTGGGATGCAGGGGCAGCAGGGGCGGCGGCAGCGAATTCGCCTCGCCCGGCTGCATGAACGACACCGACAGCATCCAGAACAGCGGGAACACCGCCAGCGCCGCGAGCATCAGCAGCGCGCCGTTGACCAGCCACGGGGCCGCGCGCGGATTCACGCCACGGTCTCCCGCGTTTCGCCGAAGCGCCACATCGCCGCGGTCACCGCGAACATCACCGCGAACAGCAGGAACGCGACCGCCGAGGCGGTGCCCATGTTCCAGTATTTGAAGCCGTCCTGATACATCAGGTACAGCACGCTGACGGTGCTCTGCAGCGGCCCGCCTTCGGTGATCACGTAGGGTTCGGCGAACAACTGGAAGTAGCCGGACACCGTGAGGATGCCGGTCATCAGCAGGATCGGGCCAAGCGCCGGCAGGGTGATGTGACGGAACTGCCGCCACACCGAGGCGCCGTCGATGCGCGCGGCTTCGTACAGCTCGGGCGGGATCGCCCGCAGGCCCGCCAGCAGGATGATCATGTTGTAGCCGAAGTTCTTCCACACCGCGAACAGGATGATCATCGGCATTGCCCAGTGCGGATCGCCCAGCCAGTCGATCGACGGCAGGCCCAGATGCGCCAGCACGAAATCGACCACGCCGTACTGCGAGTTGAACAGATAGCGCCAGATCACCGCCACCGCGACCAGCGTGGTCACCACCGGCGCGAACAGCGCGGTGCGGAACAACGCGCGCGCGCCCGCGAGCGGCGAATTCAGCAGCAGCGCGGCAGCCAGCGAGACCAGCATCGACAGCGGCACGCCCGCGGCGACGAAATACAGCGTGTGTCCCAGCGCGGCCCAGAACAGCGGACGGTGCAGCAGCATCCAGTAATTGGCGAGCCCCACGAAACGCAGGTTGCGGAAGTCCGCGAGCGCGTACAGATCGTAGTCGGTGAGGCTCAAGGCCAGGCCCGCCAGCACCGGCAGCAGGAAGAACACGCCCAGCACCAGCAGCGCGGGCGCGAGAAACAGCCATGCCGCCGAGGTCTTGTTCATCCGGCCGGGTGCGAAGCGTGCTTCATTCGGGAAGTGCGGACGCGGCTGCCCGCTTTTCTTGCAGGGACGGCGCCTGCCGAGCCAGCACCCAGCGCCGCTTGGCGAGAATCGCGTTGGCCTGCTGATCCATCTGCGCGGCCGCCTGATCGACGGTCAATTGTCCCGCGATCGCGCGTGCGGCGACATCCTGCATCATGTTGACGATCTGCTCCCATTCCGGCACCTGCGGCGCGGGCCGCATCCGTTCGAGCTGTTCGCGGAACGCGCGCAGTTCCGGATCGCCCTCCAGCAGCGGACTGTCCCATGCCGAACGCCGCGCCGGCAGATCGCCCAGCAACCGGTAGAAGCGAACCTGCACGTCGGGCCGCGACAGGTACTCGAGCAGTTTCCAAGCCGCGTCCTTGTGCCGCGAGCCGCGCAGGATCACCAGGCTGGAACCGTATGCGACGGAATCGCCGGGGCCGTCCGGGCCCGGCAGCGGCGCGGTGGACCAGCCGGATTGCCGCGAAGCCGGCAGGCGTCTCCGGAATTCGCCGATGTTCCACGGTCCGGAAAGATAGAACACGAAGCCGCCGCGGCCGAATTCCTGCCAGGGATTGCCGACCTGCACGTTGGTGACGGCCGGCGCATCGCCGCGCCTGAACAGCCCGACGTAGAAAGCGAGCGAGCGCTTGAAACCGGCGCTTTCGAAATTGCCGTAGCGGCCGCCATCGCGCAGCAGCGGCACGTGCTGCTGCAGCGCCAGCGCCAGCAACTGGTCGTATTCGTTGACGGGCAGCAATGCGCCCCAGCGCCTGCCGCCGCTGTGCGCGCGGATCGCGTCCATCTGCGCCTGCCATTCGGCCCAGTCGCGCGGCGGCGCGTCGAAACCCGCCGCGCGCAGCAGGTCGGTCCGGTAGAACAGGAGGCGCGTATCCACGTACCACGGAATCCCGACCAGCACCTTGTCGATCACGCTGGTGGCCCAGACGCTGGCGAAGTAATCATCCTTCCGGATCACCGCGGAATGCTCGACGCGCGATTGCAGCGGCTCCAGCGCGTGCAGGGCGGCAAACTCGGGAATCCAGGTGTCGCCGAGCTGGGTGACATCCGGCAACGAACCGCCCGCGTAGGCGGTCAGCAATTTTTCGTGCGACGCGGTCAGCGGGATCTGCTGCACGTCCACCCGGATGTCCGGATGTTCGCGCTCGAATTCCGGCAGCAACTGCGTCACCGCCTCGCCTTCGCTGCCGATGGTCCAGAACTCGAGCGTGGTGCCGTGCCGCGCCGCGCCGCTGCAACCCGCCAGCAGCCCCGCGATGGCGGCGGACGCGGCGAGCAACCGGCGATGCCACGGTGTCATGGCACCGCAACCGCCGCGGCCATCCTTGCCGCCGACGCTCCGCCGTGCGCGCGCCCGACGGATTGTTCATTCAACCACCCGCCGGTGAAGCCTGCGCGTTGCAGTCCGCGGCGGATGTACGGATTCTGCCGCATCACCTTCCACACGAAACCGGTGCGGTAGTTCTCGATCATCAGCAGGATCGGGCCCTGGTCGATGCCGAGGTATTCGTTGTCGAACCAGCCCTGCTCCGGCACCACGCGCCCGCTGCGCAGCGGCACGCTGGTGAGGCGGAAGGCGGGATTGAACGCATCGACGAATCCGTACTCGGCATACAGCCACTTTCCGTAACGGCGGTACATCGCCTGGATGGCGGGCAGCACCAGCGCGGGCGCGAACGCGATCGAGGAAATCGCCGCGGTGGGCGCGATGGTGCCGTCGTCGATGATCTCGCCCACGTCCGCGCCGCGCGCGAGATAGCCGTGGAACTCCATGCGCGTGCCGTCCGGGCTCACCCAGGTGGTCTCGCCGGGCCCGTTGCAGGCGGTGAGGCCCCAGATGTCGCCCCCGTAGCCGGCGAAATGGCCGATGGTCGCGGTGGCGTACGCGTGCTGGCCGATCACGGCGCGCCGGCTGTTCTCGAAATAATCGAGGCCGTGCGCGCGCATGAAGGCATCCCGGATGCCGCGGAAATCGATCCATGCCTGGCTGTACTGGTGGCCGAACAGCGGCGCGAAGCCGACGTGCGGCTGGCCGCCCATGAAGCTGCCCCAGGTACGGCCGTACGTCGAAGTCCATGCCCGCCACGCCTCGGGTTGCACCGGGTGCGTGGGCGAACCCAGCGCGAGGATGTAGAGCAGCATGGCCTCGTTGTAGCCTTCCCAGTCGAACGGGATGAACTTGCCGCCGGGCGTCCAGCCCATGCCGATCCTGGGCGGCCGCACCTGCGCCCAGCGCCAGTCCACGCCGCGATAGAGCTGGTCGGCGAGCCGGCGGATCTCGCGTTCCTGCGGATCGTCCTGGTCGAAATAGCTCTGGTCGAACAGCACGCCCGCCATCAGCAGCGCGGTGTCGATCGTGGACACTTCGACCCACCGCCCGTAGCGGCGGCCGGTCTGCATGTCCAGGAAGTGATAGTAGAAGCCGCGATAGCCGCTGTCCCGGTCCTCGTCGCTGCCCTGCGGCGCGTGCGCGAAGAAGCGCAGCGTGGTCAGCACCCGCTGGCGCGCCTGTTCGCGCGTGATCCAGCCGCGCTCGGCACCGACCGGATACGCGGTCAACGCGAAGCCCACCGCGGCGATGCTGGAGAAAGGCTCCTTTCCGAGCGGCCAGTGGTCGGGGATCAGGCCGTTGGCGGGATTGGCGGTCTGCCAGAAGAACTCGAAGGTGCGGTGTTCCAGTTCGTCCAGCGACAGCGGCGGCGAGGCCTGCAGGGCGTTCGCCGCGCCCGCTGCCACGGCCTCGGACGGGTTGGCCTGCGCCGCGGCGTGCAGCGGCGCGGCGTTCAGGCCGGCGAGCAGCGCCAGCAGGAAGATCGCCCCCCGCCACCACGCGTGCAGGCCGGCTGACGGCCGCCCCCTGTCGCGCCGCGTCCCCCTCATACCGCCCTGCAATGCCGGTCGATGAAGGCCTGGTGCGGCGGCATCGCCTCGACGCAGGCCGCGATCACGCGCTGCACGCCGTCCATCAATTGCCGCAATTCGGCCTCCGGCAACTGGTCCACCGCGGGATGGTACGAACGCGGCAGGATGCGCTGGCCGATCATCACTTCCACCCAGCTCGTGAGCGCGAACAGTTCCTCGGCGTTGCGGTAGAAGCGCCCGCTGTCGCGGAACAGCCGGAGGTTGTCGGCCAGGGGTTCCGGAATGTCCATCGTGCGGCAGTATCGCCAGAACGGACTGTCGTCGCGTTCGGTGGCGCAGTAGTGCAGGATGATGAAATCGCGGATGCGTTCGATCTCGAACGCGGTCTGCGCGTTGTAGCGGTCGATGATCACCCGGCTGAAGCCGAGGTCCGGAAACAGGTTGACCAGCCGCGCGATGCCGGACTGGATCAGGTAGATGCTGGTGGATTCCAGCGGCTCCAGAAACCCCGCCGCGAGGCCGATCGCCACCACGTTGCGATCCCACGCCTTTTTGCGCTGGCCGGGCGTGAAGCGCAGCACCCGCGGCTCGCCCATCGCGTGGCCGTCCAGCCAGCCTTGCAGCGCGGCGGCGGCTTCGTCGTCACCGAGGTGCTCGCTGCAATAGACGTAACCGTTGCCGGTACGGTGCTGCAGGGGAATGCGCCAGGTCCAGCCGGCCTCGCGTGCGGTGCAGCGCACGAACGGCGTGGGCGGGCCCACGTTCTCGCAGGGCATCGCCACGGCGCGGTCGCAGGGCAGCCAGTGCGACCAGTCCTCGTAGCCCGCGTGCAGCGTCTGCTCGATCAGGAGGCCGCGGAAACCGGAGCAGTCGAGAAACAGGTCGCCTACGATGCGTTCGCCGTTTTCCATCACCACCGCGCGGACGAATCCGTCTTCCCCGCGCACTTGCACGTCCACCACCCGGCCCTCGGTGCGCCGCACGCCGCGCTGCTCGGCGTAGCGGCGCAGGTATTTCGCGTACAGGCCGGCGTCGAAATGGTAGGCGTAGGCAATGTTCGCCAGCGGCGATTCCGGTGGCACGTCGGTGGCAGAGGTCATGAACTTGCCGCGCGGCGCCGCCGCGGTGTTCAGCGAGTACGCGCCGATGTCGGCCGCCCAGCCGCGCTGGCGGGCCTTGATCCAGTACTGGTGGAACGGCAGCAGCCCGTAGTCGTGGCCGATGTTGCCGAAGCCGTGGACGTAGCGGTCGCCCGCGCGCGCCCAGTCCACGAACTCGATGCCCAGCTTGAAGGTGCCCTTGACGGCGCGGACGAACCCGGCTTCGTCGATCTCCAGCAACTGGTTGAACAGCTTCAGGTGCGGCACCGTGGCCTCGCCCACACCCACCGTGCCGATCTGTTCGGATTCGATCAGCCGGATCGTGCGCGTGCCCGGAAACACCTTGGCCAGCGCCGCCGCGGCCATCCAGCCGGCCGTGCCGCCGCCCACGATCACGATGTTGCGGACCGGCGCAGGATTCATCTCGCACAGCCACCGTGGCCACGGCCGAAAAATCGGCGGGCCCGCGGAGAGTGAGACCGGGCCCGCCTTTCCACACCTGAAACCCGCGCGATGAAACGGACCTCCGCTACCACCTCACCCCCATGGTGAACTTGAAGGTGCGCGGTACATCGACGATGTTGCCCTTGGTGTTGTACGTCACGGGATCCGGATTCAGCACGCCGTTCGAACCCCAGTTGTTGATGGTGTTCGCGTAGTTCTTGTAGTTGAAGGCATTGAGGATGTCGATGCGCCCGTACAGGTGCGTGGTGCCCGCGATCAGCCAGTCCTTGATGATCGCGAAGTCGATGTCGCGATAACCCCACATCGGGCCGCCGATCAGGAAACTCTTGCCGCCGGTCGGGAAGGCCGCGATCGGCGTGCAGTTGCTGCCGTTCGGAAACATCACGCCGTAACACGCGATGTCATTGACCGGCGTCGGCGTCGCCAGCGTGATCTTGCTGGACAGGGTGAGGCCCCACGGTCCGTCCACCACGCCGGTCACCACCAGCCGGTGCTTGGGTGCGATGTCCGAAAGGATGAAGGGATAATCCTGGATGGTTTCCTCGTCGAAGCCGTAACCGCCGTAGGTGAGGATGTCGCGGTTCTGGTGCGCATTGGTGTACGTGTAGGCGATGGTCATGCCCCAATGCGATTCCCTGGTGTACGGCTTCTCGGCGGACAGCAGCACCTGCGTGCTGCGCGTCTCGACGCCATTGTTGCCGATGATCAGGTTGCCGAAACCGGGCACGGGATCGCCCCACGGCTGGCTGCCGTTCATCCAGAACGCGCCGTTGGGGTAGCGGTTGCCCAGGGTGAAGATGAAGCCGTCGTAGCTGTTGACGCGCACCACGCTGACCGACGTGTTCCAGTCGCCCAACTGGTTGCGGATGCCGAGGCTGAACTGGTCCGAATACGGCACCTTGAGGTGGTTGTTGATCATGTCCACCTCCTTGCCGGCGTTGCTGCCCTGCACCAGCGCCTGCAGGGCCGGGATGGTCAGGTAGCTCGGATTCCACGGCACGCACGGCTGGCCCATGCAGGGTTGCGTAGCGGTGCTGAAGTAGTAGGTCGGTTCGGACAGCGCGGACTTGGTCTGCTCCAGTTGCAGGTACTGATACAGGTTGCGGTCGTAGGCGCGGCCGGCACCGCCGAAGATCACGTGCTTTGCATCGCCGTTGATGTCGTAGGAGAACCCGAAGCGCGGCTGCCATTCGCCCTTGTAGGCGTGGCGGTTGTGGCCGTTGCTGATGTA
>JAJPHQ010000041.1 GCA_021325195.1 Gammaproteobacteria bacterium | reverse complement strand
TCCGGCAACACCGGCGTGGCGCTGGCGATGGTGTGCGCCGCGCGCGGCTATCCGTTCGTGGCGGTGATGTCGGATTCGTTCTCGATCGAACGCCGCAAGCTGATGCGTGCGTACGGCGCGAAGGTGATCCTGACGCCCGCGGCCGAGCGCGGCACCGGGATGGTGCGCAAGGCCGAGGAGCTGGCGAAGCAACACGGCTGGTTTCTGGCGCGGCAATTCGAGAACGAGGCCAATCCCGCGTATCACCGCAACACCACGGGGCCAGAGATCCTGCGCGATTTCGCCGGGCGCAGGCTGGATTACTTCGTCAGCGGCTGGGGCACCGGCGGCACGCTCACCGGCGCGGGCGAGGTGCTGAAACTGGCGCGGCCGCAGATCAGGATCATCGCGAGCGAGCCCGCGAACGCATCCTTGCTCGCCGGTGGCGAATGGCATCCGCACGAGATCCAGGGCTGGACGCCGGATTTCCTTCCCCAAGTGCTCAGCCGCACCATCGCCGACGAGATCATCCCGATCGACGAAACGCTGGCGCGCGACACCGCGCGCCGCCTTGCGCAGGAAGAAGGCATCTTCTGCGGCATCTCGTCCGGCGCCACCGTGGCCGCCGCGCTGGAAGTGGCGGAGAAGGCGCCGCAAGGCTCCGTGATGCTGGCCATGCTGCCCGACACCGGCGAGCGTTACCTTTCGACGTTCCTGTTCGAGGGCGTCAACGAAGGCAGCGATGACGAATGGCTGGCGCAACAGCCGTCGTAGGCCTGGCTGGGCAAAAGCGATGCCCGGCACGTTCCGACGAAAGCGTTGGAGTTCGCAAGCTCACCCACCCTCCTGCGGGCAAGCGCAGGCGTTCATGCGCCGCCCAGTTCCTTCATGGTCTTTTCGTCCCACAGCCGCAGCCGATAGCCGTCGGGGTCTTTCAATTCCATGCCGTAGCCCCAGAAACGCTTTTCCGGTGGATGGACGCAAGCCACCCGAATGGTCAGGAGCCGGCGATGGGTGGCATGGACATCATCGACCTGGAAATACAGGACAGGCGAGGGCTCGATATCGCGAACGGGAGCCTGCTCCAGAAAGAGCGTGAAGCCCGCATCATTCTGCAGCGCGAAGGCGCGTTCCGGCACCTCGAATTCCACCTTCAAACCCAGCACCCGGACATCCAGTCCCGCGAGTTGCGGCAGTTGCTTACCGCAATCGTCAGGTGGTCGAGTTTGATCACGATGATTTCATCCGGAAGGGCGCTACGAAGCGCGTTTGAGCGCCACCACGGCATTGAGGCCCCCGAACGCGAAGGCGTTGGACAGCGCGGCGCGCACGGGCTTCTCGCGCGCGGTGTTGGGCACGTAATCCAGATCGCACTCGGGATCGGGGTCGAGGAAGTTGGCGGTCGGCGGGATCACGTTTTCGCGCAGGCTCCCGATCGCGGCGATCAGTTCCAGCGCGCCGGCGGCGCCCAGCGCATGGCCATGCACGGACTTGGTGGATGTCACCGCGAGTTGCCTGGCGTGCTCGCCGAACACCCTGTGGATGGCGCGGGTTTCGGTGGGGTCGTTGGCCGGGGTGCCGGTGCCGTGTGCGTTGATGTAGTCGATGTCGGCGGGATTCAGCGCGGCGTCCTTCAGCGCGGCGTCCATGGCGCGCGCGGCGCCGAGGTCGGAAGGCAGCACGATGTCGCCGGCATCCGCACTCATGCCCGCTCCCGCGAACTCGGCCAGGATTTCCGCACCGCGCGCACGCGCGTGGTCGAAGTCTTCCAGCACGACCATGCCCGCGCCCTCGCCCAGCACCAGCCCGCGCCGCTGCTTGCAGAACGGCCGGCAGGTGTCGTCGGCCAGCACCCGCATCGCTTCCCAGGCGCGCAACACGCCGTGCACGATGCAGGCTTCGGTGCCGCCCGCCAGCGCGACGTCGCAGGTGCCCGCGCGGACCAGCTCGAACGCCTGCGCCAGCGCGTGGTTCGCGGAGGCGCAGGCGCTGGAAGTGACGAAGGTCGGGCCGGTAATGCCGAACTCGATCGAGACCTGCGAGGCTGGCGCGCTCATCATCCGCCGCACGATCGACAGGGGGTGCAGGCGCGGGTTGCCCTCGGCATAGAGACGCCGGGAACCCTCGTCGTTGGTTTCCTCGCCGCCGGTGCCGGTCCCGACCACGCAGGCGGTGCGTTGCGCCAGATCACCCCGCGCGAAGTCGAGCCCCGACTGCTTCACGGCCTCGCGTGCGGCGACCAGCGCGAACTGCGACACGCGGTCCAGCAGCACCAGTTTTTTGGGGTCGAAGTGCACCCCGGGATCGAAGCCGGCGACCTGCGCGGCCACCTTGACCCGCATGTCGTACTGCTCGAAGCCGTGCAGCGGACCGATTGCGCTGCGGCCCTCGCGCATGCCCTGCCACACCGCGCGCGCGTCGTGGCCCAGCGCGCAGATCACGCCCATGCCGGTGATGACGACGCGGCGGCTCATGGCGGCACCGCATCACGCCGCGGGCGGCGCGGAAGACGGTGTCGACGGCGGAGGATTGGCGGCCTTCTCGGCCAGCAGTTTCTGCACCGTTTCCACCAGCCCGCGCACCGATTCGGTGTCGAAGTTGGGATCGCGGTCGGGCATCTGGATCTTGTAGTGGTCCTCGATCTCGAAAATGATCTGGATGGCATCCAGCGACGGAATCTCCAGATCCTTCAGGGTCGAATCCATGGTGACCTTCGAGGGATCGATGCCGGCTTCCTTGGCGATGATGCCGAAGATGGTTTGCTGCACGTCGTCGCTCATAGCGTTCTCCCGTCGGCGCCGCGGCCGTCTCCCCGTGGTGGATGTGAAACCTGCTCGCTGCCCAGCAGCAGGATGCCGATGACGATGATCGCCGAACCGGTGATTTTTTCCCAGTCCATCGCTTCGCCCAGCACCGCCCACGAGGCCGCCATCACCGTGACGTAGGTGATCGCGCTGGTGGGGAAGGCCGCTGACAGCGCGGATTTCTCGAGGATCGACATCCACACCAGGAATTCGCCGATGTAGCAGGCGATCGCCACCCACAACCACGGCGTGGACAGGGCCGCGATCACCGAGGCGCGGTCGGGCACGAACGCGCCCGTCGCGTTGCCGGCCAGTTTCAGCGCCACTTGGCACAGCGTCGCCAGCGCCAGCAGCGCCACCCATGCCGCCAGCAGCGGCGCCAGCCGGTGCGCCCTGGAAGCGGCTTCGTTCATGCGCGATGCGCCTGGTGCTCCGGCTGTTCCGGTTCCAGGCGGTCCAGTCGCGCCAGCCGTTCCACCCGCGCGAACACGCCGTCGAGGAAACGGTTGCGGTGCCGGTACCACAGGCTGTTGGCGTGCAGCCGGCTGCCCAGCCTGGTCTTTTCGCGGTGCAGTCCCTGCCCGCTTTCGTAGAGCGGGATGCGGTGCTCGATGCAGTGCCGGACGTTCTCCATCCAGCTGACATGATAGAGGTTGTAACGTTCCCTCGCCGCGTAATCCATGCCCAGGAACTTGTCGAGCAGCCGGTCGCGATCCCGCAGCACCAGGTTGAATGCGAGCAGCGCGCCATTTTCGGAATAGGTCACGCAGTACGCACGGCCCGGCATGTACGCCAGCACGTTTTCAAAATACGCCGGGGTCAGTTCCTCGAAGGACAAATCGGCGTTGGCAAGCGTGGCGCGATACAGGCGATGCACGTCATCGACGATGCCGTCGAGGTCGGTGCGCCACTCGATTTTCAAGCCGGATGCCTCGCGCCACTTGCGGCGCAGGTCCTTGCGGGTGGCCGCGCCCAGCGAGGCGAGGTAGCCGTCCACGTCATGCCACGGCAGGTCCAGCGTCGCGCCGGGCAGGCCGGGCAGGGCGCGCAGGCCGCGACGCGGACACACCCGGCGCCACAGCGCGTCGTCGGCCGCCGGCGCGTCCTTGACCGCCAGCATGCCCAGCCTGCGTTCGGCCGCGAAGGTTTCCATCCGCATCAGGATCGCGTCCAGCCATGCCGCGCGCTGGTCCGGCGAAGCGGCGGGATCGAAACCCGCCCGGCAGCGCTCGGTGACCGGCGAACCCAGCGCCAGCATCGGAATGCGCATCAGCCGGGGCAGGCGACGCGCCACCGCTTCGGTGACCCTGCGCAGGCCGCCCTGCACGGTGGTGTCGAGGCGGTAGTCGGTCAGGAACGCGGGCACCGCGGCCAGCAGGCGTTCGCCGTCGCGCACCGCGAAATACACGAAGCGGAAACCCGGCAGCCGCGAGTCCTCGATGGCGCGCAGGTAGGCGTGATCCTCGAGTTCGCGCGGGAACAGGCCGTTCCAGCGGGCGGGCTCGAAATCCTGGATGGAATCGTGCGCGGTGACTTCGATCATGCAGCCGGCGCGGCCGCGAGCGGCTGCGCGCGGGACGCGTACGAAGGCCTTCCGGCCAGGATGCGCGAGAAGAATTGCGCCGAACGTTCGATCACCTGGTCACGTTCGCCATCGACGGTGATCATGTGGTAGCTGTCGTTGAGCAGCACGGTCTCGACGGGGCCGGACACGCGCTGCTCGATCAGTTGCGCGTTGCGCACGCTGGCGATGTCGTCGTCGGCGGCGTGCATGATCAGGCACGGCGCGCGCACGCGGTGCAGGTGCGGGCGCACGTTCCACACCAGCTTGTGGAACTCGGCCAGCGAGGGCCACGGATTGCCGGGCAGGCCGGCGGCCTCGCTCTGGCCGTCCAGCATCGCGCCGGCGATCCGCATCCTGACGCGCTCGTCCTTGATGCCGTACGGGAAGCTTTCCATGAAGCGGCGCTTCCGGAACAGGCCCAGCCCGCACGCCAGCGGCAGCAGGAAGGAAAGGCGCGCCATCCGCGGGATGGTCCAGCCGTCGTAGAAGAACGTGCTGCCGTACAGCGCCAGGCCATCCACCTCGTGAGGGCGTTCGATCGCCAGTTGCAACGCGAGCACCGAGCCCATCGACAGGCCGCCCACGAACAGGTAGTCAACCTCGCGGCGCAGGCGGGCGGCAGACTCGCGCACGCTGCGCGCCCAGTCGCGCCAGCCGGTCTTCAGCAGGTCTTCCTCGCTGCCGCAGTGTCCGGCCAGTTGCATCCCGTACACGGTGAAGCCCGCGCGGTGCAGACCCTTGCCCACGAAGCGCATCTCGGCCGGTGTGCCGGTGAGGCCGTGGATCAGCAGCACGCCCGCCCGGCCCCCGCGCAGCAGGAAATCGGCCTGCTTGATCATCGAATGGGTCATGCTGTCTCCAGAGCCGGCCACGCAGCCTTCGGCCCCCTCGGGTCAGGGGAGCGGAAACCCCTGGGCAGACAGGATTTCGGGGGGTGCGGGAGCAGGCATCGCTTCATCGGAATCGACTTGTGCCAAGGATTATCTCTGCCTAACCCAACTGCTGCCCGGTCACCAGCGCCACGCCCAGCACGATGGTGCCGATGCCCACCCACCGGCGCAGCGAGATGCGCTCGCGCAGGACCAGCCGGCTGGCCAGCACAACGCCCACGTAGGTCAGCGCCGCGAACGGGAACGCGAAGCTCAGTTGCGCGCGCGACAACGCCGAAAACCACAGCACGAACTCCAGCACGTACACCAGGACGCCCACACCGATCAGCGGCGAGCGGAACACCTTGCCCAGCAGCGCCGACACGCCCGAACCGGACGCCTCGTGGCCCACGCCCAGCTTGAAGCAGGTCTGCCCCACCACGTCGCAGGCGCACGAGCCCAGGATCAGCGCGATCACGATCAGCATGGAAGGCATCATCGCGCATCCCGTGTGATGCAGGCGTCGAAAAGAACGCGGGCGAGGGCGTGGTTGGTGCGTGCATTGTCCTCGATTCGTTGCATGTCGGCCATGTCACGGCGCGGCTGGTCCAGGTGCGATTCGATGCGTTTCAGCACGTTGGCATGCCCGGGCGGCGAATACTCGCCGCACACGTCCGCCCCGATGATCTTCTTGCGCGTGCCGGCCGCGCGGATGGTTTCCAGCAACGCATCCAGTGGCATCCGGCCCTGATCCCAGTTGGTCAGGGCCTCTTGTTCCGGCAGCACGTCCTTGTCGACGGTGATCCAGACCGCATCGGTCGGCACGGCGTCCAGTACCGCCCCTACAGCTTCGCCTGTTTGCCTTTCCCCGAGGTTTCGCCAGTGGATCCGGCCGTTCCGCCATTCATGTCCCGGTCCGTCGGCCAGCCGCCGCGCCTTCGAAGGCGCATGTTGCCACGGAAACAGGGCCAGGTGGCCGGAATCGAGGGCCTTCAGGTTGCCGCCCTTGCGGCCGGGGTTGACCAGGTCGTCGCTGCAGGGCCCCACCGTCACCACCCGGCGGACCTGCGGCAGCTCCAGCACCCGGTTGACCCACGATCCGCAGTGCCAGCGCGGCGCCAGCCGGACCCAGTCCGGGTGGTTGTCGAAATGCAGCACCGTGAACGGTTCGTGCACCCGCTCGATCAGCAGCGCCGCCAGATGATGAAAATCGCCGGAACCGATGAAGGTGACCGAAGGGCGCGGGTCGCCCGCCGCCGCGATCCTTCGGCGCGCGATCTCGATGGTCCGCTTCCGGCTCCACAGCCGCAGCGCCGGGGCGAGGTCGCGCAGGTCCACCCGCGTGACCGACGCCCACGGTGCTGCGGCGGCCAGCGCGCCGGCATCGACGCTGCCGTCGGTATCCAGGATTCGCAGGTGAGCCGTCATCCGTCGATGTTAGTGGGCGTGGCAGAAGCGCGAGACACAGGTCAGGGGCGGCCGTCGGCGAGGCGAGTTTTCCAACGTCGCATCCGGCACGAAAAGCGCGGGGATCGAGCCCGGCCAGATGCCGGCGAGACCGTCATGTCCGCGCGCGATGGCCCTGGTTGCTTTCCGAAAGGCAACCCGCTCGTCCGGAAGCCAGCGGAACCTGGACAGGGACGGGGTGCCCCGCCGAAGCAGCACCTGCCGTTCCTTCACGCATGCCGATCGCGTCGTGCAGACACGGCGCGAGCCGTCGGGCCTCAGCCCGACAACCGCGCCTTGACGCGCTGCGACAGCGCGCCCATGTCGGCGCGGCCGGCCGCGCGTTGCTTCACCAGCGCCATTACCCTGCCCATGTCGCGCGGCGAGGTGGCGCCGGAGTCCTTGATGCAGACGGTGACCAGCTCATCGATCTCGGCGTCGGACAACTGCGCCGGCAGATACGACTCGATCACGCCCACCTCGTAGCGTTCCTGCGCGGCGAGATCCTCGCGTTTCGCGGCCTCGTACTGTGTGATCGAGTCGCGGCGCTGCTTCAGCATCTTCTCCAGCACGTGCAGCACCTGCGCGTCATCCAGCGCGATCCGCTCGTCCACCTCGCGCTGCTTGATCGCGGCGTTGATCAACCGGATTGCGCCCAGGCGCTGCCTGTCGCCGCTCTTCATCGCGGTTTTCATGTCGTCGCTGAGTCGGGCTTTCAGGCTGCTCATGGGTTTGGTCCTGGCACGTACCGGCGCACGCGGAACGGGCAACGCGCAGCCACGGAACGCCTGGCTGGGGATGGCGGCATGGCGGCTGCATTCGATCCCGGCACGCACGAAAACGGCCGGTCCCGCATCCGCGGCACCGGCCGTCGAATCGTCACGCCGCTGGGGGATCAGTACAGGCGCTGGCGGCGCGTGACTTCGCGCGACAGGCGCCGCAGGTGCCGCTTGACCGCCGCCGCACGCTTGCGCTTGCGTTCCTGGGTCGGCTTCTCGTAGAACTCGCGCTTGCGCGTTTCGGCGAGCACGCCGGCCTTCTCGCAGGTGCGCTTGAAGCGGCGCAGGGCGATTTCGAACGGCTCGTTTTCGCGAACCTTGACGCTGGGCATTGAGGCTCCACTTGATAAACTGGCCCGCTGCCTGCGGGCGAGCCGTGAATTATAGCGTGATTGCCGGAACCGATTCAAAGTCCCCCGGCCCGGTGCTGGGGATAGAAAGCTCCTGCGACGAGACCGGGGTGGCGGTCTATCAGCCCGGCCGCGGGCTGCTGGCGCATGCCCTCTACTCCCAAGTGGCCCTGCACGCCGAGTACGGCGGGGTAGTGCCGGAGCTGGCCAGCCGGGACCACGTCCGCAAGCTGCTGCCCCTGTTGCGCCAGACCCTGGACGAGGCAGGGCTGTCGGTGCGCGATCTCGAGGGGGTGGCCTATACCTCGGGCCCCGGCCTGATCGGCGCGCTGCTGGTGGGCGCCTCGGCGGCCCGCGCGCTGGCCTGGGCCTTGGAAATCCCGGCGATCGGGGTGCATCACATGGAAGGGCACCTGCTCGCTCCGCTGCTGGAAGAACCGGCGCCCGGCAGCGAACCGCTGGCGCCGCCGTTCGTGGCGCTGCTGGTCTCGGGCGGACATTCGATGCTGGTCGGGGTGGAGGCCATCGGCCGCTACGCGATCCTGGGCGACACCCTGGACGACGCGGCCGGCGAGGCCTTCGACAAGACCGCCAAGCTGATGGGCCTGCCATACCCGGGCGGCCCGGCGCTGGCGAAGGCGGCCGAATCCGGCCGCGCCGACGCATTCCGGTTCTCGCGGCCCATGACCGACCGGCCCGGACTCGATTTCAGCTTTTCGGGACTGAAGACCCAGGTGCTGCTGGCCTGGCAGCACAGCGACCGCAGCGAGCAGACCCGCGCCGACATCGCCCGCGGCTTCGAGGACGCGATCGTGGAAACGCTGGCGATCAAGTGCCGCCGCGCGCTGGCCGCGACGGGCTTCAGACGCCTGGTGGTATCCGGTGGCGTCGGCGCCAACAAGCGCCTGCGCGCGCAACTGGCCGAGGCCGGTCAACGTGAAGGTTTTTCGACGTACTTCCCGCGCCTCGCATTCTGCACCGACAACGGCGCGATGATCGCGCTGGCCGGTTCGCTGCGTCTGGGCGCAGGGCAGGTCGAAGGGCCCGAAATCAGGGTGCGGCCGCGCTGGGACCTGCAATCATTGCCGGGACTCGGGACTCGGGACCCGGGACCCGCGATTGCCCGCGCGCCATCCGTCTAGCAGTGTGTTGAGAAACACCCTGCCAAGCGTGGGCCACGGATGGCCCGTCGCGGATCAAACGCGCAAGCGCTTGATCCGTCGGGAGCGAGTCCGGACATGTGCCGGACTCGCGACGTTGAGACTGCATCCGCAGGAGCGGATGCGAACAGCGAAGCTGGCCCGCAGGGCGAGCGCCATGGATGGCGCGAGTCAAGTGCAGGACTGCACTTTCTCAACAACCTGCTAGGGAAACTCTGATTTATCAGAGTTTCCATGCGGCACAGGGACGTGCCGCCCGCAAATCAAGCACGCATGGGTTGCACGTGCTTGACTTGCGAAGCCGAATTCGGGCGTGTACCGAATTCGGCGTGCTCTGGCAAATCCTGGATGGATTTGTTCAGAACTTCCCTACGTCTACACCCCACTTCCCGATCCCCGCCTCATGGATACCGTCTTCATCGAAGGGCTCGCCGTCGAAACGGTAATCGGCATTTACGACTGGGAGCGCCGGATCCGGCAGCCGGTGGTGCTGGATATCGAAATGGCGTTCGACAACACCGGTCCCGCCGCGAGCGACCGGATCGGGGACACGCTGGATTACAAGGCGGTGTCCAGGCGGCTGAGCGCGTTCATCGAGGCATCCAGCTTCCAGTTGATCGAAACCCTGGCCGAGCGTTGCGCCGCCATCATCCGCGAGGAATTCGGCGTGGCCTGGGTGCGCCTCAAGCTGTCCAAACCCGGCGCGGTGCGCGGCGCACGAGCCGTCGGCGTGACCATCGAACGGGGCACAAGGCCGTAACGCCGTGGCGCGCGTCTGTCTCAGCCTCGGCTCCAACGTCGAACCTGAGCGGCACCTGCGCGAGGCGCTGCGTGCCCTGCACGAGCGCTTCGGTGCAATCGAGGTCTCGCCGGTGTACCGCAGCGCGGCGGTGGGTTTCGAGGGTGCGCCGTTCCTGAATTGCGCAGCGGCGTTCGAGTGCGACCTTGACCGCGGCACGTTGCGCGCATGGCTGCGTGAACTGGAAAACCGGAGCGGCCGCGACCGCAGCCTGCCGCGCTACGCCGACCGCACGCTGGATCTCGACATCGCGTTGTGGTGCGAGGGCGACCCTTGCGAAACCGATCTCGCGCGCGAGGAATTCGACCGCGCGCACGTGCTGGCGCCGCTGGCCGACCTCGCACCGGATCTGCGCGAACCGTTTGACGGCGAAACGCTGGCCGCGCGCTGGGCGCGGCTGGCGGCGTTGCTGCCGGCGCTGGAGCGGGCCGGTCGGATCGATTTCGGCGAAAGCGACGGGCGGTCCGCACGCCGGTGAACGCGCATCAGGGAACCGCGCGGAAGACGCGAACCAGCGTGCTCATTCGGGTTCGTGCCGCGCCTGTTCGCGGGCTGATGCAGTTCCGTGACCTGCAGGCGGCCCGTCACAATCCCGCTTCGCGCGCATCCTGCGCGCGGTCGCGCTCGATGCGCCGCGCGGGCACCTCGGTGCTGCGCGATTCCCCGACGATCTCGATCTCGCGCGTGAACATGTCGATCGCGGTGCGCGACACCTGGCGGGTGTCGTACCACGCATAGGCGCCCACGCCCATCGCGCCCAGCACCGGCAGCAGGCGCGCCGCGCCGCTGCCCAGCGCACGCTGCGCCAGCTTGCTGCCGATCCGTTCCGCGGCGGTGCGCAGCGCCTGCGCGCCGGCCTGCCGCACGATCAGCCGTTCGCCCGCCCGCACCGCGATGTCGCGCAGCGCCTGCGCGGCGGCATGGCGGAACAGGCAATACAGCATCTGCTCGCGGGTCAGGGTGGACCGCCGGCCACAGGCGGCGGCGATGTCCGCGACCATCTTCGCCTGGATCTTCCAGATCGCGACCAGTTCCGGCAGCACCGTCAGCCAGCCGGCCGGCCCGGGCGGCAGCGACAACGAGGCGGAGGCGAGAAAGGCCTTGCGCCGCGCGGCCAGCGCGATCGCCTCCGACCGCGCGCGCGGACGATCGCTGGGCAGCTCCGAACTGTGCGGAATCTCGGCCAGAAAATCCAGAATGGTCTGCGCGATGCGCTGCGGCGACGCGGCGGACGGCGTGGTGGGAGATGCGGTCATCGTGGCGGACATGCGCGTGATCCAGGTCAAATGATGGTGCGGATTCGATGAATCAAGCCGTGACAACGGTTCCGTGCAAATCACGGGCCAAGCATCCGGCCGCCGTCCACGCGGATCGTCTGGCCGGTGACGTAGGTCGCATCGCGCAGCAGCCACAGCACCGCCGCGGCCACGTCCTCCGGTGTGCCGGTGCGTCCCAGCGGGATGCGTGACAGCAGGGCCGCGCGCTCGGCCTCGCGCTTGCCTTCTTCCGGCCACAGGATGGCGCCGGGCGCCACCGCGTTGACCCGCACCCCGGGCGCGAGCTCCTGCGCCAGCGCCCGGGTGGCCATCGCCAGCGCGGCCTTGCTCATGCCATAGACCGCGTGCTCGTGCAGGGGGCGTTCGGCGTAGATGTCGGTGAGGTTGACGATGCTGCCATGCGATCGTTTCAGATGCGTGGCGGCGGCCTGGGCGAGGAACAGGGGCGCGCGCGCGTTGGCGGCAAACAGTTCGTCCCACTGCCGCGCGGTGACCGTGCCGAGCGGCGTCGGGTAAAACGTCGAGGCGTTGTTGACCAGCGCGTCCAGCCGCCCGAAACGCGCGACGGTGGCGTCGATCAGCGCCGGCAGGGTTGCAGCGTCGGCGAGGTCGGCCTGCAACGCGAGCGTCGAATCCGCACGCTGCGCCTCCAGCTCCGCGACCAGCGTCTCCAGCTCGGCGCGCGAGCGGCGGCAGTGCAGCGCGAGGTCGTAACCCGCCGCGTGCAGGGTGCGCGCGATCACCGCGCCGATCCGGCGTGCGGCGCCGGTGACCAGTGCGACGGGACGCCGGTTCTCTCGTGACATCGTTCGAATCCTCGTGGCGCGCTATCCTGCCTGCATCGCAGCCTGCCGCAAATCCGGAAGACTCGCCAGTTGGACGTCGCCCTGCCCGAACCCTCCGCCGAGGAAACCACGCATTCCGCACGGCTGGCGTCGCTGATCCGCGACGAGATCGCGGCGTCCGGCCCGATGCCGTTCGCGCGTTTCATGGAACGCTGCCTGTACGCGCCGGGCCTGGGCTATTACAGCGCGGGGCGGTTGAAATTCGGCAAGGCCGGGGATTTTGTGACCGCGCCGGAGCTGGGGCCGCTGTTCGCGCGCTGCATGGCGCGCGCGCTGGCGCCGGCGCTGCGTGCATGCGGCACGGACGCGGTGTTCTTCGAGCTGGGCGGCGGCAGCGGCGCATTCGCGCGCGACTGCCTGCTCGAACTGCAATCACTCGATGCCCTGCCGCGGCATTACTGGCTGCTGGAACCTTCGGCCGACCTGCGCGAACGCCAGCGCGAATGCCTGCGCAAGGCGTTGCCTGCCGGCCTGTTCGCGCGCTGCGCATGGCTGAATCGCCCGCCGCAGCACGCCTGGTCCGGCGTGCTGTTCGCCAACGAGGTGCTGGATGCGCTGCCCGTCACCCGCTTCACCGTGCAGGACGGCGACGTGCTGGAGGAACACGTCGCGGTCGATGCCGGCGGCGCGTTCACCGGCGTGGATCGTCCCGCCGACGCGCTGGTCGCGGGCGCGGTCCGGCACCTGCAGCGGCGCCTCGGCCGCGCATTCGCCGCGGGCTATCGTTCCGAGGTGCTGCCGCAACTGCCGTGGTGGCTGCAGGCCGTGACCGGGGAACAGCAGCGCGGCGCCGCGCTGTTCATCGATTACGGTTACACGCGCGGCGAGTTCTACCTGCCCGAGCGTGCCGACGGCACCCTGCTGTGCCATTACCGCCATCGCGCGCACGCCGATCCGCTGATCCTGCCGGGCCTGCAGGACATCACCGCGTCGGTGGATTTCACCGCGCTGGCCGAAGCGGGACTGGGCGTGGGTTACGAGCTGGTCTGTTACGCCGGGCAGGCGCAGTTCCTGATCGCCGCGGGGCTCGAGGTGGTGTTCACCGACGCTTGCGAACGCGCGTCGGACGAGTCGGCCCGCTACGCGCTGGCACAGCAGGTCAAGCGCATCACGCTGCCGGGCCAGATGGGCGACCGCTTCCAGGCGATGCTGTTCGCACGCGGGCTGGACGACGACGCGCTGTTTGCGCCGCTGATCGCGGTGGATCGCAGCGAGCGGCTTTGAGTGCGCCGGCCGGCACGCGAAGCGGTTGTGGCCGAAATGAACCGCCCCGGGTTCTCCGGAGGCTGTTGGGTGTGAGTCACGCTGCCTTGGGCAACGCGGCCGTTTGCCGATAGTAGTTGGCTTCGGCTTCCGCTGGCGGGAT
>JAJPHQ010000005.1 GCA_021325195.1 Gammaproteobacteria bacterium | reverse complement strand
TTGCTGGTGCTGGCCCAGAAATCGGCGCGGTTGATGGTCAGCGATTCGCGGCTGGTCTCGCCCGCGTCGTTGACGATGGTGACGCTGCTCTTCTTGCCGAACGGCGGGTTGGCCAGCACGATGTCGTACTCGCCGTGCTTCTCGCCCAGCGCATCGCGTGTGACCACCGGCAAAGCTTCGTCGGATTCGCTGCCGATGCCGTGCAGAAGCAGGTTCATCGCGCACAGACGGGTGACGCCGTCCACCAGTTCCACGCCGAACAGCGTGCCGTTCTTCAGTTTCTTCTTCTGCTCGCGATCCAGCTTGTAGTGCTTCGCGAGGTAATCGTGCGCGGCCAGGAGAAACCCGCCGGTGCCGCAGGCCGGATCGCAGATCGTCTCGCCCGGCCGCGGCGCGATCACGTCCACGATCGCCGCGATCAGCGGGCGCGGCGTGAAGTACTGCCCCGCGCCGCCCTTCACGTCCTCGGCGTTCTTCTGCAGCAGACCCTCGTAGGCGTCGCCCTTCACATCCACGTCAAGGCTCGACCACTGCTCCTTGTCGATCAGGTCCGCGATCAGGCGGCGCAGCTTGGCCGGGTCCTGGATCCTGTTCTGCGCCTTGCGGAAGATCGTGCCCAGCATGCCGCCGCGGCCCCCAAGTTCCTGCAAGAGCTTGCGGTAATGCGCTTCCAGCGCCTCGCCATCGAGCTTCAGCAACGTCGGCCATGCGAATTCCTTCGGCACCGGCGAAGGCTTGTTGAACAGCGGCTGCGACTGCTCGTCCGCCATCTTCAGGAACAGCAGGAAGGTCAACTGCTCGACGTAGTCGCCGTAAGACAATCCATCGTCGCGCAGGATGTTGCAGTAGTTCCAGAGCTTCTGGACGAGCGTCGTGGCGTTCATGGATTCTCCGAAATCAATACACCGCGTCGTGATCGCCGACGTTCACCGGCACGATCTGCTTGTCGCGGATGATCAACTCCAGCGTAATGCGATACGACAGGTTGATGGATACCGAATGCAACCCGGCCAGCTTCCCGCCCAGCGCGTGCAGGCGCAACGAGGGATGGTGCGGATTGGCCTGCAACAGCAGCAGCGTCTTGCGGTACTGCTCGCGCAACTGCGGGTGACGTTTCAGGAAGCGCGCCGCGCGGCGGTTGTACTGGTCGGTGAAGATCAGCTCGTAGGCCACAGCCGATCCATCACTTGATCTTCGCCAGCCGCTTCAGGTGCGCGTCCACCGATTCCTTGACGAAGCGCCCGGCGGCGAGGTCCGCCTGGCTCTCCGCCAGCGCGGCGGCCAGCTCGCATTCGCGCAAATAGTGATAGTGCTCGATGTCCATCACCACGAAGCGATCCTTGCCACGCACCGACACCATCGCCTCCGGCGCGTCCGCAAGCGCATCGGCAATCGCCGAGACGCCTTGGGTTTTCAGATCATTGGCGGGAATCGAGGGCATGAGCGGCTCCGGTACGATCTACAGCACGATGAATAGTATCATAAATCGTACCATGAAGCGAGCGCCAGACGCGCAGCCGGCGAAGGCTTGCCGAACCGCGTCTGCGACTGCTCGTCCGCCATCTTCAGGAACAGCAGCAAAGTCAACCGCTCAAGCCTGCCCCGGACTCGATCCGGGGTAGTCGCCGTCGTACCCCCGGCGAATCTCCTGCAGATACGCGACGCTCGTCACAAAGGCAGTGACACACTCGAAGTCATAGCCTTCGCGCTCGGTCAGTTGCAACACCACGACATAGCGGTTGTCGAGCACGATCTCGTCGCAGTCGATGTTGAAGTCGATCACGAAAGATCGTCCTTCGCGATGGGCATCGAGAACGCCCGCTGCAGGATGGATTGGCGCAGGCGGCCGGCGCGCTGAAGGTTGGCGGCGACGGCGGCTTCCAGTTCCTCGATCACGCTCAGGCGGCGCTCGACTTCGGCGACGATGCGGGTCTGCTCGGCAAACGGTGGAAGTGGGACTGGAAGCGCCTTCAATTTGGACATGCTGATCGAAGCGAGGTTCGTCGTGTGCTTTCCTTCATCGAAAAAGAATCGCTGTCCGAAGGTGTTCGCGTACCAAGAGACAAACTTTGGAGCGATGGACTTGTCAAACAGCCGCGCACGGAAGACGTGGTTCTGGTGAATGCACTCTGACAATTCGCCACCCCATATCCAACCCCGGCCTAGTTTGTCTCTGTCGCCCCCTTCGTTGAAAAGAACGTCGCCTGGTTGTAGATGGAACGATGACATTCGTCGGTGACGATGAAATCGAATTCCTCGATCGGCACCTGCGGGTTGTAGACGACGTCCCGCGTACGCGTGCCGCCCAGCGCGGCAGCGAACTCGGCGCCGGACATTTCGTCGGCATCTTCCGTCAGTTCCTCGCCGCGCAGGATGGAATACAGCCGCTGGATGGTGCAGATGGTCACCTTGCACACCGGATCGATGTGCGAGGAATGCAGATGCTGCACGTTGTACAGCTCGGTGAACTTGCGGCCGGTGTCCGGCGTGCGGAAGTTGTCGAACTCGGTGCGCGTCTGGTCGCCGAGGTTGGAGCGGTCCACCAGAAAGAGTATGCGGCGCGCTTTGCCGTACTTGATCAGCCGGTACGCGAACGCGCAGGCGGTGTAAGTCTTGCCGGCGCCGGTGGCCATGTGGATCAATGCACGCGGACGGTTTTCGGCGAGGGATTTTTCAAGCCCAGTGATGGCTTCGATTTGGCATTCGCGCATGCCGGTGGTGACGAGCGGATGTTCGGCGGGCATGGCGCGCAGGCGCGTGCGCAGCGCGTCAGGCTCGGCCATCCATTCGGCCAGCGTTTCGGGACGATGGAACGCGAATACGCGGCGCGAGCGCGGATCAGGATCGCGTTGATCGCGGAACAGGGTTTCGACGCCGGTGGATTCGTACAGGAATGGCAGCTTGCCGCCGTCCACGCCTGCCGCAAGGAATACCGGCAGGCTGGCGGCGTAGTTCGCGGCTTGCTCGGCGACGCCCGACAGCGTGGTGCCTTCCTTCTTGGCCTCGACAATGCCGACGGCCTTGCGATCCACCAGCAGCAGGTAATCGCACGGGCCGGTCTTCAGGGGCACCTCGCGCAGCGCGATGCCGCGGCCGGCGCCGAAATCCATGTCAGCATAGTTCTGCACAACCCAGCCGCACGCAGTGAGTTGCGCGTCGATCTTCTCGCGGGCAAGTTGTTCTGGAGTCAGCGGCACGGCGCCCCCTTGTGCGCGGCTCGGCAAGATTACCCGACGGGAACGGAATCGCCAAAGGGACGGCGTCACGAAGCGGAAAAATCCGCTCCGCGCCACCAGCGCGTGCCGCGTCCCTTTCCTTCCGCGCGCAAACGGCCTTCATTGCGCAGTTGATCGACGATGCGCTTGATGCGCTCAGGTTGTGCGTCGGGAAAACGTTTGCGCAGCAGCGCGATCTCGAAACCGTCTGGCAGTTCGTGCAGGATGGCGTGGCGGATGCGCGCATCGAGGCCGCCGCCGGATGGCGCGTCGTAGCGGGCGGCGGCTTCGGCGACTTGCGGCAGGCGCGGCTGCCTGAGCGCCGCGTGCACGGCGGCAAACCAGCGCTGCGCCCAGACGTTGGCGAGCTTGCGGTTGCCCGCGAAGATGCACTGCACGTTCGGGAACAGCGCCGGCAGTTCGCCCATCACGCGCAACAGGTGCGCGGCGGGCCACTGGCCGATCTTCGCGGGATTGCCGAAGTCGGCGTACTGGGCCTCGATCACCAGCGCGGCGTGCGGCCACGCGGCGAGTTCCGCCAACTGCTGGTGCAGGCCTTTCAGTTGCGAGAAGTCGCCCAGCAGGTTGTCCAGCGTCTTGCGCTCGACGATGGCGAACGGACGTTCGTCGTGGATCAGCGCGTAATCGCCGACCGGCAGTTTGCGGCGCGACGCCTCGGCGTCGGGAAAGCTCCACGGATAGCGTTCGGCGCTGTCGATGACGATCCGCATGTCGGCCGCCGCGCGCGCCGAGAGCTCCGCGTATTTGCTGGTCTTGTGCGCGCGCACCGCGGCCTCGGTGCGGAAGAACACCTGCTCGTAGGTGCCGCCGTCGCGGCGCGGCTTTTCCAGGATCAGGAACTCGCAGCGCTTGCGCTGCGCGCGGTCGAGCGTCACCGACAGCTTGCGGCCCAGCCGCGTCAGGTGCGCGACCGGCACGCGTTCGATCTCTTCCAGCAACTCGGCGGCGTCAAGATCACGTTCACGCAGACAGAAGACCTGCGTGCCGGCGCCGGGCCACGCGGCTTTCGCGCGCACCGCGAACAGCACGCGGCCGTCCTGTTCGATCGCGACGCGGAACGGAAAGCGCGCGTTGCCGGTGCGCTGGACGAGCCAGGTGGCGGTCATGGTCGTGTGCTGTTTTGCAAGACCGAGCCCCCATCCTCCACCTCATGCGTTCGCGAGCGGAAATCGAAATGCCATTGCTCCGCGAAGGCATGAGGCGGGGCACCTTCTCCCGAAGGAAGAAGGAGAAACATTACGCAAACGGATCGCGCAGCACGATGTTGGCGTCGCGGTCGGGGCCGGTGGAGACGATCGCGAGCGGGCAGCCGGCCAGTTCCTCCAGCGCGCGCAGGTACGCGCGCGCGGCGGGAGGCAGCTTGTCCCATTCGGTGATGCCGTGGGTTTCTTCCTGCCAGCCGGGGAATTCCAGGTACACCGGCGTGCATTCCTTCCAGCCCTCGGCGTCCAGCGGCGCGTATTCGGTGCGCTTGCCGCGGTATTGGTATGCGATGCAGACCTTCAGCTTTTCCATGCCGTCCAGCACGTCGAGTTTGGTGATGCACAAACCCGAAATGCCGTTGATCAGCACCGCGCGCTTCAGCGCGACGATGTCCATCCAGCCGCAGCGGCGCGGCCGCCCCGTCGATGCGCCGAATTCGTCGCCGCGCTTCCTGATGTGTTCGCCGATGGCATCGTCGAGTTCGGTCGGGAACGGGCCGCCACCGACGCGCGTCGCATAGGCCTTGGCGATGCCGAGCACGTAGTCGATGTAGTCGGCGCCGACGCCGGCGCCGGCCAGCGCGCCGCCGGTGGTGGTGTTGCTCGAGGTGACGTACGGATAGGTGCCGTGATCGATGTCGAGCAACGCGCCCTGCGCGCCCTCGAACAGCACGCGCTCGCCGTTGCGGCGCAGGTCGTGCAGGATGCCGGAAACGTCGGATTTCATCGGCTCGACGTATTCGCCGAAGGCGATGGCTTCGTCCAGCGTCTTTTGATAATCGACGGCCTCCGCGTTGAGATATTTCGTCAGCACGAAGTTGTGATAGTCCAGCACTTCGCGCAGTTTCTCGGCCAGTTCGTGCGGGTAGCTCAAATCGGCGACGCGCACGCCGCGGCGCGCGACCTTGTCTTCGTACGCCGGGCCGATGCCGCGGCCGGTGGTGCCGATGGCGCCTGAGCCCGCGGCCTTTTCGCGCGCCTGATCCAGCGCGATGTGGTACGGCATGATCAGCGGCGTCGCGGGCGAAATCTTCAGGCGCGAACGCACTTCCATGCCGCTCGCTTCCAGCTCGCCGATTTCCTGTTTCAGCGCCGCGGGCGAAAGCACCACGCCGTTGCCGATCAGGCACAGCGCGCCTTCGCGCAGGATGCCCGACGGGATCAGGTGCAGAACCGTCTTCTTGCCCTTGATCACCAGCGTGTGACCGGCGTTGTGGCCGCCCTGGAAACGCACCACCGCGCCGATGTCCTGCGTCAACAGGTCGACGATCTTGCCCTTGCCTTCGTCGCCCCATTGAGCGCCGAGGATTACGACTGACTGTCCCATTGTCCGTTTCTCGCTTCGACTGATGTTTTCGATGTGGGGCGACGATCGGTGACCAGGCTCGATCCTCCTGATCTCGCCAAGTCACCCTGCCCTAGGCTTCCTGCCTCGGGCGCTCGCCCGCGCGCGCGATGCGATTCAACGCATCGCGCAAACGCGTGGTCTCGCCCCCACTGGGCTCCGAGGATTACAACTGACTGTCCCATTGTGTTCTCGCTTGATGATTCGTTTGGTTGTGGGGCGACGATCGGTGACTGAAACCACGTTCAACCGGTTGTACCCCTCTCACAGAGGGAGAGGGGTTCGCTTCATGACACGCCGGGGATTCGGAAGTGAACGCCGTCATCAATGTGTTTTTTGCGGCGCGGGCACATTGTTCGATGCGCCGGACTCGACGGCCCTGAGGAACGGCGAGTCGCGATCCAGCACGATCACCGCACCGCCGCGGTCGAAGGTGTCGCGCCAGGTTTCAAGGCTGCTCCACCAGGCGAAGAACTGCGGATCCTGCGCGGACGCATCGGCGTAGATCTTCGCGGCCTGCGCATCGCCCTGCCCGCGCACCGCGGCCGCGGCCTTGCGCGCGTCGGCGAGGATCGTGCGGCTGTTGCGCTCGCCGTCGGCACGGAGGACAGCCGCGGCCTCGTGGCCCTGCGCGCGCAGGGCGTCGGCCTGCGCCTTGGCGTCCGAGCTCATCCGCTTGTACACCGCGTCCAGCGCGTCGTCGGGCGGCAGGATGCGCTGGATGCCGACATCGAGGATGTCCACGCCAAGGCGCTGGCGCAGTTCGGCGGCGACCATCGCGCGCAGGCTCGCATCGACCGAATCGCTGCCGGAATCCAGCAGGTCGGACAGCTTGTGCGACTGGATCTGGGTGCGCAGCGCGGCGTGGATCACCGGCGTCATCTGCTGCGTGGCCTGCAATTCGTCGCCGGATGTCGCGCGGTAATAGACATCGGGGTCGGCCACGCGCCAACGCACGAAGAAGCCGGCCCGGACCGGATCGTGATCGGCGGTGGTGTAATCCTCGGGCGCGGACTGCAGCAGGATCGCACGGGTATCGTAGATCGCGGTGCGCTGCACGAACGGGATCTTGGTGTGCAGCCCGGGGCCGAGGCCGCTGCGTTCGACGCGGCCGAACTGGGTCAGCATCGCGGCATGGCCCTGGCTCACCACGAACAGGCTGTCCGCGCCGGCCAGCGCGAGGATCGCGATGATGACCGCGACGGCGGCCTTCACGGTCCGTTCCCCTTCATCACCGGTCCGGACGATGACGCCGACGGTACCGGCGGCGCCACTGTCGCCGCTCCGGCCGGCGCGGGGATGCCCTGCGATGTCATCGCCTGGGGCGGCAATTGCACGATCACGTTGCCGCCGCCGGTGTTGATCACCACGTGGTTTTTCGACAGGACATCCTGCATCGCCTGCAACCACAGCCGCTGGCGCGTGGCCGCGGGCGCGACCTGGTACTGCGCCAGCACCTGGTCGAAGCGCGCCACATCGGCCTGCGCGGCTGCCACCGTGCGGGTGCGGTACGCCTCGGCGTCGGCCCGGATCACCGCCGCCTCGGCGCGGGCATCGGCCACTTCCTTGTCGGCCTCCGCGCGTGCGGCGTCCTGTTCGCTGCGGGCGTCCTGGCGCGCCTTGACGATGTCGTCGAAGGATTTCTTGACCTCGGTCGGCACGCTCACGTCCTGGATGCCGGCGTCGGTCACCTCGATGCCGGTGTCGTAGCGGTCCATCGTGGCCTGCATGCGCTGGCGGATCGCGTCGGCCAGCTCATCGCCGCTGCGCGTCATCAACTGCTGCAGGGTGTGTGTGCCGACCGCAGCGCGCACCGCGATGGTGGCGGCGTCACGCGCGGCGTCCTCGGCGTCGCGCACCGAGAACAGGAACTTCTGCGCGTCGCCGACCTTGTACTGCACGTAGTAATCGACCAGCGCCAGCTGTCCGTCGCCGGTCATCATGCGCAACTGGTCGCTGATGGTGCGCGAGCGGCCGACATCGACCTTCAGCACCTCCGCGATCGGCTGCGGAAAGCGCAGGTGCAGGCCGGGATCGAGCGTGCGCTCGACACGGCCGAAGCGGAGCACGATGCCGACCTGGCGGTCGCCGATCAGCGTCCAGCTTCCCAGCGCGAACCACAGCACGATCAGCAGCACGACCACCGCGAGCACGCCCAGCGGACCGTGCCCGAACGGGCCCAGCCGGCGGCGCCACTGCCTCAGCCGCGCGTCGAAATCGAAGCCGGAACCGCCGCCGTCGCTGCGGCCGCCCACCCCCCACGGCTCCCGGGGTTCACGCGGTTTTGTACCGGGTTCCTTCCAGGGCATCGTCGGGCGGTCTCGGCTGGCGGGGAATCACGCCTCGGTGCGGCGCAAACGGGTGAAAGTCTAGCAGAGGGTACCCGCGCGAGCCCGCCGCGGCGTGGTCGAGCCGCGGCCCCGCTTGCCTGCGTGACCGATCGTTTCGAGGGATCGAGGGACACGGGCGGCAGCCGCAGGTTCGCGCTTCCGGCCGTGGTCCACGGCTCGCCACGAATGGATGTCCGGGACGGCATCACCCGCCGCGGTCACGCGGCGTCCAGCCATGCGCGCAGCAGCCGCCCGTCGTCGGCACGCAGTTCGCCGGCCAGCGGGGTCAGCAGGTCGCGCGGGGCGTCGATCGCCAGCGTCCAGCCGTGTTCGTCGTAGCGTTCCGACGCCACCGCGCCGAGGTCGATCAGGCGTGCACGCAAGCGTCCCGCCTGCGGCGGCAGGTGCAGGTCGGCACGCACGCGCGCACCCGCGAGGCGTTCGCCGATCGCCTGCCGGAGCAGGTCGAGCCCCGCACTCGTGGTGGCGGAAATCCACACGCGCTCGGGCAGCCCGTCCGCATCCCGGTCGATCCGTGCCGGGACTTTCCGCAAGGTGCGGACGGGGACTTCCGCCTTCCGGTTTTCGTCATCACGGGCGATGCCACGGCCTCCGCCCGTTTCCCGATCCTCGCCGTCATGGACGATGGCGTCGATCTTGTTGAACACCAGCAATTGCGGAACATCCGCCGCGCCGATTTCCTCCAGCACGCCGTTCACCACCGTCATCAATTCGTCGCGCTCGGCAGCGGCGGCATCGACCACGTGCAGCAGCAGGTCGGCGTCGCGGGCTTCCGACAGCGTGGCGCGGAACGCGGCGATCAGGTCGTGCGGCAGCTCGCGGATGAAACCGACGGTGTCGGCCAGCACCGCGGGTCCGCTGTCCAGGCCGTCCAGCTTCCGCACGGTGGGATCGAGCGTCGCGAACAACTGGTCGGCGGCGTACACCGCGCCGCGCGTCAGCGCGTTGAACAGGGTGGACTTGCCGGCGTTGGTGTAACCCACCAGCGCGACGCGCGGCAGCGTGTTGCGCAGGCGCGCGCGGCGCTGCTGGGTGCGTTGCACGCCGACCTTGTCGATGCGCTTCTGCAACTGCTCGACACGCTTCTGCAGCAGCCGGCGGTCGGTTTCGAGCTGCGTCTCGCCCGGTCCGCGCAGACCGATCGCGCCGCCGCGCTGGCGCTCCAGGTGGGTCCAGCCGCGCACCAGCCGGGTCGCCATGTGCTTGAGTTGCGCGAGCTCGACCTCCAGCTTGCCCTCGTGCGACTGCGCGCGCTGCGCGAAGATGTCCAGGATCAGGCCGGCGCGATCGACCACCCGCACGCCGAGGTGTTTTTCCAGGTTGCGTTCCTGCACCGGCGTCAGCGCATGATCGACCAGCACCAGGTCGGCGCCCAGCTCCGCGACGCGCGCCCTCACCTCGTCGGCCTTGCCGCTGCCGATGTAGAACTTCGGGCTGGGCGCATCGACGCGCGCGCGCACCTCGTCCAGGATCTCGGCGCCGGCGGATTTCGCCAGCTCCACGAACTCCTCCGCACGGCGCGCAGCGCCGTCGCCGCGGGTGTTGGGCAACACCAGCAGTGCGCGTTCGCCTTTCCTGCTTCGCTCGAACAGTGGAATCAGTCCTGCGCCGGGGTGGCGGGTTTCCTGCGATCGTCCCTGATCGCGAAGATCAAGGCGCGAATGTTCCCATTCGCAATTTTCAATGGCTGCGTATCAGGCATCGTCGGCAGGTTTGGCGGGCTCCGTTCCCGTTTCGGCGCCGGTCTCGTGCTCGCCGGGACCCAGCTTGACGTTGCGGCTGGGCACCACGGTGGAGATCGCGTGCTTGTAAACCATCTGGCTGACCTGGTTGCGCAACAGCACCACGAACTGGTCGAAGGAATCGATCACGCCCTGCAGCTTGATGCCGTTGACGAGGTAGATCGCGACGGGCACGCGTTCGCGGCGCAAGGCGTTGAGAAACGGATCCTGCAAGGACTGGCCTTTTGACATGGTTCTGCCCCCTCTGTTCCGTTGTTTGGTTATAGGCCGCTCGATGCCGCCGTGGTGCCGTGGACCGTGCGTGACGTACGGGATGTTAGCGCAGTTTCCCCGCGAAAGGCAGCCGGAACGGGGCTTTCAGCCTGATTTTGCTAGAAAAAGGCCGACTGCCCGGGCGACGGCTTGCGCAAGGTCGGCCCGCTCCGGATCGAACGCGCGGGCATCCAGCTCGCCGCGCAACCAGGTGAGCTGGCGCTTGGCGAGCTGGTTCGTGGCGAAAATCGCGCGCCGCCTGAATTCCCGGGCGTCGAGACCGCCTGCGAGGTGCTGCCAGGCCTGCCGGTAGCCGACCGCGCGCAGGGCGGGCAGCCCGGGATGCAGGGCGCCGCGCGCGCGCAGGCGGCGCACTTCCTCCAGCAAGCCCGCGGCCAGCATCGCGTCGAAGCGCGCGGCGATCCGTTCGCGCAGGCGCTGCCGGTCGGCGGGAATCAGTGCGAGCTTCAACACCCGGTACGGCAGGCGCGCCCGACCACCGGCGGATGCACGCAGCGCGGTGAGCGTGACGCCGGAAAGCTCGATCGCCTCCAGCGCGCGCTGGATGCGCTGCGCATCGTTGCGCTGGATGCGCGCCGCCGCGTCGGGATCGCGCTCCGCCAACCTTGCATGCAGGGCCGGCCAGCCGATCCGATCCGCTTCTTCCGACAGCCGGGCGCGCAAGGCCGGATCGGCCGTCGGCATCGCGGAAAGCCCGTGCTCCAGCGCGCGGAAATACAGGCCGGTGCCCCCCACCAGCAGCGGCACCCTGCCGCGCGCGGTGATCGCGCGCATCGCGGCCAGCGCGTCCTCGCGGAACATTGCCGCGGAATACGGTTCGCAAGGATCGCGGAGGTCGATCAAGGCGTGCGGATGACGCCGCAGTGTCGCGGCATCCGGCTTGGCCGCGCCGATGTCGAGGCCGCGATAGACCAGCGCCGAATCGACACTCACCAGTTCGACCGGAAAACGTTCGGCCAGCGCGCAGGCGAGCGCGGTCTTGCCCGTCGCGGTGGGGCCCATCAGGAAGATCGCGGGCGGCCGGGGATCGGTGGCGGACGGGGAAACCATCGCCGGCGATTGTACGGGGCGGTTGGCGCGGCGCCGCGCCGGAGCGCCGTATAATCGCGCGATCCATTCCGGAACGAAGGCAGGACGACATGCCGCAGATGATGAGGGCGCTGATCAAGCGCGACGCCGCCAAGGGCATCTGGATGGGCGAGGTGCCGGTTCCGGAATACGGCCACAACGACGTGCTGATCGAGGTGGAGAAGACCGCGATCTGCGGCACCGACCTGCACATCTACAACTGGGACGAATGGGCGCAGCGGACGATCAAGCCCGGCCTCGTGATCGGCCACGAATTCGTGGGCAGGATCGTCGCGGTCGGCGACGAGGTGCGTGGCTACCGCGTGGGCCAGCGCGTCAGCGCCGAAGGGCACATCGTGTGCGGGATGTGCCGCA
>JAJPHQ010000025.1 GCA_021325195.1 Gammaproteobacteria bacterium | reverse complement strand
GGAATCCGGCGGAGCAATTCGCCAAGCTGCGCGCATCCGGTGATCCGCAGGCGCAATTCCTGTGGGCCTGCTTCCGCGACCTGTTCCACTACAGCGCGTATCACCTGGAAGGCATCGCCGACACCGCGCGCGACGTGGATTTCGCGATCCGCTGGGGTTACGGCTGGAAGCTCGGTCCTTTCGAAACCTGGCAGGCCGCGGATTGGCAGGCCGTCGCGGGAGCAATCGCGGAAGACATCGCCGCCGGCAACGCGATGAGCAACGCGCCGCTGCCCGCATGGGTGAACGACGGCCGCCGTGGCGTGCATCATGCCGACGGCTCCTGGTCGCCGCGTGCAAAGAAAGACATTCCGCGTTCCTCCGCGCCCGTTTACAAGCGACAACTGTTCCCGGACGCGCTGATCGGCGAGAAGTTCGACACCGGCACCACGGTGTGGGAGAACGACGGCATTCGGCTGTGGACGCTGGGCCATGACGACGTCGGCATCGTCAGCTTCAAGACCAAGATGTGCACCTTCGACGATCAGGTGCTGGATGGGATCCAGCACGCGGTCGGGCTGGCCGAAGAAAAGCTGAAGGCGCTGGTGGTGTGGCAGACCGGCCCGGTGTTCTCGGCCGGCGCCAACCTGAAAGGCGTGCTGGCGCTGTTGAAGGAAGGCAGGATTTCGCAGCTCGAAGCCCTGATCGCCAATTTCCAGCGTACCACCATGCGCGTCCAGCACGGACTGATCCCGACCGTGGCGGCGGTGCGTGGCCTGTGCCTGGGTGGTGGTTGCGAGCTGCAGATGCATTCGGCGCGCACCGTGGCGGCCTTGGAAAGCTACATCGGCCTGGTCGAGGCCGGCGTGGGCCTGCTGCCCGCCGGCGGCGGCCTCAAGGAAATCGCCGAACGCTGCTCACGCGCCTCGTTCACGGACGATCCGTTCGATCACATCAGGCGTTACTTCGAAACCGTCGCGATGGCCAAGGCTTCGGGCAGCGCACTGGAAGCCAAACAGTTCGGTCTGCTGCGCGATTCCGACGTGGTGGTGTTCAACGCCGACGAACTGTTGTACGTCGCCAAGAACGTCGCCTCGTCGCTGGCCGAGTCGGGTTGGCGGCCGCCGCTGCCGCAGAAGACCCATGTCGCGGGCGACGTCGGCACCGCGACCATCAAGGCCCAGCTCGTGAACATGCTGGCCGGTCATTTCATCTCCGAACACGACATGGAAATCGCCACCCGGATCGCCGACACCTTGTGCGGCGGCAACATCGAACGCGGCAGCACGGTCGATGCGCAATGGCTGCTCGATCTGGAGCGCCACCACTTCATGGAACTGGCGCAGATGCCCAAGACCCAGGAACGCATCGCACACACGATGACCACCGGCAAACCGCTGCGGAACTGACGCCAGGATGGCGTCATCCCGGACAGCACATGGACGTGCGCTGATCCGGGATCCATTCCCAAGGACACAAGACACTGGATTACTCGCGCCTTCCGTGGCGCTCGCCCTGCGGGCCATCGGCTTCGCCGATGTTCGTTAAGGCATCCAGCCTTCACAGTCCCGCTTTGGCGGGAATGACGACAAAGAGAATCCACCATGACCAAGCAAACCCAGGACGCCTACATCGTCGCCGCCAAGCGCACACCGGTCGGCAAGGCTCCGCGCGGCGTGTTCCGCCACACCCGTCCCGATGACCTGCTGGCGCACGTGCTGCGCGAAACGCTGGACGAATGCCCCGGCATCGACGTGAACCGCATCACCGACGTGGTGATCGGCTGCGCGATGCCGGAAGCCGAGCAAGGCATGAACGTGGCGCGCATCGGCGCGCTGCTCGCGGGTCTGCCCGATTCCGTGCCCGGCATGACCATCAACCGTTTCTGCTCGTCCGGCCTGCAATCCGTCGCGATCGCGGCCAACACCATTCGACTGGGCGAATCCGACCTCGTGCTGGCGGGCGGCACCGAGTCCATGAGCATGGTACCGATGATGGGCTTCCATCCGGTGATGAATCCGGAGATCTTCAAGGACGACAACATCGGCATCGCGTACGGCATGGGCATCACCGCCGAGAACGTCGCCACGCGCTGGAAGATCACGCGCGAGGAGCAGGACGCCTTCGCGCTGCGCAGCCACCAGCGCGCGCTCGCCGCGCAGGACGCCGGCAACTTCAGGGAAGAGATCGCGCCCTACCCGCTCGACGACCGCTATCCCGACCTGCACTCGCGCGGCGTGAAGGAAGACCGCCGCGTGATCGAGAACGACGAAGGCCCGCGCCGCGACACCAATGCCGAGGCGCTGGCGAAACTGCGCCCCGTGTTCAAGCGCGACGGCAGCGTCACCGCCGGCAATTCCTCGCAGATGTCCGACGGCGCCGGCGCGGTGCTGCTGGCCAGCGAACAGGCGATCAAGGATTACGGCCTGACCCCGCTCGCGCGCTTCGTCGGCTTCTCCGTCGCCGGCGTGCCGCCCGAAATCATGGGCATCGGCCCGAAAGAAGCCATTCCGAAGGCGCTGAAGGCCACGGGCTTGAAGCAGGACGACATGGAGTGGATCGAATTGAACGAAGCCTTCGCCGCGCAATCGCTCGCGGTGATCAAGGATCTCGGCCTCGATCCGGACAAGGTCAACCCCGAAGGCGGCGCGATCGCGCTCGGTCATCCGCTCGGCGCTACCGGTTCCATCCGCATCGCGACGCTCGTCCACGGCATGCGCCGCAAAAAGCAGAAGTACGGCATGGTCACTATGTGCATCGGCACCGGCATGGGCGCGGCGGGGATTTTCGAGATGGTGTGAAGCCCGCCACGGCATTGGAGAGAGGGTCGAAACCGATGAAAACCCTGCAACGTGTTGCCGCTTGGCTGGGCGGCCTCGCGTTCGTCTTGATCTGTCTCATCGTTGCCGCTGGGTTTATCTTTCACGTGGCCGTCAACCCGCAGCTTGAACACGAAATGTTCGTGACCCAGGACAAGGCAACGGGCACACCCGAAACGTTCGCCGTTCCGTACAAATCACTCACGATAGACAGCCATGGGCGATCGCTGGAAGCGTGGGTCGTTGATGCCGGTGCCGATACGCCGTCGCTGCTTCTATTCAGTGGCAACGGACAAACCGTCCATGACTGGGCGCAGGTACAGGCGTACCTGTACCAACAACATGTGTCGTCCATGGTCTTCGATTACTCGGGGTTCGGAAAGAGCACAGGCACGCCCACTGTTCAACATCTGAATGAAGATGCACGCGCGGCGTGGCGCGCTTTCGCGGATTGGGCCGGCACGACACGGCCCAAATTCGTTGTCGCGTATTCGCTCGGAACTGCTGTCGCGCTGCACAATGCCGCGAACTTCGAGCCTCATCCGCTCGGTATCGCGGTGTACGGTGCATTCAGTTCGGCAAGAGACTTGATGGTTTACCTGCGCGCGCTACCGGTTTGGCTTGCACCGCTTACGCCTGATCTGTGGGATAGCGTGCGGGCCGCGCCCAAACTGGGAGCACCCTTGCTGGTGGTCGCGGGCGCAAACGACACCAACGTGCCCCCCCGACATGGGCAGGCCGATTGCTTTGTATGCCTCTGCAGGTGACGGTGGTCGATTCGTGTTGATACCGGATGCAGGTCATGGCGGCATCCTCGACAAGCACATGACCGCCGTCTGGACCCCTATTCTCGCGTTCATCAAGGAACGCATCGACAAGAGCGCGGATAATGAAGATTGAAGTTAAATCAACCCAACGCGATCCACTACGCGGCGTGCAGTTCCTCGCGGATGACACGGCGCAGCGTGCGCTCTAGCGTGCCCTCACGATCCGCGATGTGCGCGCGCAGCGCCTCGTTGATCAGCGTCTGGTAGTTGCCGCCGCCGGTCACGCGGGCGCGGAACCAGTCCAGGATGTCCGCGTCCAGCCGGATGGTGATGCGTTCCTTGCCGGCGTTTTCGCGCTGGATGCGGGCCAGTGCCGGAACGTCCCTGGCACGTTTGGCTTTGCTGAAATCGTACTCTTTGCGCATGGTCAGTTCTCCGGATAATGGCGCGCTTCGGCGCGGCTGGCGCGACGCGCGGAAATGATGCGAATCGTTTCCGGGGCGCGTTCGGTCCACACCGCCAGCAACACGCGGAACGAAAAGCCCATGCCCATCGTACCGTGCTTGGCGAGTTTGGCTGCACGTTTGCCTTCGTCCCATTCGTATCGCACGATTTGACTGTATGTCATTTGTGCATACGTGTCAAACGGCAAAATACACTCACCACGCCAGCGTCACAGTGAGC
The DNA here is from genome assembly GCA_021325195.1 of Gammaproteobacteria bacterium. Lineage (GTDB taxonomy): Bacteria > Pseudomonadota > Gammaproteobacteria > Xanthomonadales > Rhodanobacteraceae > 66-474. Next base: position 9,197 of record JAJPHQ010000025.1, on the reverse strand, counting down.
TTGATGGTGTGGCGTTCATGAGAACAATCCGGTACCAAAGCCGGCGCGCGGCGTGCTCGACGCGCTGCGCAGCAACTGCGGTTTTACATGCGGCCGGCAATCAGCTTGCCGGCTTTGACTACCGCCGGCGTCGGCGAGGCGATGGTGTGCGGAAGCCCCATGTTGATCACGTTTCCGCCCTTCTCGATCATCAGAAGGCTGGAATACTGGTCGTGCTGCCACAGCGCGCGGTCGCCGATCCCCGCGACCGGAACGGCCCCCATGTGCACCGCGGCGTCGAAAAGTCCCGGATTGGACACGTCGAGGAACAGTTCGTCATTGGACGCCGTGGAAAAACTGCAGCGCGTCGTGAGCTTGTCGAACTGCTTGCGTTGACCCGGTCCCGCCGGTGCTCCCAGGACATCGGAGGCTTCGGCCTGCGTCAGCAGCCTGCAAGGATCGGCGATGGGGGCAGCAGCAGTCGGCGTTGCGGAAACGGCGGCTTGCCCGGTGGCAGGCGCACTGCCTTGCTGCGTTGAACATCCCGCCATCAGGACGGCGGCAGCGGAAACGGCACAGGCCAGAACGATTCGCATTTTTCACCCCCGCGCGACGATGCCTGACCGCGCTTTCTACTCGCCATGTCGTTATCGAAACGTGAGCGACAAGCCGTGCCGGACGGCAGGATTGCGCCCGAAAGGCGTCGAGCGGACCCCGCCGATCACGAGCCCCGGGCAGACTGCCACCGCTGCGTGATGGCCATGATTCGCGCCTGGCTGCCATTCCGGAAATCAGGTGTCGGTTTGCATCTGCCTTCTTGCTTCAAATCGCCAGCGCAAGCGCAAAGGTGCCCAGCATCATGAACGCGACGCCCAGCTTGATCGCGGTGCCGATCAAGAGCCCGATCCAGGTTCCGAAGCCGACCTTGGCGGCGTGTTCGATCGGGCTGCCCGAGACGAGTTGGCCGATCACCGCGCCGGCGAACGGCCCGAGCAGCAGGCCGGGAATGCCGAAAAACAATCCGGCGAGGGTGCCGAGCAACGCGCCCCAGATGGCCGCCTTGCTGGCGCCGTAGCGTTTGGCGCCCCAGGTTCCGGAAAGAAAATCGAACACGATCGAGAACGCTGCCAGCACGCCCAGGATCACGATCAGCCACACGGGGATCTTCCGGAAGTGTCCGAGCCATGCGGCCAGCAGCATGCCGCCGAACATCACCGGAATGCCAGGCAGGTTGGGCAGGATCGAGCCGACGAAGCCCGCGACGATGATGATGCCGGCGATGACGTACCAGAGGATGGTCCAGTCCATCGGCGCAGGATAGCTGCAATGCGATTCGCGCCGGGATTGATGTGATTCGCCTTGCGCAGGGGTCGCCTGCACGCAGGCTCCTGCAGGATTTGCAGGAGTGAGCGTGCTCGCGACCGCTACTTCGCCGGCGTCAACTGCAATGTCAACACCTCGAACGGTTGTAGCATGATCGTGGTCGGGTGACTGGCGTCCAGCGTCTTCGGGACGCTATCACCGCCGCTGTGCCATACGTCGCTGACATCGAACGAGTGCGCGGCATCCTTCGGCAATTGCAGCTGCCGGCCGACGTCGAGGATCGCGAGCCGCGGCTTGTCGTCGGGATTGCGCAGCGTGATGAAGGAGCTGGAAGGCGACCACGTGGCCCAGCCGTAGACGTTCAGACGTCCCGGATCGCCACCGATCCAGTGGGTGTCGCGCAGCACGCCGGCGTTCGCACGCGACCAGTTGGCGGCTTGCGCCAGTGTGTCCCAATCCTTGTCGGTCAGCAGCGACGGTGTGATGTACATCTCCTGCAGGTCGGTGCCGGTCGCGAAATAGGAATGCACTTCGTTGGCGAAGTCGTGGTCCGGATCGGTGTCCAGATGCACGGCATGTTGAGCGTAGATGATCCCGTGCAGCATCAGCGAATTGATCGGGAACAGCGGGCCCTTCTCGACGATGTTGCGATAGGTCTGCTCGTCGCGATAGGTGATCCACTGCTCGCGGTACGGGCCGACGCCCGCGAAGTTGTGGTCGTAGCCGTCGCGCCAGATGGAATCGGCGTACTTCAGCCAGAACGGCGAGGCCCAGGTGCCGGTGGTGAGGTTGATGAAGGTGTTCGGCTTGTCGGCGCGGATGTCGCTGATCAACTGGATCGCCGCCGCGAAATCGCTGTCGAACCGGCTGCCGGGATACACGCTGTTGACGTTGCCGGTGCCGTCGAACTTGAACTGGTTGATGCAATCGTCGTTCAGCAGCGTCATCACCACTTCGCGGAAGCGCTTCCAGTATTTCGGGCCGGACAACGCGAAACCGTCGTCGACGATCTCGTAGCCGAGCTTGCGGCCGTTGGCGATGCGTTCCTTGCGCGGCTTGCCGTACCCGCCCCATGGTGACAGCCACACGCCCGGCGCGGCGCCGTATTTCTCGGCCGCCTTGCACAGCGGCAAGAAGCCATCCGGAAATGCCTTGCTGAAATGCCAACTGCCGCTGTAGTCGTCCCAGCCGTCGTCGAACAGGAACGAGTCCATCTTCACGTGTCGCTTTTCGACGAGTTCGCGGCCGAAGGCATGGATCCTGTCCAGCGCCTGCGCCTGGGTGTAAGGCGTGAAATAGCCGATGTCGTACCACGAGTTGTAGTGCAGGAACGGGTGGTACGGGTGCGCGCGTTCGCGTTCGATGTAGGTGGCAAAATCGCGCCGCATCTGCCCGGAGTGCGCGACGCCGATTACCGCGGAATACGTCACCGACTGGCCCTTGGCCAGCGGCAAGCTGCGGTCGATCCACAGCTTCACCTTGCCCAGCCACGCGTCGGCCTGCGACATAGGGTGTTCGAAACCGAACCAGTCGTCGTGCGACACCACCGGCGAACCTTTTGTGGTGCCGTCCACGAACGCGTCGGGCGCAGTCAGTCCGAACAAATCCACGCGCGTGATCGGCTCGTCCTGTTTCAGCGCGGAGATGGTGATGATTTCCCGCAGGTAGGCGGAGCCATCGCGCTGCACCAGTTTCCAGTCGATCCCGATGTTGCCCATTGCATCGACGAACCGGCCCTCGACCGCGATGCCGGGAACGCGCTCCACAAGCCGCGAAGCCCTCGGGTTGGATGGAAGCGCGACGGGTTGCATCGTGCCCTGCAGGTGGAAATCCGCCGCGGCCAGTTTGCTGCCGTCCTTGATCGTCAACGAAAACGGACCGACGATCGGGATTTGCCGCTGGTGGAGTTCGTCGGTGACCACCAGATTCGACAATACGCCGTCCGTCAGCATCCAACCCGCCGAGACGACCGCATTGCCGAACCGCGCGTGTCCGTCCTGTGTGGTGTAGATCGGCGCGCCGGGCGATCGCGGTGCGGAAAGCGCATCTGCGACGATTACCGCGCCGCTCAGCGCCCCCAGCACGATCCAGACGAGACTCGTGCGAACGGCGCGCCAACGATTTGACGACATGCGGACGTTCCGGCGGCGCGGGGTGTTCCCCGCGCGGCTATTGTGCCGGAATCCCGCGCGGCGCGGAACGTGGCCGACCGTTCACTACCGCTTCGACGAAACGAAATCCACTTCATCCCGGTGTGAGGGCCGTGGCCATGGACAGATCATCGGCACTTCACGCCGGTAGCGGCGGTAGTCCTCGCCGTGCGCCGCGATCAGGTCGCGCTCTTCCAGGAACCGCACCGCGATCAGGATGTAACCCGTCGTCGCGACCACGAACAGCAGGTGCCCCGCGGTCATCCGGGGTATCGCCCAGAACGCGATGACGAAGCCCAGCATCAGCGGATGCCGGACGACACGGTAATAGAAACTGTCGACGAATTCCGGTGGCGTGTAGGCGATGCCGCGCGCACGCAGCCAGACCTGGCGCAAGCCGAAAAGATCCCAGTGGTTGATGATGAAGGTGCCGCTCAGGACGATCAGCCAGCCCAATGCGGACACCGCGTACAGCAGCCACCACACCCATCCGTGGCCCACGTCCCAGATCACGCCCGGCAGCGGCCGCCACTGCCAGTACAACAGGATCAGCACTAGACTGGACAACAGCACAAACGTGCTGCGCTCGATCGACGGGCTCATCCAGTGCGTCAGCCACGCCTTGAAACCGCGCCGCGCCATCCCGCTGTGCTGGATCGCGAACAGGCCCAACAGGATCGCGTCGATCACCACCGCATACACGACGCTGTCCGCGGCGAATCCCCGATTGACCGTGTGCGGTACGAAGGGAAGGTCCGCGACGAAAGCGATCGCGTACAGGAACGTCAGTAAGAACACGACGTAGCAAATCACGCCGTACAGGAAAATCGAGGCACTGCGCATGGCTGTTCTCCGTCGGGAAGGGCTGATGTCGTTTGGCCGCTTCACTCGGCCAGGGCGACACCCGAGCCGCCCATGGCCTCCGGAAGGTTCTTGAGCTTGGTCACGCCATCGCGGATCGACAGCACGGTTTCCTGGTAGTGCACGTGGACCGCCGGTGCGAAATCGAAATCCTCGATCACTGCGGCATAGACATCCACCAATCCCCATGCCGGATGTTCGGTCAGCACATGTCCGCCGCACTGCGTGCACCAGCGGCGCACGCTGGCCGGCGTTTTGGCGAAACGTGCGAGCAAGTCCGCGCCGCGGGTGACGTGCACCGCCGCGTCTGGCCACAAGGTGAAGGCGTTCACCGGCGCCGCCGACCAGTGCCGGCAGGATTCGCAATGGCAGTAGCCCATCGCCTCGGGCGCGCCATCCAGTTCGAGCTCGATGGCGCCGCAGAAACAATGCGCGGCATGCGTTGACTTGTCGGTCACGGGTTTTCTCCCTTCAGTGCTTCATCGCGGACGACTATGACTGATCGTCGGCCGGCAGAGCGCAATCGTCGGGCGCAATCGCATGTCCATCCTCCTGCTCTCCGCCGGGCACAACACGACTGGGTTTGCCGGCCACGACGTCAGACGCGGCCCATGGGCCGTCACCCGCAGTCAGCGTGGCGATCGTCACAACGGAGAACACCGGATGCCGCGGGATTGCGACATGCGGGCGTTTCGGAAGCTGGATTCGGATGGACGGGTCGTGGCCGGCGGACGGTCAGCCTTCCAGCAGATCTTTCAACCAATCCTTGCCCTGCAGCCACCAGTAATTCGCCTGCGCACCGAGGTAGCCGAACGGGCGGAAGGCGTTTTGCAATCCGAACGGCGCGAACTCGCGCCAGCCTTCGTCGTTGTTCACGATCGCATCGGCCAGCAGTTCGCCCGCCGCGCAGGTCGGCGCAGTGCCGTGCCCGCCGAACGCCTGCATCCACCACAATCCGTCGCCGCGGCTGCCCAGCTGCGGCATCTGGTGGCGCGCGTAGCTCATCAAGCCCGACCATGCGTAATCGATCTTCACGCCCTCGAGTTGCGGAAACACCCGCAACAGGTCGCGCATCAGCAGCTTCTTCACCGATTCCGGCGAGCGGTTGCGGACCGAGATCCGGCCACCCCACAACAGGCGTGTGTCCTTCAGTGCGCGGTAATAGTCGAAAGCGAAACGGGAGTCGTAGATCGCGGCCTGCGTTTGCAGGCATGCGCCCATGCGATCGCCGAGGGGTTCGGTGACCATCACGTAGGTCGCGATCGGCAGCACCGCGCGGTCGACTTCGCGTTTGAGGTGCGCGAGATAACCGCCGCAGGCCAGCACCACGGTTTGCGCCTTAACCTCGCCCGCATCGGTGCGGACGCGCCAGCCTGCGCCGTCGCGTTGCGCGCGCCGCACGCGGCTGTTCTCGTGGAAACGCACGCCCTGCCCTTGCGCCGCGCGCACCATGCCGTGCAGGTAGTCGAGCGGATGCAGGTGCAAGGCGTTCCGCTCGAACAGGCCGTCGTGATAACGCCCGCTCCGGATGACCTGTCGCAGCCGTGCCTCGGGAATCCACTCCCACTCGACGCCGTAACGTTCAGCCAGCAGTTTCTGCCGCGCACGCAGGACCTCGGGATCGCGGAACCAGTTGGCCCAGATCACGCCGGCATCGACCGCGTCGCACTCGATCGCGTAACGTGCGATGCGCGTTCGGATCAGTTCGACCGCATCGAGCGTGCGCCGGTACAGGGCGCACGCCCGTTCGGCACCCAGCCGTTTCAGCAGTTCGTCCTCGCCCAGCGAATAGCCGCCGAACACGAAGCCGCCATTGCGGCCGGACGCGCCATGACCGATCCCGTCGCGTTCGAGCAGCAACACGTCGCGCACGCCGCGTTCGGCCAATCCCAACGCCAGGCACACGCCGGCGTAACCGCCGCCCACGATGGCGACGCGCGCATCGGCGTTGCCCTGCAACGACGGCAACGAATCGAACGGACGAGCCGTGGCGGCGTACCAGGTTTCGTCGGGCGGCGCCATGCACGCATCCCCTGTTCACCACAAGGTGCCGAGGATACAAGGAAGCCGTCGCGCTCCGGACCAGGCCGCGAATCAGACCACGTCGTGATCGGCAACGAACTCGCGCACGATGCCGGCAAGGTCGGGATCGTCCAGCGCGAAATGCAGCGTCGCACGCACCATCCCGGCCTTGCTGCCGCAGTCGAAGCGCCGGCCCCGGAAACGATGCGCCAGCACCGGGGTATCGCGCAACAGCGCGGCGATCGCGTCGGTCAGCTGGATTTCGCCGCCGGCACCGGGCGTGGTGTGTTCCAGCAGATCGAAGATGCGCGCGGGCAGCACGTAGCGGCCGACCACGCCCAGGTTGGAAGGCGCATCCTCCGGCTTCGGCTTCTCGACGATATGGCGGATGCGCTCGCTGCCTTTCTCGACATCCACGATACCGTACTTGCCGGTGTCGGCGCGTGGCACCTCTTCCACCGCCAGCACGCCGGTTTCGGCATCCGGCGCGCATTCGGCCATCTGGCGCAGCGCGCCGGGGCCGTCGTTCACGATCAGGTCGTCGGGCAGGATCACGCCGAACGGCTCGTCGCCGACCACCGGTTTGGTGCACAGCACCGCGTGGCCCAGCCCCAGCGCCTGTTCCTGCGTCACGTACACGCAGCGCACGTGCGGAGGCAGCAGACCCTGCACCGCCGCCAGCAGTTCGTGCTTGCCGGCACGCTCCAGCGTTTCCTCCAGCTCGTACGCCGAATCGAAGTAATCGGCGATCGAATGCTTGTAGCGGTTGGTGACGAACACCAGCGTGTCGGCGCCGGCATCCACGGCCTCGTCCACCGCGTACTGGATCAGCGGCCGGTCGATCACCGGCAGCATTTCCTTGGGAACGACCTTGGTGGCCGGCAGGAATCGCGTGCCCAGCCCGGCCACCGGAAACACCACCTTGCGCAAGCGGATCACTTTCGCCCCATCCCTGTCATGCGGCCGAGTCCTGTCCGGCTTCGCGCTGCAACGGCAGCACCTCGGCCGCTTGCACGCTCTCGCCGGTCTGCCAGCGGTAACCCGGCAGCAGGGCGCCGACGCAATGCCGCAGCGTGTCCTCGTCGAAACGCGCCACCGCCTCCGCGGCGCGCTCGATCTGCGCCATCACCAGCGCACCGGATTGCTGGCGCGGTGCGGCCTGGAAGATCTTCGGGTGCGTGGTGCTGTGGTACTTCTCGAGCGGATGGAACAGTTCCTCGAACAGCTTCTCGCCGGGGCGCAGGCCGGTGTAGAGGATCTGAACGTCGCGGCCGGGCTGCTTGCCGGCGAGGCGGATCATCTGTTCGGCCAGATCGCGGATGCGCACCGGCTCGCCCATGTCCAGCGCGTAGGTCTCGCCGCCGTGACCCATCGCCATCGCCTGCAGGATCAGTTGGCAGGCCTCGGGAATGGTCATGAAGTAGCGCGAGATCTCCGGATGCGTCACCGTCACCGGGCCGCCGGCCGCGATCTGGCTGCGGAACAGCGGCACCACCGAGCCCGCCGAATCCAGCACGTTGCCGAACCGCACCGTCACGAAGCGCGTGGTGCTGCCCTCGCCGGTCACCTGGCAGACGATTTCGGCAATCCGCTTGCACGCGCCCATCACGCTGGTGGGATTGACCGCCTTGTCGGTGGAGATCAGCACGAAGCTCTCGACGCCGCTCCGGACGGACTGCATGGCGACCGTGCGCGTGGCCAGCACGTTGTTGCGGAACGCCTCGCGCAACTGTTCCTGCAACAGCGGCACGTGCTTGTAGGCCGCCGCATGGAACACGGTCTGCGGCCGTGCCAGCTCGAAGGCGTGCGCGCAGGTCGCGGGATCGCCGCAGTCGCCGATCAGGCCGCGAAACACCAGTTCCGGATACTGCGCGCGCAGCTCCTGCTCGATCCGGTACAGGTTGTACTCGGACAGTTCCAGCACCGTCAGCGAGGCCGCGCCCAGCCGCGCGATCTGCCTGCACAATTCGGAACCGATCGAACCGCCGCCGCCGGTGACCAGCACGCGGCGTCCGGTCAGGCTCTGGCGGATCGCGTTCCACTCCAGCTTGACGGGATCGCGGCCCAGGAGATCCTCGATCGCGACCTCTTTCAATTCGTTGAACTGTGCGCGGCCCGAGACCACGTCGTCCAGCCTCGGTACGGTGCGGAACGGCAGGCCGGTCTGTTCGCACAGCTCGACCACGCGCCGCATCTGCGTCTTGTCGGCCGAAGGCATCGCGATCAGCAGCATTTCGGCGCCGACGCCGCGCGCCAGTTCCGGCAATTTCGCCGTGCCGCCCAGCACCGGGATGCCGTGCAGACGCGCGCCGCGCAGGGACTCGTCGTCGTCGATGAAACCGGCCGGCGTGTAACGGGCGTCGCGGCGCAGGTCGCGCACCAGTGCCTCGCCAGCGCGGCCGGCGCCGATCACCAGCACGCGCTGGCTGCGCCTGGAATGGAAAAGATCGAGACGGCTGTCCTTCCAGTAGCGGTAGGCCAGCCGCGGCACGCCCAGCAGCACCGCCAGCAGCGCCGGATACAGCAGCAGCACCGAACGCGGCACGCCTTCCAGGCGGTTGTACAGGAACAGCGCCAGATAGATCGCGATGGTGCCCACCACCACCGCGCGCAGGATGTTCCACAGGTCCGGCAGGCTGGCGAAACGCCACAACCCCTTGTAGAGACCGGTCCAGTAGAAGATCACGCCCTGCACGCCCAGCACGATCAGGGTCGGCCACGCCAGCAGATCGACGTGCTGCCGGTAAGGCAGCATTTCGTAGCGCAGGGTGTTGGACAGCCACCATGCGATCAGCGTGACCAGAAGGTCATGCGCGACCACCGCGGTGCGCGGATGGATTCTTGCGGCGAGCTTACGCAGTT
>JAJPHQ010000040.1 GCA_021325195.1 Gammaproteobacteria bacterium | reverse complement strand
GGCGTTGGTCATGTCGTATACCAGCTTGAGCAGGCACACCCGCTGACACCTGGGCGGCAGCTCGAGCAGCGCCCGGCGCAGGCGCACCAGCTTCTGCGCGTGTGCCGCGAACTCGTCGGGGGAGCAATCCGGCGAGGCGATCTCGTGAAGTTCAGGGGCCATCCGGAACTCCACCGGATGATGTTGCGCATCCCGGAACCGGTCGTGCGCGGCGTTGATGGCGATCCTGTAGAGCAGCCGCTGCCAGTCGGACGCGGCGGCCGAAGCGCGATACCGCAACAGTTTGGCGACGCTTTCCTGCGCGGCATCCTCGGCATCCTGCAGCGTGGCGGTACGCCCGCGCAGGAATTGCACCAGTCCCCGGTACTGCGCGCGGATGAACCCGTCGAAGCGAACCGCCTGTCCGGGCCCGTCCGGGTGCAGCACGCCCGTCAGCAGGCCACCCGAACCGCCCGTTTGCCTTGACGCCGCCATAAGACACCGATGGCATGACAACCGCGCGGCGATGGTCGTACAACACCCGCTCCTCCGCAAGCCGCGATGCGCGTGAATCCGCTACAGCATCAGCGGCGCCAGCAGGATCTTCCATTCGATCAGCAACGCAAGGGTCCACAGCATCAGCGCGAGAATCAGCGTGTGGCGCAGCTTGCGCCAGAAGCTCCACCTCGGCAGGCGCCATGCGCGCGGCAGGAACCCCAGCGCGACCAGGGTGAGCACGGCCGCGAGGTAGCCCAGCGCCACCACGACCACCAGCACCGGTGGCGGGAAGTCGAACAGCAGCCGGTATCCCGCCGCGGACATCACCTGCGCCGCCACGCTGGCCGCGATCAGGAACAGAAGCCATCCGCAGACCGCGGCCAGCGCGGTGGCCGCCGGCGCGCGCGCCTCGCGGCGGCGCGTCGGGGTTCCATGCGGCGGACGGCCGCGCCGGCCCGACGCGCCCACCAGCGCGCACAGGCACACGACCAGCAGCAGCGCCAGCGTCGCCAGCGCGGTGTCGGGGTTGTCGAGGAAGCTCGCGCGGTCGAACACCGCATGCCCGTAAGCCGCGGCGAGTCCGGTCAGCCGCCCGTGCGCATCCCGCAGGAACTGGATCCGGTCGCTGGTATCCAGGTTGCGGAAGATGTCCCGCGATTGCTCGACATAGCGTTTGCTCTCCCCGTTCGCGCTGAGAACCAGGTGACCGTCCGGCGTGACGGCGGTGCGCGCCACGTCGAGGGTGAGTGCCTTCTCGATGGTGCTGTAGTTGCGCCGCTGGGAAAGCCAGATGCCGGCGTAGATCTGCCCGCTGCGCGCGAAATCCCCGGGCGGCGCGGGCGGCGGCTGCGGACGCGCATCCGGCAGGAAATGCTCGAAGAACAGCCGCGGCAGCGCCATCGCCAGGCTTTCGCCGGTGTCGGTGTTGGTCGAGACGAACACCCCCAGGCCGGCCTGCGGCAGCACCACCATGTTGGAGTGGAACCACAGCGTGTCGCCGGCGTGTTCGAGACTCGCGTAGCGACCGTAGCGGCCAATGAAGAAGCCATGCGCGATCGCATGCACCGCGGGCGCGTTGCGGAAGGTCGGCGTCACCATCTCGTGGAAGGTGATCGGATCCAGCACCTCGTGGCCGGCGACCCCGCCGCCGTTCAGCAGCATCCGCATCCACGTCGCCATGTCGGCGGCATCCGAGGAGGCCGCGCCGTCCGGTGCATCGGCGGAGCTGTACTCGAAGTCACGCGGTGCGAAACCGCCGTTCTCGTACTGGAAGGCAGTCGAGAAATCCTTCGCGAGCCCGTGCGGCACCGCGCGCGGATCGCCTTCCGGAAGCGGCTCGCGGAACGTGGTGTGGCGCAGGTCCAGCGGATCGAGGACGTGCCGCTCGATGTATCGCTCGAACGGCTCGCCCGAGACCTGCTGCTCGATCGCGCCCAGCAGCGCCACCGAATAATTGGAGTAATCGGCGTGCACCGCCGGTGCCCGCACGCGCTTGGGACGGTAGCGCGCGAGGTAGGCGTCGAGCTGCGGCACCGTGCGCGGATCCCGGAAGAACAGGTGCGCGCTGAGCGCGGCATCCTCGAAGCCCGCGCTGTGCGTCATCAGGTGCCAGATCCGGATCGGCGGATAACGCGGGCTGTCGGTCTTCAGCGCGCGCGGAAGGTAATCATCGACCGGCGCGTCCAGGTCCAGCTTGTGCGCGGCCACCAACTGCATGGCGGCGACGTAGGTGAAGGTCTTGGAGATCGAGCCGATCCGGAACAGGGTCGAACCGGGATCGACCGCGCGCCGCGGGTGGTCGCCGGCGATGCCGTAACCGCGCAGCAACAGCGGACCGTCGCGGCTGGTGACCGCCACGGTCACGCCGGCGATGCCCTTGCTGACCATGTAGGCGCGCACCACGCCATCGACGAACGCGGCCAGTTGCGCGGGATCGATCGCGGAGCGGCCGGCTGCGGCAGGCGGCGACCCGGCGGAAGCGGGCAAGGCGGTGGAAGAGGGAGGCGTCGGCGCGCTCGACGCGGACATCGCCTCCGCCAGCGGGGACGGCGCGGACGATGCGGCCGTGGAAGCGGCGGCAGGTGGCATCGGTGCGGTGCCGGCCGGGGCGGGACCTTGCGCGAAGACCGCGCTCGTGATGCCCGTCACGCAGGCGACGCGCAGCGTCCACCGCAGCACCCGGATTCCCCGTCGGAACGCCCGCATGCCAGCCCCCTTCGCCTGCCTCGCCCGCGTTGCCGCGGCTGCGCGGTGGCCGGTTGGCATCATTCCTGCTTCATTCCCCATTGACACAAGGGGATGACAATGACGACGAAGTGCGACACCGCGTTCTGCAGTGTACCCGAGATCCTTCTGATGCTGCGTGCGCCCGGCGCGGGCTGGCTGGCGACGCTGCTGGCCGGACTGGACGAGGCCTGCCGCGATCCGGATTTCAACGCCTATCACCGCGCCATCCTGGCGCGCTTCGCCGACGAGCAGGCCGTCCCGGCCGCGGTCGCCGAGGTCGCGCGCCGACGCGCGCTGCTGTTCGCCGACACGCTGCAGGAAGGTCGCGAACCCCTGCCGGAAGCGGTGTCTGCCCTGCACAGCAGCGTCGCCTGAGTCGCGATTGAGCCGCCGCGGACGCAGCGGACCGGCATCACGCCACGCCATCCGCGGACTGGACGCGGGCGGAAGCATGCATTACCTTCGCGAGCGTCGCCAGAACGCGCTCCGCGCCCGTCCGATGCCCGTTGCAGCCGTCCCGGAAATCCGCGCATCCGTTCCCGCCGCGCCTTGCCGCGCGGCCGGCTTGGGCGGGCGCTGCACCGGCTCCGCGGGGAGGGCCCGGCATTGAACGCGGCGTGGCGCCGGGTACGGCGCTCGCTCGTGCCCGCGCTGCTGCTGTTGCTGGCCGCCTGCGCCAGCACGCCCCCGCCGCCCTCCAGCAACGTCGCCAACAACGTGCTGTTCCGGGCAATCGGCCTGGTCGGCACGCCCTACCGATGGGGCGGCAATACGCCCGATTCCGGCTTCGATTGCAGCGGTCTGGTCGATTACGTGTTCCGCACCGAGGCCGGCATCGTGCTGCCGCGCACCTCGCGTGAAATCGCCGCGGTCGATGCGCCCCGGGTGCCCAGGGACCGGCTGGCGCCCGGCGACCTGCTGTTCTTCGGGCATCGCCATCGCGTCAATCACGTGGCAATCTACGTCGGCCACGGCCGCTTCGTGAACGCGCCCGATCGCGGCGGCACCGTGCGGCTGGAAGAACTGGATGGCTATTACTGGCGCGACCATTTCCTGTTCGCCAAGCGCGTGCTGACGCCACGGGTGCGCGCGGCGCTGGCGGCGAACTGAACCGCCACGCTTCCCGGCGCCCGCGAAACCGGTCCGTTCGCCGGCGCCTCCCTCTGGGAAACTCTGGTTTGTCGGGGTTTCCAGGCGGCGCAGGGATGTGCCGCCCGCCCATCAAGCACGCATCATGCTGCACGTGCCTGATGGGCGAAGCCGAGTTCGGCGTGCCCTGACGAATCCAGGACGGATTGGTTCAGGGCTTCCCTTACGGAAGTCCCGTCATGCAAAACATCACCCTGCTCATCGGCCGATTGGGGCTTTCGCTGATCTTCATCCTGTCCGGCTACGGCAAGCTGCACGCCTACACCGCGACCGCGCAACTGCTGATCGCGCACGGCCTGCCGGGCGGCCTGCTGCCGCTGGTGATCTTCGCGGAACTTGGCGGCGGCATCGCCGTGCTGTTCGGCTTCCTGACCCGCTGGGCGGCCGTCGGGCTGTTCGTCTTCTCCCTGCTGACGGCGTCCTTCTTCCACAGCGACTTCACCGATCAGTCGCAGTGGATCAACTTCATGAAGAACCTCGCGATCGCCGGCGGTTTCCTGATCCTGGCCGTGCACGGCCCCGGCACGCTCGCGCTGGATGCGCTGCGGCGCCGGAAGAAGCGGGAGAAGCTGAAGTTCTGACGCGCCGTCCCTGCGCGCAAGCGGATGGAGGGAATCCGTCAGTGCGCGTGGCCATCACCGGGATGGGCGTGTCCGTGCGCGATTTCCTCCGGCGTCGCCTCACGCACGGCGGTGATCTCAATGTCGAAGCGCAGGGTCCTGCCGGCCAGCGGATGGTTGTGATCGACGTCGATCGAACTCATGCCGATCTTGCGCACCGTGACCATGCGCTGGACGCCCTCGCGCGTGGTCAGCACCGTGGTCATGCCCGGCTTGAGTTTCTGCGCATTCGGGAAGTATTTCTTCGGCACCCGTTGCAGCAGCCCTTCCCGGTAATCGCCGTAGGCATCCGCCGGTGCGACCTCCACCTCGAAACGTTCGCCCGCCTCGCGTCCGGTCAACGCCTTTTCCACGCCCGGCACCAGCTGGTTGTGGCCCAGCAGGGCCAGCATCGGTTCGCCGCGCGCGCGCGAATCGTCGAGCGGTGGGGCGCCGGCATCGGCCGCGTCGCGCACGCTGTAGTGGAAGCTCACCACGGAATCCTTTTCGGCACGCATCGGCGGATCGGCTGCACGGGTTGATCAGGGGTGCGGGATGGTAGCCGTGTCGGCGGCATCCGTCACGCCATCCGCGTCGCTCGCACCGAAGCGCACGCCGCGCGCCTCCGGACCGAACCCGGCCAGCAGCGCCAGCACCACCGCCACGCCCGCGATCCACACGCTCTGCGCGAACGCGAAATCGCCGCCGCGCCGATGCGCGGACCAGGCCAGCAGGGTCGCGGTACCCGCCGCGATCAGATTCCCGAGCTGATAGGCAAACCCCGGCAGCGTTCCGCGCACGGCGTCGGGCGACAGCTCGTTGAGATAGCCGGGCACCACGCCCCAGGCGCCCTGCACCGCCACCTGGATCCAGAACGCGCCGGCCGCCAGCAGCGCGACCGAGCCGCCGTAGCTCCACAGCGGAATCGCCGGCAGCGCCAGCAGCGCGGCGATCACCATCGCGCGGCGGCGCCCGATCCGTTCCGACCACGCGCCGAACGCGAGTCCGCCCGCCAGTGCGCCCAGGTTCAGCACGATGGTCAGCAGGCTGACGACGTGCGTGTCGAAATGCCGCTGCAGCTTCAGGAAGGTCGGATACACGTCCTGCGAGCCGTGGCTGAACATGTTGAACACCGCCATCAGCACGATCAGGTACGCGAACAGGCCCCAGTGGCCGCGCATGGTTTCCGCGACCCCGCGCCGCGCGCCCGCCTTCAGCCGCTGCTCGAACACCGGCGACTCCGGCACGCTGCGGCGGATGTACAGGACCAGCAGCGCCGGCAGCACGCCCAGCACGAACATCCCGCGCCAGCGGATCGCGTTGAACAGCAGGCCGTACGCGATCGCGCCCAGCAGGTAGCCGCAGGGATAACCGCTCTGCAGGATCCCCGACACGATGCCGCGCGACTTCGCCGGGATCGATTCCATCGCCAGCGACGCGCCGATGCCCCACTCACCGCCCATCGCGATGCCGAACAGTGCCCGCAATACCAGCAGCGCCAGCAGCGAAGGCGCGAACGCGCAGGCCAGTTCCAGCGCCGAATACAGCACCACGTCCAGCATCAGGATCCGGCGGCGCCCGAAATGATCCGCGAGCCGTCCGAAAATCAGCGCGCCCAGCGGACGGAACGCCAGCGTCAGCAGCAGCGCGAAGGTGACCTCGGTGACGCCGACCCGGAAGTCTTTCGCGACGCTCGGGATCACGAACACCAGCAGGAAATAATCGAACGCATCCAGCGTCCAGCCCAGGAACGATGCGGCCACGGTGTGGCGCTGGGTGCGGTCGAGCGCACGCAAGGTGTCGAGGAAGGCCATCGCGGGATTTCCGGCAGGCAAGTC
>JAJPHQ010000086.1 GCA_021325195.1 Gammaproteobacteria bacterium | reverse complement strand
GACCCTGCAACAGGTGCGCGCCGAGGGAACGCCGGCGTGGCTGGCGCCGCACCGGGTGTGCGAAGGCAACCGGCCCACCAACACCATCCTCGCCGAACGGCTGACACCGCATTCGCTGGGCGCGCTGGTCGCGTTGTACGAGCACAGCGTGTTCGTGCAGGGCGCGATCTGGCATATCGATTCGTTCGACCAGTGGGGCGTGGAGCTCGGCAAGCAGCTCGCCAACAAGGTGATCCCGCAATTGCAGAGTCGCGAGGAACCGGAGCTCGACCACGACAGCTCCACCAATGCGCTGATCCGCCGTTACCGCCGGCAGCGCGAGGCGGGCAGCAAGGACGCGGCATGAGCGGCGAGAGGATCAGCCCGCTGGCGGGCGAACCCGCGCCTGCATCGCTGCTGGTCGATGTCGGCAAGCTGCTGGACGCCTATACGTCCATCCGTCCGGACCCGGCGAATCCGGCGCAGCGCGTGGCGTTCGGCACCTCGGGCCACCGCGGTTCCTCGCTGGACGGCAGCTTCAACGAGTGGCACATCCTCGCGATCACGCAGGCGATTTGCGATTTCCGCGCGAAGGAATCCGTCACCGGTCCGCTGTTTCTCGGCATCGACACCCACGCCCTGTCGCAGCCCGCGATGCGCAGCGCACTGGAAGTGCTGGCGGCCAATGGTGTCGAGACCAGGATCGCGAAGGACGGCGAGTTCACGCCGACACCGGCGGTGTCGCACGCGATCCTCTGCTACAACCACGGCCGCGAGCAAGGACTCGCCGACGGCATCGTGGTGACGCCTTCGCACAATCCGCCAGACAACGGCGGGTTCAAGTACAACCCGGTCAACGGCGGACCGGCCGACACGCGAATCACGGGCTGGGTGCAGAAGCAGGCCAACGGCTACCTCGCGGACAAGCTGGCGGGTGTCAAGCGGGTTCCCTACGAACGGGCGCGCGGTGCGGACACCACGCGGGAGCACGATTTTCTCGATGCCTACGTGGCCGACCTGTCCAACGTGATCGATTTCGACGCGATCCGCGGTTCGGGTTTGAAACTGGGCGTCGATCCGCTGGGCGGGGCAGGGGTGCACTACTGGGCACCGATCGCCGAACGTTACAGGATCGACCTGAGCGTGGTGAGCGAAGAAGTCGATCCGCGCTTCGCGTTCATGACCGTGGATTGGGACGGCAAGATCAGGATGGACCCGTCATCGAAGTACGCGATGCGGCGCCTGATCGGCTTGAAGAACCGCTTCGACGTGGCGTTTGCCTGCGACACCGACCACGACCGACACGGCGTGGTGACGCGCAGCGCGGGGCTGATGCCGGCCAATCACTATTTGAGCGTTCTCGCCGCCTGGCTCTTCAGCCACCGGGCGCGATGGCCCAAACGTTTGAAAATCGGCAAGACGGTGGTCAGCACCTCGCTGCTGGACCGGGTCGCGCAACGCGTGGGGCGGCAACTGTACGAAGTGCCGGTCGGATTCAAATGGTTCGTCGGCGGGTTGCTCGACGGTTCGCTGGGATTCGGCTGCGAGGAAAGCGCCGGCGCCTCGTTCCTGCGTCGCGACGGTTCGGTTTGGACCACCGACAAGGACGGCATCGTGCCTTCGCTGCTGTCGGCCGAGATCACCGCGCTGGCAGGTCGCGACCCCGGCGAGCTGTACCGGGCGCTGACGAACGAACTGGGAGAGCCATTCGGTGATCGGGTCGATGCCAAGGCGACACCCGTGCAGAAACAGAAGCTTGCCGGACTGTCTTCGGGTGACGTCAAGCTCGCCATGCTGGCGGGCGAGAAAGTCGAGCGGGTGCTGGACAAGGCGCCCGGCAATCACGCACCGATCGGCGGGATCAAGGTGATCGCGAAAAGCGGCTGGTTCGCCGCGCGCCCGTCCGGCACCGAGGACATTTACAAGATCTACGGCGAGAGCTTCCGCGATCAGGCGCACCTCGAGGCCATCCTGGCCGAGGCGCAGCAGATCGTCGATCGCGCGATCGCCTGAGCTGAGGGCTTTGCCGCCCCGGTCAAGGCGCAGCGTCATCCCGCGTCGGCAACCCGGATGCCCGGGGCGTCGTCGCCATCGAGCCTGTCGCCGTGCAGGCGCCGCACGATCACGTAGAACACCGGTATCAGCAGCAGGCCGAAGAAGGTCGCGAACAGCATGCCGCCGATCACGCCGGTGCCGATCGCGTGACGCGCGTTGGCGCCGGCGCCGGAGGACACGAACAGCGGGAACACGCCCAGCATGAAGGCCAGCGAGGTCATCAGGATCGGCCGGAAACGCAGCCGGGACGCCTCGATCACGCCGGCACGCAGGGTCTTGCCCGCCGCCTGCGCGGTCACCGCGTATTCGACGATCAGGATCGCGTTCTTCGCGGCGAGACCGATCACCGTGATCAGGCCGATCTTGAAATAGATGTCGTTGGCGAGCCCGCGCCCCAGCGTGAAGATCACCGTGCCCAGCAGGGTCAGCGGCACGATCAGCAGCACCGACACCGGGATCGACCAGCTTTCGTACAGCGCGGCCAGTGCCAGGAACACCACCAGGATCGACAGGATCATCAGCATCGTCGCGGCATTGCCGGACAGGACTTCCTGATAGGACTGGCCGGTCCAGTCGTAGCCGAAGCCGTGCGGCAGTTCCTGCGTGACGATTTGCTCCATCGCCTTCATCGCGTCGCCCGACGCGTGGCCCGGCGCGGGCTGGCCCACGATCTCGGTGGCGG
>JAJPHQ010000018.1 GCA_021325195.1 Gammaproteobacteria bacterium | reverse complement strand
TCGAGCCGCAACGCGGTCTGCTGGAAAAGCTGGTGCTGGAGGCGCTGCCCGGATTGTCCGGACGGATCGTGGTGACGCTGGGCCGTCCGCACGACGACGGCGAATGCCGCGAGATTGCCGGCGCCTCCGTTTACGGCTATCTCGACCGCGAACGCCAGGGCGAAATGCTCAACCGCGCGAAGCTGGTGTTCACGCGTTCGGGCTACACCACGCTGATGGAGCTGGCGGGGCTGGGCAAGCACGCGCTGTTCGTGGCGACGCCGGGGCAGAGCGAGCAGGAATACCTCGCGCGCTTTCATCGCGAGCGCGGGCACGTGTGGTCGGTCGAACAGAAGCACCTCGACATCCCCCGCGACATCGAACGCGCGCGCGCCGCGCGCGGCATTCCCAGGATCGACACCGCCTCGTCAGTCGGAAACTTTCTTGCCGTCGTCGGCTGATGCGGACTCCACGTACGGCGGAATCGCGCGCCACATCACGAACACCAGCGGCAGGTTCAGCAGCCAGATCGCGCCGGTCCACACCAGCCGGAAACCCAGCATCATCGCCAGCCCGTCGGTGTAGCCGATGCCCCACGCACGCGCGGCCAGCATGCCCAGCACCTCCACCGTGCCGAGCTGGCTGAACAGGCCGGCGCCGACCAGGATCACCGCCAGCGAAAACATGTAGATCGTCGCGGCGGTGAGATAGTCGAGATGATGCACGCCCATCCCGCGTCCGACGTACCAGAACGCGAACGACAGCGCGCCGAGGTAGACCGCCGCCAGTGCGATGCTGGCCGCCAGCATCAGCGGCGTGGACAGCCGCCGCAGCCCGCGCAGCATTTCCAGTCCGGCGTTCGCGCCGTGCTGCAACAGCGGATGGCGCAGGCGCGCGGCGAGCGTGCGCGCCTTGTGTTCGAACAGCAGCAGGCCCAGCAGCAGCAGGCCCACGGCCGCCAGCACGGCCACCGAGATCCAGCGCATGTCGTGCCAGCCGGGAATGCCGACGACCGCCAGGAACAGGAACACCACCGCGATCTCGGCCAGCACCATCATCACCGTGGCCGCCGAGCTGCGCCCGATCGAGATCCGCCGCGATGCCGACAGCACCCAGTTCTGCGAGAACAGGCCCAGCGGCAGCGTCACGGTCAGTTCGCCCACCGCGAATGCCAGCCAGAACGGCCGCGCGGGAATGCGCACGTCGATCTGGGTCAGCATCAGTTTCAGTTGCGCGGCCTTGCAGATCACGTAGCACACGGCCGAACCCAGCGCGATCCACAGCACGTGCACCGGCAGCGCGCGCACCCGCGCCAGCACCCGGGGCAGGTCGCCCAGCTTGAACGCGAACACCAGCAGCGCGACGGCCAGCAGCACCGGCAGGATCACCGTGGGTTTCAGCACGGCGCGCAGATGCGGGTGCAGTTTCAAGGCGTCATCCCCCTTCCGGGTCGGCCGGCTGCTGACCGGGCAGCAGGTCCTCCAGCCCGTTCGAGAGGTAGCGTACGACATCGGCGGGTTTGCGCCAGCCCGGACACGCACCGTGCGGCCAGGCGTTGCGCCATGCATCGCCGTCGCGGACGATCAGCCGCTTGCGGGCCAGCCAGCGCAGGCGCTGTTCCGCCAAGCGTTCCGGCGGGATGCGCGCGAACAGCGGATCGAGCGCCACGCCCTGCCGCGCGGCGGTGTCGAGCATGCGCCGCAGCCAGCCTGCAAGGTCGGCCGTCCCGAACCGCGCCGGACCGCAGGCGAGAAAGCGCGCGACCAGATGGCTGGGCGTGACGCTGACCAGCGCAAGGATCGCCGCGCGCAGGCGGGCGTCGAATTCGCGGCGGCTGGCGGCGAGGTCGGCCAGGAACGGCCGGCCGATCCGGATCACCACCCGCGGACGGCCCGCTGCCAGCGTGTCATAGGCGATGCCCATCGGCAGGATGCGCGGTGGCGTCGCGGTCATCCTGCACAGCCGGAAAAAACCGCCGCGGATCCGGCCGAAACGGCCGTCGATCGATATCGACCCCTCGGGCGAGAAATACACGCAGCGCCCTTCGTCCAGCCTGCGTGCGAAGCCGCGCAACTGCATCTCGACCGTGTTGCGGAAGGCGGGCGCGAGTTTCCCGAACGCGGGCGGCGAGAGCCGCCGCAAGCCCCACCACGATTCCAGCGGAATGTCGTCGCGTTCGAGCAGCGCCCGCAGCGGAAACGCGCCCGGCGCCGCGCCGGTTTCGCGGCGGCCGCGCGCGTTCAGCAGCGACGCGCCGTCGTCATCGCCGCAACCCGCGTCGATCAGCGCGCGCAGGGTTTCGCCCAGCGTGAACTCGCGCACCCGGCGGATCGGCTCGGCGCGCCCCAGCGGGAAGAACCAGGCCAGTGAAACGTGTCCCAGCAGCGCGGAAACCGGTTTCGGCCAGTGCATGGTCAGCCGCGACAGGATGCCCGGCCGGAACAGGTCCTCGCGCGTGGCGTAGAACGGCAGCGGCCAGGTGAAATGCAGACCCCTGCGCCGCACCAGCACCGTGCCCAGCATCGGTCCGTCCACGTCGCGCTGGTGATTGGACGCGATCAGCGTGCCGGGATCGAGGCGGTAATCCCCGGGATAGACGATCTCGCGCCGGTACGCCAGGCCCAAGACCACGTCGAAACCCGTCTCGACCAGCCAGGTGCGCCGCGGATGCGGATCGCGGTCGGCGTCGGGCAGCAGGCCGAACGGCCTTTTCGACGGGGGCGCGCGGTGCGTGCGTTGCTGCATGCGTCAACCGAGGTCACGCTGGTAGCGGCGATCCTTCCACACCGAACGGGTGCCGCGCAGCGTGCGCCACGCCGAATACCACGTCACCGCCAGATAGAAGGTCGCGGTCAAGGGCAGCAGCACCGCGGCCGCAAGGTTGCGCCTGTAGTAGCGCAGCGTCGGCAGGTAGCACGCGGCCAGTGCCAGCCACGCTGCGAGGCCCAGCCGGCGCACCGGACCGCCGAACGCCGTGGCGGCGATCACCGGAATCCAGAATGCGAGCACCATCAGCGCGGTCGTCGCCAGCAGCAGCCACGGCGATTCGCGCAACTGCACGTAGGCGGTGCGCGCGACCATCCGGGCGATGCCGGCGAGATCGGCCTTGCGCAGGCTGGCCGCGCCATGCGTCAGCCCGACCCAGCAGCGGCAGCCGGCGCGCTTGGCGTGCGCCGCCAGCGTGCAGTCGTCGATGATCGCATCGCGCCACGCCGCGAAGGCGTCGATCCTCGCCAGCACCGCGCGGTCGGCCAGGATCACGCCGCCCGCCGCCGCGGCGACGGGTCCGCCCGCGCGGTTGGCCAGCGCGAAGGGGTACAGCAGCTTGAAGAAATACACGAACGCCGGCAGCAGCCAGCGCGCGGCCATCCCGCGCCAGCACGGTTCGGCGCACACGGACACCAGCGCGTGACCTTCGCGGGCCTTGCGTTGCAACGCGGCGATCATTCCCGCTGCGAGCCGGATATCGGCATCCAGCAGCAGCACCCGCGGCGTCGTGACCGCCGCGAGGCCCTGTTGCAGCGCCCACAGCTTGCCGGTCCAGCCGGCCGGCGGCGGCGTGCCGGCGATCACCGTCAGATGCTGCAAGCCGCTGCGCTGCGCGATCGCGGCGGTGCCGTCGCGGGACTGGTCGTCCACCAGGATCACCGGCGCGTCGGCCGCGTCCCCGCGCAACGCGGCCAGCGTTTCCGCGATCACCGCGGCTTCGTCGCGGGCGGGAATCAGCACGGTGAAATCCGGCTCCGGCGGCGCGGCCTGCCGCTCCGGCTCCAGCCGTTCACGGCAGCGCCATGCCTGCCACGGCGCCAGCAGCAGTCCCAGCCACAGCGCGAGCGAAACGGCGGGGAGAATCAACATGTCCGGTCCGATTCCCGCGCCCGTTCGCGCGGGTTTCAATGCTGGACGCGTCCGGCGTTCACCAGCGGGATCTCGTTGTCGGGGTGACGGCGGTTGGGCGATGGCGTGTCGTACAGGATCGGCGGATCGGGCGCGAACGGGCCCGTGACCTTCGGTCCGCGCAGGCTGACCCACAGCGCCTTGAGCGGATGCGCAAACGCATCGTCGGCCGCGGTGCCCTCGAAACCGCAGTGCGCCATGCAGTTCGCGCACTTGGGGTTGCGGCCCACGCCGTAGTTCTCCCACTTCGTCCGGTTCATCAGGTCGGCGAAGGTCGGCGCATAACCTTCGTCCACCAGGAGATAGCACGGCTTCTGCCAGCCGAACACGTTGCGGGTGGGATTGCTCCACGCGGTGCACTGGTAGCCCTGGTTGCCGCAGATGAAATCCAGGAACAGACTGGAATGCGACAGCGGCCACTTGCTGCGCCGCAGGCGCCGGTGGCGGAAGATCGCGCGGAACAGTTCCTTGGACTGGCGGCGGCCCATGAACACGTCCTGGCGCGGTGCGTGGTCGTAGTGATAGCCGGGCGAGACGGTGATGCCGTCCACCTTGAGGTCATGGGTGGCGAAGTCGAAGAAGTCGGCGACCTTTTCGGGATCCTCGCCCGCGAACAGCGTGGTGTTGATGTTGACCCGGAAGCCGCGCCGCTTTGCCTCGCGTATCGCCGACACCGCGGTGTCGAACACGCCCTCGCGGCACACGCTCTCGTCGTGACGCTCGCGCAGGCCGTCCAGGTGCACCGAGAAGGTGAAATACACCGAGGGCGTGAACAGGTCGAGCTTCTTCTCCAGCAGGATCGCGTTGGTGCACAGATACACGAATTTCTTCCGCGCGATGATCCCCTCCACGATCTGCCTGATTTCCTTGTGGATCAGCGGTTCGCCGCCGGGAATCGCCACCACCGGCGCACCGCATTCGTCCACCGCGGCCAGGCATTCCTCGACCGAAAGCCGCTGTTTCAATATGTGCGAGTCGTAGTCGATCTTGCCGCAGCCCGCACAGGCAAGGTTGCACTGGAACAGCGGTTCCAGCATGAGGGTCAGCGGGTAGCGCTTCACGCCGCGCAGTTTCCGGCCGAGGATGTAGGCGGCGATTCTGGCCTGTTGACGGACGGGTATCGACATTTCGTGCTCCTTCCGGCGCTTCCGCGTCGTCTGAATTTCGGATTCAGGCCTCGTGCCGGCGGCGGGGTTCGTCGGCGGCGCCGGGCAGGCGATCGGCGAATTCGCCGCGCAGGCGCTGCCACTCCAGTTTCAGCCACGGCGTGAAACGTTCCGGCGCCGCGGCGATCTCGCGGTCCAGCGCCTCCGGCGCGACGTAGCGCCACGCCGCGATCTCGTTGTCGTTGACGCGCACGGCGGCTTCGGACATGCCCACGTACACCCAGCACAGCTCGGTTTCCGAACCGGCATCGCCGTACTCGGCGTGGTAGCGGAACTTGTAGAGGAACTCGAGCGGACAGGTGAAGCCCAGCTCCTCGTGCAGCCGCCGCTGCGTCGCGGTCTGCATGTCCTCGCCGGCGCGTGGATGGCTGCAACAGCTGTTGGCCCAGTAGCCGGGCCACAACTGCTTGCCGGCCGCGCGCTGCTGCAGCAGCAGTTCGCCGGCCGGATTGAACACGAACAGCGAGAATGCACGGTGCAGGATGCCCTTGCCGGCGTGCGCGTCGGCCTTGCTGGCGTGGCCGATCTCGCGATCGGACTCATCGACCAGGATCAGCCGCTCGGAGTCGAACGAGACCACGTGATGGTTGGCGAAATCAGCCAATGTCAGCCTCCATCGCCTGGTAGCCGGCGTCCTGCAGCGCGCGCACCACGCGGCCGGGATCGTCCGGACACAGCGCGATCATCGCGCCGCCGCCGCCGCCGCCGGTCAGCTTCGCGCCGACCGCGCCGTGATCGCGCGCGATCTGGATCATCTCCTCCAGCTCCCAGCTCGACACCTGCAGCGCGTTCAACTGGCCCTGGCAGATGTTCATCAGCTCGCCGAACTGGGCGAGGTCCCATGCCTTCAGCGCCTTGATGCCCTGCAGCGCCAGCGCGTCGATCTCGTCGAAGATGTGTTCGTACAGGTCGCGGTTGCGCTTCCACGCCTCGCGGACACGGCCCACGGTGCGCGCGGTCAGCGATTCCACCCCGGACAGGCCGATCACCATCGGCAGCGGGTGCGGGAAGGCGAGCGTTTCGATCAGCGGCGGATCGCCGCGCCGGAACAGCAGCGGCTGGCCGTAGGTCGCGACGGTGTTGTCGATGCCGGACGGCGTGCCGTGCGCCACCCGCTCGCACTCGTAGGAAAGCGCGCACACCTGCTGGTCGGTCAGGCCCAGCTTGCAGTGGTGATCCAGCGCCCGGATCACCGCGACCGCCAGCGCCGCGGAACCGCCCAGCCCGTTCGCGCGCGGCAGGCTGGGATAGACCTGGATGCGCAGCGCGCGGTCGGTGAGCTGCAGGCGGTGCAGGATCAGGTCCAGCGATTGCAGCAGCGAACCCGGATGCTTGCTGCCCGGCTGCAGGTGCTGCTCCACGCCCCAGCGCGGAATCATCAGCCAGGTGCCGTCCCTGGAATCCTCGGCGCGCGCGCGGATCGCCATCGGCACCGGTACCGCGATCGCGTGGCGGCCGTAGACCACCGCATGTTCACCCAGCAGGATTGCCTTGCCGTAGCCGGTCGCGTACTCGCCGGCTTCCACCGGCTCGAATCCGTGTGCGACGGTGTGCGCCTCCGGCTGCGCCTGTTCGCGCACCTCGGCCACGATTTCCCTGGCCTTCCAGACCTTGATCTCGCCGCTGTCGAGCAGGCGCTCCATCACGGTGTCGAAGATCTCCGGCGTGGCGCCCGCAGCCACCGCGACGCTGCGCGCGTGCAGCGTCATGTGGCCCTGCTGGATGCCTTCGGTCACCAGCGCGCGCAGCGCCGAGAAGTTCTGCGCCAGGCCCACCGCACCCATGATCTCGGCCAGCTCGCGCGCCGAATGGATCTTCAGCAGGCGATGGTTCAGCGCGACCGTGGCGTTGGTCTGCAAGGGACCGCCCACGATCCCGACCTTCATCGGGATCTCGATGTTGCCGACCAGGTTGCCCTGATCGTCCTTGTACCAGCGCGTCAGCGAGGTGTAGTGGTCGCCGCGCGCGGCGTAGGCGTGCGCGGCGGCCTCCAGCGCGCGCCAGTCGTTGCCGGTGGCCAGCGCCACCGCATCCACGCCGTTCATGATGCCCTTGTTGTGCGTGGCCGCGCGGTAGGAATCGACCACCGCGAGATCGTTGGCGAGGATGATGCCGTCGCGCACCTGCTCGCCGTCGTAACCCTTGCCGGCCAGCAGCCTCGTCGGGATCACCGCCTGCGCCCACACCAGCGCGCGGTCGGTGAGGTTGGAGAGAATCCGCAGGAACACCTTGCCGCCGGTGATGGTTTCCACCAGCGGCGCCACGCCCTCGCACATGGTGTTGACCAGGTTCGCACCCATCGCGTCGCAGGTGTTGACCAGCAGGTGCAGCACCAGCATGTCGCGGCGGCCGTCGCTGCCCGGATGGATGCGTACCTCGACGTCCACCGCGCCGCCGCCGCGCGCGACCATCTTGGGATGCAGGCTGTTGGCGAGGTTGATGACCTCCTGCTTGCGCTGCAGCAGCGCGGCCTGCGCCTTCGCGGAATTCTCGACATCGACCACCTGCACCTGGCCGATCAGGATCGGTTCGGTGCTGCGGGTGATGAAGCCGCCGGCCTCCCGAATCAGCTTGGCGGCCGACGACAGCGCGGCCACGATCGACGGTTCCTCGACCGCCAGCGGCACCACGTGATCCTTGCCGTTGATCAGGAAGTTGAGCCCCAGCCCGAGCGGCAGGCCCAGCACGCCGATCACGTTTTCGATCATCTTGTCGGCGCGTTCGATGCTGAGCGTGTGCTGGCCGCTCAGCAGGCTCTGGTAGTCCTCGCGCGACAGCAGTCCGCGCTCGCGCACCAGATTCACCCGTTCGGGCACCGACAGTTTGTAGAAGCCCGGCATTCTCGACTGGTCCATCTTGCCTCCTCGCTGCTCGACCGCTGGGGACCGCGGACGGTCCGCCGCGCATCCAGCGCCACAAACGCCTGATTTGTCGGGAGCGGGCCGGGCGTGGCCGGACCCGCGAGGTCGAAAAGGCGCGGGACGGCGCTTTTCCAACCACCTGTCAAACCGTAAAGCCTGCCTCCAGACCCTTGGGGTCCTGATGCAACTCGATCACGGGAAAACCCGCCTGCTCGGCGTGCCGGCGGAATTCCCGCAGCTGTCTATCATGCATACCGAATGTGATGCCTGTGTCACCGCCGCCCGCGCCGCAGCTTTTATAGACCGTTCCGGAACTTGCGGCGATCCGGCCGAGCCGCTTGTGGGCCTCGCTGACGATCTCGGCGCCGGCCTCGGCGCCCAGTCCGGCCAGGGCTTCGCTGTAGCGGCCCACGCCGTCCAGGAACGCCTGCGGGTCGTCGCGCATCACGGCGTCTATGCCTTCGGCCGCGATGCCCGCCAGTTCGTCCATGTGCCGCTCGTACGCCTCCGGCGCACGCCCGCGCCAATCTTCGATGGCCCGCAGCATTGTCGCGGTCGAAGCCGACTGCCCGGTGAACACGCAGCACCAGCGCAGGGCGTCCGGCATCCGCAGGGGTTCGCAGCGCGGCACGTCGCCGTCGAGACGGTAACACGACAGGCCGCCTTGCGATGCGGCGGCGACATCCACGCCGCTGCCGCGGCCCTGCTGGATGCGGCGATGCAGCGCCACCAGTTCGGCCAGCGAGGGCGCCGGCTGCTGCGCCAGCGCGCGCAACGCGCCCGCGAACGCCACGGTCAGCGCGGCGCTGGAGCCCAGCCCAAGCTTCATCCGCGAGCGGTGATGTTCCAGGTAAAAACCGCCGGTTTCGAGTTCGGCGCGGAACGCCGGCAGCGCGGCGTCGATCAACCCGCTGCCGAACACCGTCTCGATCCATGCGAATTCGTCCGGCGGTGCGCGGCCGATCCAGCGCACCCGGTCGCCGCGCACCCGGCAGCGCGCGACATGGCCCAGCGTGGTCGAGACGATCTCGCTGGTCTCCCCGTCGATCCGCGTCAGCCTCGCGCGCGCGCGGCGGTTCACGGCCATCACCAGCGCCGGCGCGCCTTCCAGCACCGCGTATTCGCCCAGCAACACCAGCTTGCCGGGGGCGGTCGCGTCGATGCGCATCAGGCCGCCACCGCCGCGGATCCGGTCACCTGCGCGCCTTCGCCCAGGCCGCTGACCAGCACCTCCTCGACACCCGCCACGCCGCGCAGCGCGTCGGCCACGCGCGCGGCGTGTTCCGGCAGGCACACGGCCTTCACCTGCGGGCCGGCATCGACGGTGAAGAACACGCCCGTCCCCTCGTGTTCGCGCAGGGCGCGCACGCGGTGCAGGCATTCCACCGTGGCGCCGTTCCAGTAGATCAGCCCCGGCCGCGTGGAAAGCATGACTGCGTGCATCGAGAGACAGCTCGCCTCGCTGACCGCGGCGAGTTTCCCGAAGTCGCGTGCGCGAACGGCCGCGCGCGCGGTGGCGAGATCGCCCGCCACCGCCGCGATCCAGTCGCGGTAGAAAGGCGAGCTGCGCCGCGACAGTTCCATGCCCGCGCGCGAGCCGGTCGATTTCGGCGCGCGCGTGGTGATCGCGATCACCACCTTCAACGGCCACTCCCGTGCAGCCAGCAGCGGCGCCGCGTGCGCGTCCTCGCCGTCGTCGCGCACGCCGGCGTGCATCTCCACGAAGCCGCCGAAAATCGAACGCGCCGCGGAACCGGAACCGCGCCGGGCCAGCACCGACAGCTGGCGTGCAGGCATGCGCAGGTCCAGCGCGCGGTCGGCCGCCACCGCCAGCGCCGCAAAGCCGGCGGCCGACGAAGCCAGGCCTGCGCCGGTCGGGAAATCGTTGTCGCTGGCCACGCGTGCCCGCATGGCGATGCCGGCGCGCGCGCGGAACAGATCGAGAAATGCGCCGACGCGGCGGCCGTGCGCATCGTCGCGCCTGCCGTTCAACGCGATGTCGTCGCGTTCGAGCGCGGGGTCGAAACGCACGGAAGTGCGCGTGTGCAGCGCGTCCAGCGTGATCGACAGCGACCCCGCCGCCGGCAGGTTCAGCACGTCGTCGCGTTTGCCCCAGTACTTGACCAGTGCGATGTTGGGCTGGGCTTGTGCGCTCGCTTGCAGGGGCGGTGAGGTCATCGGCAATAACCGTGGTCGCGGAACCATTTTACGGCGTCCGCCAGGGCATCCCGTGCAGGCCGGGCGTGATAGCCCAGTTCGGTTTCGGCGCGGCGGCTGGAAAAGTACATCCTGTGCCGCGACAGTTTCACGCCGGTGACGGTGACGGCCGGTTCGCGCCCCCCGATCCGGGCCCAGGCTTCCGCGAGGTAGGCGACCGGCAACACCGCGGCGTGCGGCAGCCGGATCACCGGTGCGCGCCGGCCGGCGAGCTGCGCGACGGTGGAAAGGATGTCGCGCAGGCCGAGGTTCTCGCCGCCCAGGATGTAGCGCCGGCCGCACAAGCCGCGCTGGTACGCCAGCACATGGCCTTCGGCCACGTCGTCCACGTGCACGATGCTGAGCCCGGTATCGACCCAGGCGGGCATCCGGCCGCGCGCGGCGTCCAGGATCATCCGCCCGGTCGGCGTGGGCTTGCGGTCGCGCGGGCCGACCGGCGCGGCCGGGTTCACGATCACGATGTCGTGTCCCCGCTGCGCGCAGCGCCGCGCCAGCGCCTCGGCGAGAAACTTGGAACGCTTGTAGTCGCCGATCATGCTGGCGTAACGCGAGGGGGTGTCCTCGTCGGCGGGCGTGCCGTCCTCGCGCAGGCCCAGCGTGGCGACGCTGGAGGTGTGCACGATCCGCTTCACGCCCGCGCGCGTGCCCGCGAGCAGGATGTGGTGGGTGCCGCGCACGTTGGTCCTGCGGATCGCGCGCGGGTCACGCGCCCACAAGCGGTAATCGGCGGCCACGTGGAACAGCCCCTCGCAACCCTGCAGCGCGCGTTGCAGCGAAGCGGGATCGAGCAGGTCGCCGTGCACGATCTCGACATCGAGCCCGTCGAGATTTGCGATATCGCTGCCAGGCCGCACCAGCGCGCGCACCGCGTAACCGTGCCGCCGCAGCGCGCGCACGACGGCCGAACCGACGAAACCGTTGGCGCCGCTGACCAGAACCGTCCCGTTCATGCCGCGATTCTGTCATGCAACGCGATGTTCGC
>JAJPHQ010000014.1 GCA_021325195.1 Gammaproteobacteria bacterium | reverse complement strand
TGCTGAACGCCGGCACCGAATTCGAGATGCGCCGCCCCTTCGAGATCTTCATCAACTCGAAGAACATGGACCACTTCCAGTGGATCGTGGCGCTCACCCGCATCATGTCCGCCGTGTTCCGCAAGGGCGGCGACGTCACCTTCCTGGTCGAGGAACTGAAGGCGGTGTTCGACCCGCGTGGCGGCTACTTCAAGGCCGGCGGCGTGTACATGCCCTCGATCGTGGCGGAACTCGGCAACATCGTCGAACAGCACCTCAAGATGATCGGCCTGATCAAGGACACCGAGCTCACCGAGGCGCAGAAGAAGCTGATCGCCGAAAAGCGCGCCGCCTACGAGCGCAGGAGCGCAAAAAAAAAACCTGAAATAGCCACCGCCGGCGAAATGGGCGGTGCGATGGTCGAGCCGCCCGGCGACATCGACCCTGTTCGCGCCGGACGCAGCCCGGCGAGGGCCGGCGAAGTCGACGCGCAATCCGGCGAATCCGCCGGCGCCTTCCCGCCCGGCGCCATGCTGTGCGGCAAGTGCAACACCCAGGCGCTGGTGCTGCTGGACGGCTGCCAGACCTGTCTCAACTGCGGCTACAGCAAGTGCGGATGAACCGAGACGCATTCAGTGCCGAGGTCATCCGTCCGCGCACTCAAACCTTTCGGATGGGTCCCGGATAACGCGTCAACCGTTCGTCGGCGGTCAGCAGCAAAATCCCCTCCACCTGCGCCTGCGCGACCAGCAGGCGATCGAACGGATCCTTGTGCAGCGACGGCAGCGTGTCGGTTGCCACCGCGTGCTCGCTGGTAATCGGCAGCTCCAGATAGCCGTTGTCCAGCAAGCCCCGCCGCAGCATTCGCGGCTCCACGCGAAAGTTCCTGCGCCCCAACCGATTCTTGCTCGCGACTTCCCACAGACTGGCGGCACTGAACATCGGTTGATTGCGCGGACTTTCTATCAAGCGACGTGCGGCAGCCGGCAATTTTTTCGGCTCCGCCGCAGCCCACAGCAGCACGTGCGTGTCCAGCAGCAGTTTCATCCGGCGCTGCCGAATGCGCGCATGATCGCGGCGGCGCCCATGCGGTCGAAATCGTCGGGCACGCTGAATTCACCCGCCATGAATCCCAGTCGCTGCGGTTTCACCGGCTTGTCCAGCGCAGCGACCCTGGCCATCGGCTTGCCGGCCTTCGCGATCACGAAGGACTCGCCCTTCGCGGCCTTGTCCACCAATCGTGACAGATGGGTCTTGGCTTCGTGGATGTTTATCGTGTTCATGCACGCAGTGGACTAACCAGAGTGGACCAAGTCTAGCACGATCGGGCCGACCGCATTACCGCGGCACGTCCATCGCCGTCATGCCAGCGTCGCGTACGCCCGCATCGGAAACGTCCCCATCCCCTTGACCTTCACCGGCACCGCGGAGAAGCGGAAGCCGTCGATCGGCAACTGTTCGAGGCCGCACAGGTGTTCGACGACCGGGATGCCGGCGCCGGGCAGCGTGGAATGCACGGGTGCCGGCCGTCGGCGGTATCGTCGATGTTCAGCGAATCGATGCCGACCAGCACGTGCAGGTTGGACTGAGCGCATTTTGTGAACCCGACTTGCAAGAATCACAGCCGCATCGCTGATCGCGTATCCTGCGCGCCAACTTCCACGGCGCGCACCATGGACGCCTTCAGCTATCTGTCGGTACTGATCTCGATCATCCTCGGCCTTGCCGTGACGCAGGTGCTGCAGGGCTTTCGCGGGCTGATGCTGGCGCGCGCACATGTGCGCACCTACTTGCCGGCGCTGGTGTGGGCAGTGCTGGTGCTGGTGATCGCAGCAGAGGAGTGGTGGTCGATGTACGGCTTGCGCGTACGCCCGACGTCGGACTGGACCTTTCCGGACTTTGCATTCGTGTTGCTGCAGACGGTGCCGGTCTATCTGCTGGCCGGTCTGGTGTTGCCGGATGTGGGCAGCGACAGGGACGTCGATCTGCGCGATCACTATTACGCGCATCACCGCTGGTTTTTCCTGCTGCTGGTGCTGCTCATCCTCATCAGCATCGCCAGGGTGCGGGCATTCATCGGCGCATGGCCCGTACCGCTGGATCTCGGATTCTAGGCGTTCTTCGCGGTGGCATCGGCTTTCGCCGCCTGGACCCGCCGCGAGTGGTACCACAAGCTGCTGGCTCCCGTCGCGGCGGTTTCCGTGGCCGCCTACATCGTCACGCTGTTCGCGCACCTGCAGTGACGCGCGATCAGACGAACAGGTCCGGCGGCAGGCGCAGCCAGCGATGACTGTCGGCGTCAATCGGCGGCAGGCGTCCACCGCGTAGGTTGACCTGCAGCGCGGGCAGCAGCAGGCGCGGCGGCGACAGCGTGACGTCGCGCGCGCGGCGCTTGGCGATGAATTCGGCCTCGCCCACGCCACCGCCGACGTGCACGTTCTCCCTCGCTTCGCAGGCGACCGTCGTTTCACGCCACGCGCTGCGCACGGGCGGCGGATAGTCGTGACACAGGAACAGCCGCGTGGTTTCCGGCAGCGACAGGATGCGACGGATCGATGCATACAAGGCGCCGGCATCGCCGCCGGGAAAATCGCAGCGCGCGGTGCCGAGATCGGGCGCGAACAGCGTGTCGCCGATAAAGGCCGCATCGCCGACCACATAGCTCAGTCCGTCGCGGGTGTGACCGGGCGTCGCGATCACTTGCGCGGTGAGCGATCCGATCGGCAACGCATCGCCGTCGTCCAGCAGCCGGTCGAACTGGCTGCCGTCGGCGCTGAATTCATCGCCCAGCCCGAACACCTGCTTGAAATGCGCCTGCACCGCCACGATGCCGCGGCCGATCGCGACCGGCGCAGCGAGCACGTCGTGCAGATGGCCCGCCGCACTCAGGTGGTCGGCGTGCGCGTGGGTTTCCAGGATCCACGCGACGCGCAGCGCCTGTTCGCGGACGAACGCCAGCACGGCGTCGGCGCTGGCCGTCGAGATGCGGGCGGTCGCGGCGTCGTAGTCCAGCACCGGGTCGATGATGGCCGCAGCGTTACCGTCGTGGACCACGTGCGTCCACGTGCCGGTGTCGCGGTGAAAAAACGACTCGACCGCGGGATGCGATGGATCGATCTGCGGCATCACGTTGCCCCCGTCCTGATTGATTCGAACCCTGAACTGTAGCCTCACCAGAACCTTGTCATTCCGGGACGGCCTGCGTTGAAGCTGCAGGCCGCCCCGGAATGACGAAGGGGTAACGGGTTGACTGGGCCTTGAACCCAATAGGCCGCCTCGTGTCGCGGTTACCTGTCGCAAGCCGCCCCGCCGCCGCTCAGCGCTGCGGGGCGAGCGTATCCGCCACTTCGTAAAGCCGCACCAGCGGCTCCATGTCCAGCAGGTACTTGTCGTCCTCGTCGTAGTACACCGCGCGTTCGGGTTGCTCACCCGCGTAGGCGCGCAGGTCCTGTATCGACTCCCACAGCGACAGCACCTGGAATTCGCACTGGTCGCCCTGCACCCGGCGCAGCACCCATGCGCCGCGCTGGCCCTTCTGCGCGGCCAGCGCCGGCAGCGCGGTCTGCTGCAGGTGTTCGAGATAGGCGTCGGCCTGTTCCTTCGAGGTGATGCCGCGCCAGATGCGCATGATCATGGGCTGTTCCTCAGGCGGAGGGTCGATCGGACGAAGGTCTTGCCACCGGCTTCTTGACGCGCGCGATCCGCACGGCGCGTTCCTGTTCGAAACGGCGATGCTCGGCTTCGGCCAGCACCCTGGCCTGGTTCATCGCCGTCAGCCACAGTTCGTGGTCTTCCTCGTGTTCCAGTTCCGGCACGCGGGTGAACGGAATGCGCATGGGCGCTGCGCCCAGCGCACCATGCATGCCGCCGAAATACAGGGTGTTGTTGCCGAAGCGCGCATTGACGCCGTCCAGCAGGGCGGACAGCGCCTCGCCGCGCCGATGATCGTCGAACAGGCTGCCCGATGACGCCGTGCGCGGCAGGACGCGATGCAATGTCACGCTGACCGAAAGCGGCTTCAGGCGCGGAAACGGCAGTCCGCCGCGACGCGGTGCGGCGCGGTCCAGCGCCTCGTTCATCCGGTGCAGCAGCGCGCGGCTGTCGTCGGTGGGATCGAACGCGACATCGTGCTCGAAGCGATGTTCGACGCCCAGGAAACGGATCCGTATCGACAGCGCGCCGGCCATGAGCCCATAGCTGCGCAGCCGCATCGCGACCTTCACCAGCAGTTTCGTCAGCACCGCCCGCGCGCCGCGCGGCGTGCGCAGCGCCGGCTCCAGCACGTGCGAATGGCCCACCGAGCCGCGTTGGGTTTCGCGTTCGGGCAGCCATTGTCCGCGCAGCAGCGCCCACATTCGCTCGCCCTCGATGCCGCCCCACGCGCAGCGCAGCGTGTGTCTGGAAGCGGCGGTCAGTTGCGCGACCGTGTCGATGCCGACTTCGTGCAGCCGCGCCTGCATCGAATGGCTGATCCCGCACAAGTCGGTCAGTTCCAGCGTATGGAGGATCCCGGGCAGATCCTTCTGCTCGATCACCACCAGCCCGTCGGGCTTCTGCATGTCGGTGCCGGTCTTGGCCAGCCAGTGATTGGGCGCGATCCCGATCGAGCAGCGGATCGCACCGTTCGGCGCCGCGGCCGCGACTTCGCGCTTGACCTGTCGCGCCAGATCGACCGCATTCTCGCGCTTGCACTGGCGGCCGATCAGTTCGCAGGCGGCCTCGTCGATCGAGTGCACCTTCGCGATCGGCACCGCACGCTCGATCGCCGCCATCAGCCGCCGGTGCCAGGCCACGTACAGCGAAGGCCGCGCCTCCACGATGGTGATGTCCGGGCACAGGCGTTTCGCGTCGCGCACCAGACTGCCGGTCTTCACGCCGAAGGTCTTGGCCTCGACGCTGGCCGCGATGCAGCAGCCGGTGGGCGCGATCACCGGCGACACCGCGATCGGCCGGCCACGCAGGCGCGGATTGTCCTCCTGCTCGACCGAGGCGATGTAGCTGTTGAAATCGACGAACAGGCTGCGCAGGGTCATGCGGGGCGAGCGGCGACACGGACCCGGGCCTTATAGGCTACCGCCGTCGCATGTTCGGAGACGGTTAAACCGCGTCCGTCCGCTTTCCGCCGCGGCGGCTGCGTAGAATCGGGTTCGTCGTCCCGCCGGATCCGCAAGCATGCCGCCGTCGCTCCGCAAGATCGTGCACGTGGACATGGACGCGTTTTACGCGTCGGTCGAGCAGCGCGACGATCCGCGGCTCCGCGGCAAACCGGTGGTGGTCGCGTGGAAGGGCGCGCGCTCGGTGGTGTGCGCGGCCAGCTACGAGGCGCGCAAGTGCGGCGTGCGCTCGGCGATGCCGGCGCTGCGCGCCGAACGGCTGTGCCCGCAGGCGATTTTCGTGCCACCGGATTTCACGCGCTACAAGGCGGTGTCGCGGCAGGTGCGCGCGATCTTCGCGCGCCACACCGACCTGGTCGAACCGCTGTCGCTGGACGAGGCCTACCTCGACGTCACGGTGACCAAAACCGGTCTGCCATCCGCGACCGCCACGGCGGAAGCGATCCGCGCCGCGATCCGCGAGGAAACGCATCTCACCGCTTCCGCCGGCGTCGCGCCCAACAAGTTCATCGCCAAGATCGCGTCGGATTTCCGGAAACCGGATGGCTTGTTCGTGGTGAAGCCGGGCGATGTGCTCGCGTTTCTCGCACCGCTGCCGGTCGAACGCCTGCCCGGCGTGGGCAAGGTGATGCAGCGCAGGCTGGCCGAGCTGGCTATTGCAACCATTGCGGACCTGCGCGCGTTCGACGCCGGTGAACTGGAACGCCGCTTCGGGCGTTACGGGAAAAGATTGCATGAATTGTCACTGGGCATCGACGAACGCCCGGTGACGCCGGATCGTCCGACCCTGCAGATCTCCAGCGAGGACACCTTCGAACGCGACCTCGCGCTGGACGAGCTGGCACCGCATATCGAACGGCTCGCCGGAAAAACCTGGGCCGCGCACCGGCGCGAAGCCGAGGGCCCGCACGGCCGCATCGCGCGCAGCGTGGTGCTGAAACTGAAGACCGCGGATTTCAGGATTCTGACGCGCAGCGTGACACCCGCCGAACGCCCGTCGTCCGCGCGCGAGCTGTGCGAAATTGCCTGCGCACTGCGCGCACGCGTGAACCTGCCGCCGCGCACCCGCTATCGCCTGGTGGGCGTCGGACTTGCGGGTTTCGTCGAGCGCGACAGCTTCGATGCGCAGCCCGGGTTGTTCCAGCGCCGCGTGCGATGAGCCTGCTCGACCGTCCGCGACCGCGACGCCGTCAAAGGATTTCCGGCCCACCTTCGTCTAGCGTTTCCTTAACGACGCGCATGATTGCATCGTCACCGGCGCCGGCAGATGCCGGATCCAAGCGTGCGCGGCTCACGCAACAGCCCGACCCGAGACCCGACGACCGCCATGCACCACCCCCGGCACGGACGGTGACAGCCATCAGGCATGACATGCCGCCGGGAAGAGTCTGGCTTTCGCTGTGGACGCTGGCGGCCGCGACCGCCGCGCACGCCGGCGACGACTGGCCGACGCGTCACACGTTCGACAACGGCGTCGAGGTTGGCGCGCGGGGGCTGCTGCAATACGACCTCGATGATTTCGGCGACGACCGCGCGGCCCACGGCAACGCGATCTTCGAGGATGCGCGCGCGTGGCGGCGCAAGGAATTCAATCTCTACGTCCGCAAGCGCGGCGTGTTCGAAATCAACGCGGGCTACGATTTCCAGGCGCGCACGTGGCTGGACAATTATCTCACGGTGGAAACGCCGGCCGGTCGTTTCCGCGCCGGCCAGTTCAAGACGCCGGTGGGCTGGGAAGACGGCAACACTTCCACCGGCGCAACGGTGTTTCTCGAACGCGCGATGCCGGAGCAGGCCGTTTACGAAGGCCGCCGGGTGGGCGTGGAATGGCGGCGGGATGTCGCTGCGGGATGGTCGCTGCAGGCGGCATGGCTGGCGCGCACCGATCTCAACGCCGACGCCAACGGCAGCACGGTCGCGGGCCGCGCGGTGTACACGCCGGTGCGGCGCGCGGGCGAAGTCGTGCATCTGGGCGTGTCTGCCTCACGCGAGCAGCGCGACGGTTTCACCGCGCGGGTGAGCGCGCGGCCCGAAGTCGCCCTGACGCCGGTGCGTCTGATCGACACGGGTACCTTGCGCGGCGTCGATCACATCGACCGCGCCGGGCTGGAAGCCGGCTGGCTGGCGGGTCCGCTGCTGCTGCAGAGCGAATACCTGATGCTGCGCGCGCAACGTCCGGCGGCGCGGGGCTTCACGAGCCACGGCGGTTATGTCTTCGCGGCGTGGCTGCTGACGGGCGAGACGCACGGTTACCGGGACAGCGGTTTCATCGATCCCGTGCCGGTGAACCCGTGCGGCGCGCTGGAACTGGCGTTGCGTTTCTCCACCCTCGATCTCGACGATGCCGGCGTCACCGGCGGCCGCGAACGCGACTGGACGCTGGGGCTGAACTGGTATTTCGAACGCCACTTCAAATTGCAGGCGAACTACATCCGCGCCTTCAGCAATCGCGGCAACCTGCACCTGGATCCGCGCATCCTTGCGTTGCGCGCACAGCTCGCCTTCTGAGGCGCGAAGCGCCATCCTCCCGCGATGAAAACCGATCAGGCTTTCTTCCCGGGAACATACAGATCGGTGACGGTGCCCTCGGCCACTTCCGCGGCGAGGCCGGTCGCCTCCCCCAGCGTCGGATGCGGATGGATGGTGAGCGCGATGTCGGCGATCTCGGCGCCCATCTCGATCGCCAGCGCGATCTCGGAAATCAGGTCGCCCGCGTGCACACCGACGATGCCGCCGCCGATCACGCGGTGGGTCGCCTCGTCGTAGATCAGCTTGGTGAACCCCTCGGCGCGGTCCATGCCCAGCGCGCGGCCCGACGCCGCCCACGGAAACTTGCCGACGCCGATCTTCAGGCCTTTTTCCTTGGCCTCGCGTTCGCCGACGCCGACCCACGCGACCTCCGGATCGGTGAACGCCACCGACGGCACCACCCGCGCATCGAAGTAGCTCTTCATCCCGGACGCAGCCTCCGCCGCGGTGCGCGCCTCGTGCGTGGCCTTGTGCGCCAGCATCGGCTGGCCGACTAGATCGCCGATCGCGAAGATGTGCGGCACATTGGTGCGCATCTGCCTGTCCACCGGGATCAGGCCGCGCGCGGTGACGGCGACGCCGGCCCTGTCGGCGCCGATCCGGCCGCCGTTGGGATCGCGGCCCACCGCCACCAGCACGCGGTCGAAGATTTTCCGTTCCGGAATGCTCGCGCCCTCGAACTCGCAGGCAATGCCGTTCCTCTGCGCACCGGCGGCGGTGACTTTCGTTTTCAGGTGCACCGCGACGCCCTGGTTCTTCAGGCGCACGGCCAGCGGACGCACCAGGTCGGCATCCACGCCCGGCATCGGTTGATCCAGGAATTCGACCACGGTGACGGCGCTGCCCAGCGCGCGGTACACCGTCGCCATTTCCAGCCCGATGATGCCGCCGCCGACGACCAGCAGGTTTTTGGGGATGTCACGCAGTTCCAGCGCGCCGGTGGAATCCAGCACGCGTTCGTCATCCCACGGAAAGATCGGCAAACGGATCGCCTGCGAGCCCGCGGCGATGATCGCCTGCTCGAAGCGGATCAGCTTCCTGTCGTTGCCGTGCACGACTTCCAATTCGTGCGGCGACACGAACGCGCCCGTGCCCTGCACCACGCGCACCTTGCGCTGCTTCGCCATGGTGGCGAGACCGCCGGTGAGCCGGCCGACCACCTTGTCCTTGAAGTCGCGCAGCTTGCCGAGGTCGATCTTCGGCGTGCCGAATTCGATCCCGTGTGCGGCCATGCCCGCCGCCGCGTCGATCACTTCCGCCGCGTGCAGCAGCGCCTTGGAGGGGATGCAGCCGACGTTGAGGCACACGCCGCCCAGCGTGGCGTAACGTTCGACCAGCACGGTATCCATGCCGAGATCGGCCGCGCGGAACGCGGCGGTGTAACCGCCGGGGCCGGAACCGAGCACGACGATCCGGCATTCGATGTCGGCCTTGCGGCCGGTTTCGTTTGCAGCTTGCGGTGCCGTGCTTTCACCCTCTCCCCCCGGGACAGGGTGTCCGCCCCCTTGCGCAGCCGAAATTGCCGGGCTTGCCTGGACAGGCTCGCCGCGGGCAATCGGTCGGGCGGGCGAGGTCGAAGCCGCGCCAGCGGCCGAGGCAGAAGGCCGATCGGAAGCAGCGCCACGGGCGGCTGCTTGCGATGATCCCGCACCCTCGCCCCCG
Source organism: Gammaproteobacteria bacterium (assembly GCA_021325195.1). Taxonomy (GTDB): domain Bacteria; phylum Pseudomonadota; class Gammaproteobacteria; order Xanthomonadales; family Rhodanobacteraceae; genus 66-474. The sequence continues at coordinate 17,353 of JAJPHQ010000014.1, read as the reverse complement.
GAGGGAGGGGGAGCTGCTGCGGCATCTTCGGCTTCGACGATCGCAATCACCGAACCCCGTCCGACCGTGTCGCCGATTTTCACGCGCACTTCCCTGACCACGCCCGCGGCGGAGGCCGGCACTTCCATGGTGGCCTTGTCCGATTCCAGCGTGACCAGGCTCTGGTCCTTCGCCACGCGGTCGCCCGGCTTGATCATCACCTCGATGACCGGCACGTCGTGGAAATCACCGATGTCGGGCACCTTGAGTTCGATCGTGTTTGCCATTCGCGTCGCCTCCCCTCACAGCAGCGCGCGCCGCATGTCGGCGAGCAGTTGCGCGAGGAACGTGGCGAAGCGCGCGGCGGCGGCGCCGTCGATCACGCGATGGTCGTAGCTGAGCGACAGCGGCAGGATCAGGCGCGGCGCGAATTCCCTGCCGTTCCACACCGGCTTGATGGACGACTTCGACACACCCAGGATCGCGACCTCGGGTGCGTTGACGATCGGCGTGAACGCGGTGCCGCCGATCCCGCCCAGCGAGGAGATCGAGAAACAGCCGCCCTGCATTTCGGACGGCGTCAGCTTCCCTTCACGCGCCTTCTTCGCCAGCGCCGCGGTCTCCTGCGCGATCTCCAGCACGCCCTTGCGGTCCGCGTCGCGGACCACCGGCACCACCAGGCCGTTGGGCGTGTCGGCGGCGAAACCGACGTGGAAATACTTCTTCAGCAACAGATTCTCGCCCGTCACATCCAGCGAGGCGTTGAGGTCGGGATATTTCTGCAAGGCGGCGACGCAGGCCTTGATCAGGAAAGCCAGCAGCGTGACCTTGATGCCTTCCTTCTCGTGCTCCCTGTTGAGCGCCACGCGCAATGCCTCGAGCTCGGTGATGTCGGCGTCTTCGAACTGGGTGACGTGCGGGATCATCGCCCAGTTGCGCGCGAGGTTGGCGCCAGAAAGTTTCTTGATCCGCGACAGTGGCCGGGTTTCGATCCCGCCGAACTTCGTGAAATCGATCTGCGGCCACGGCAGCAACCGAAGCCCCTCTCCCCCTGGGAGAGGGGTTTGGGGCGAGGGTCCGCGCGCGCCGGACATCACGCCCTTGACGAAGCCCTGCACGTCTTCCTTCGTGATCCGTCCGCCGCGTGCGCTGCCGGTGACGTGCGACAGATCCACGCCCAGTTCGCGCGCGAACGCGCGCACCGCGGGGCTCGCGTAAGGCACCTTGGCGGGCATGATGGAGTCGGCGTCGAACGGAATCGGTGGCGCGTGGCGCTCGGCTTTTCCCTCTCCCTCCGGGGAAGTCTGCCTTCCCTGGCCAAGAGCTCCGTGGTGGCGCGCAGCGCCGGGTGAGGGTTCGATCTCGCGTGGTGCTGATTCTGCCTTGGCAGTTTGCGCAGGTTCCGGACCCTCACCCCCAGCCCCTCTCCCGGTGGGAGAGGGGGGTGTTTCTGCCGACGCAGCTCGCGGTTTCGCTGGTGTCGCAGTCTCTGCAGCTGCATCCGCTTCAACAATCGCGATCACGCTGCCTTCCGACACGTTGTCGCCGACCTTGACCTTGACCTCGCGCACGATGCCCGCGAACGGCGCCGGCACTTCCATCGTGGCCTTGTCCGACTCCAGCGTGACCAGACCCTGGTCCCGGGCCACGCGTTCACCCGGTTTCACCAGCACCTCGATCACCGGCACGTCGTGAAAATCGCCGATGTCCGGCACCTTCGCTTCGCGTGTCTCCGCCATGCCCGGCTCCCGAATGCAATGCGCAAGGCGCCCAGTTTCGCGCATTTGCGCGGTCACGTCATGCCCCGGCCGAAAGTCACGATGACCTTCGGCCAATGGACAGGTCTGGAACCGGTGGGCAGACTGCCCCCGGCACCTGCCAACCCATGCCGGGAATCCACCGATGCTGACCATCCGCGAGCTGTCCAAGACCTATCCGAACGGCGTGCGCGCCCTGCAGTCGGTGTCACTGGACATCCCGAACGGGATGTTCGGCCTGCTGGGTCCCAACGGCGCCGGCAAGTCCACGCTGATGCGGACGATCGCGACGCTGCAGGACCCGGATGCAGGCAGCATCCGGCTCGACGATCTGGACGTGCTGGCCGACAAGCCCGCGGCGCGGCGGGTGCTCGGCTATCTGCCGCAGGAATTCGGCGTGTATCCGAAAGTGACCGCCGAGGCGATGCTGGACCACTTCGCGGTGCTGAAGGGCGTCACCCGCCGCGGCGAGCGGCGCGACCTGGTCGATGCGCTGCTGAGACAGGTGAACCTGCACGAGGTGCGCAGGCGCAGGCTGGGCACGTTCTCCGGCGGCATGCGCCAGCGCTTCGGGATCGCGCAGGCGCTGATCGGCGATCCCAGGCTGGTGATCGTGGACGAGCCCACCGCGGGGCTCGACCCCGAGGAGCGCCAGCGGTTTCTGAACCTGCTCGCGGAAATCGGCGAGCGCGTGGTGGTGATCCTTTCGACCCACATCGTCGAGGACGTGACCGAGCTGTGCCCGCGGATGGCGATCCTCGCCGAAGGCCGGGTGCGCCTCACCGGCGAACCGCGCGAAACCATCCGCTCGCTGGAAGGCCGGGTGTGGCGACGCACGATCGACAAGGCCGCGCTGCCGCAATACCGCGAGCGGATGAACGTGCTCTCGACCCGGCTCGCGGCCGGCAACACCGTGATCCACGTGCTGGCCGACGCGAAACCCGAGGACGGTTTCGAGAGCGTGCCGCCGGACCTCGAGGACGTGTACTTCGGCCAGCTGCACCACGCCGCCACCGCGAAGGCGGCGTGACATGTTCGGCGAGATCTTCCGCTTCGAACTGCGCCAGCAACTGCGCAGCCCGCTGTTCTGGCTGATCGCGACGGGTTTCGCCGCACTGGCGTTCGCGGCCGCGTGCTCGGACTCGATCACCATCGGCGGCGGTATCGGCAACATCCACCGCAATGCCCCGTACGTGGTGGTGCAGATGCTGGGCATCTTCTCGGTGCTGGGACTGTTCCTGATCACGGTGTTCGTGGCCGGCGCGGCGCTGCGCGATTTCGGCGCCAACACCGCGGAGCTGATGTTCGCGACGCCGGTGTCACGCGGCGCGTACCTGGGCGGACGCTTCGCGGCCGGCTGGTTGGTGAGCGTGCTGGTGCTGGCCGCGGTCGCGGCCGGGATGTGGCTGGGTTCGCTGATGCCGTGGCTGGATCCCGCGCGTCTCGGACCCACGCCGTGGCACGCCTATGGCTGGGCGCTGGTGTCGCTGGTGCTGCCCAACCTGTTCTTCGTCGCCGCGCTGCTGTTCCTGCTGGCGGTGACCACGCGCTCGATGCTGGGCACCTACATCGGCGTGATCGCGTTCTTCGTGCTGTGGCAGATCGCGCTGGTCACGCTGGGCAACGGCAACATCGAGCACCAGACCGCCGGGGCGATCATCGATCCGTTCGGGCTGGGCGCGCTCGATCTGGCGACGCGCTACTGGACGCCGTCGGACCGCAACACGCTGGTCCCGCAGCTCGCCGGCGTGATGCTGGGCAATCGCGTGCTGTGGATCGCGATCGGCGCGGCCCTGCTGGCCGCCGCGTTCGTGCTGTTCAAACCCGACCGCGAGGGCCTGCGGCTGTTCCGCCGCCGCAGGCGTGCGATCGCGCCGGATGCGTCCGCCGCAGCCGGCGCCGCGGCGATCGTGCTGCCGGTGGTGACGCTGCGCACCGGATTCGCCGCGCGCTTCCGGCAATTCCGCAAACTCGCCTGGTTCGACACCCGTTCGGTGCTGCGCGGCGTGCCGTTCCTGGTGCTGCTGGCGTTCGGGCTGGCCAACCTGGGCGGCCGCCTCGCCTTCAGCGGCGAGCTCTACGGCACCGGCGTGTGGCCGGTCACGCACCTGATGGCGCAGGCGATGAGCCAGAGCTACACCTTCCTGCTGCTGATCGTGCTGGGTTTCTACGCGGGCGAGCTGGTGTGGCGCGAACGCGACGGCCGGGTCAGCGAGGTCATCGACGCGTTCCCGACGCCGGACTGGATTCCGCTGCTGTCGAAGGTCGCGGCCCTGGTCGCCGTGATCGTGCTGTTCCTGGCGGCGGGTTCCCTGTTCTGCATGGGCTATCAACTGATCCGCGGCTACCACCACCTGCAGCCGCTGCTGTACCTGCAATACGCCGGGCTGGACCTGCTGGCCTTCCTGCCGTTCGCGATCCTCGCGGTGGTGCTGCAGGTGTGGAGCAACAACAAGTTCGCCGGCTATGGACTGCTGGTGGCGTACATCGTGCTGACCATCGCGCTGGCGCAACTGCACTTCGACGATCACCTGTACCGCTACGGCAGCGCGCCCGACGCGCCCTATTCGGACATGAACGGTTTCGGTTCGTTCTGGACCGGCACCCTGTGGTTCCGCGCCTACTGGCTGTGCCTGGGCGCCGCGCTGCTGGTGCTGGCCGCGCTGTACTGGGTGCGCGGCACCACCAGCGGCTGGCGCGCGCGCACGCGCGTGGCGTTGCAGCGCTTCCGGATGCCGGCGCGGATCGTGCTGGCGGCGTCATTGACCGGTTTCGTCGCGATCGGCGTGTTCGCCTGGCACAACACCCACGGCCTGTATCGCTACCAGACGCACGACGATCAACGGCGCCTGGCGGCAGACTACGAAAAGGCCTATCGCAGGTACGCGGGGCTCGCCCAGCCGCGGATCACCGATGTCAGGGTGAACCTGGCGATGTATCCGGACCAGCGGCGCATCGACGTCGACGGTCATTACACGCTGGTCAACAAGCACGACCAGCCGATCGACGAGTTGCTGGTGCAGTTGCCTGCGCCCGAAACACGCGACTACAAGGTCGATCTGGATTTCCCCGCGCACTCGGTCGCGCTGGCCGATCCGAAACAGGGTTTTTATCTCTACAAGCTGGCGGCGCCGCTGCAACCCGGCGCGTCGATGGACTTCGGTTTCCGTGGACACGTCGCGTACCGCGGTTTTGCGAACGAACCCGCCGGCGAGCAGATCGTCCACAACGGCACCTTCGTCAACAGCTTCGCGTTTCCGCATTTCTGCTACGACGAAAACCGCCAGCTCACCGACAACAACGATCGCCACAAGTACGGGCTGGGTCCGGCACAGCGCCTGCCCAAGCGCGACGATGCCGCGGCGCACGCAAACAACCTGATTGCCTGCGACGCCGACTGGGTGCACTTCGAGGCCACGCTTTCCACCAGCGCCGACCAGATCGCGCTGGCGCCGGGTTATCTGCAGAAGGCATGGACCGAAGGCGATCGGCACCATTTCCATTACGTGCAGGACACGCCGATCCTCGATTTCTTCTCGTTCCAGTCGGCGCGCTACAGGGTGGCGCGCGAAAGGTGGCACGACGTGAACCTGGAGATCTATTACGACCCGCAGCATTCGTACAACGTCGCACGGATGTTCAAGGCGATGAAACTGTCGCTGGACTACTACACGAAAAGCTTCGGACCGTACCAGTTCCGGCAGTTGCGGATCCTCGAGTTCCCCGACTACTCGGCGTTCGCGCAGTCGTTTGCCAATACCGTGCCGTTCTCGGAGGCGATCGGCTTCATTGCCGACCTGCGCAAGCCTTCCGACATCGACTATGTCACCTACGTGACCGCGCACGAGATCGGCCACCAGTGGTGGGCGCACCAGGCGATCGGCGCCCAGGTGCAGGGCGTGACCATGCTGGACGAATCGCTGGCGCAATACTCGGCGCTGATGGTGATGAAGCACCTGTACGGCCCGACCAAGATGCGCAAGTTCCTGAAGTACGAGCTGGACCGCTATCTCTCGGACCGCGCCGGCGAGCGCGTGGAGGAAGAACCGCTGGCGCTGGTCGAGAACCAGCCTTACATCCACTACCGCAAGGCCTCGGTGATCTTCTATGCCTTGCAGGACTACATCGGCGAGGACAAGGTCAACGCCGCGTTGCGCACCTGGCTGGACAGGGTGAAGTTCCAGCAGCCGCCATACACCGATACCCGCGAGCTGATCGCGGACATCCGCGCGGAAGCCGGGCCGCAGTACCAGGGACTGATCACCGATTTCTTCGACAAGATCACCCTGTTCGACGACCGGATGGTTTCGGCCACCGCGAAGAAACTGCCGGACGGCCAGTACGAAGTCACGATGCACGTGCACGCGACCAAGTACCACGCCGACGGCAACGGCAGCGAAACCCGCGCGAAAGTCGATATCCCGATCGAGATCGGCGTGTTCGCCAAAGCGGCCGACGGCGAGGAGCAGGATGAAAAGCCGCTGTATCTCGCGAAGATGCCGGTTGCCGACGGCGACAGCACGATCACGGTGACGGTCGATGGCAAGCCGTACGAGGCCGGCATCGATCCGTTCAACGAGCTGGTCGATCGCGTGTCCGACGACAACCGCGCACCGGTGACCCTTCCGTAGGAGCCTGCGTGCAGGGGGGCCGTGTGCGAAGCCGCGCGCGGGCGACGCTGCGCGGACCCGGAGAAACGACGAGACGCGGCGCCAGGCGCCGCGTCTCGCGTGTGCGGAACGGTCCGCGACTTATTTGTGGTGTTCCGCGGCGTGCACCGAACCCGCGCGGCTGATGGTGAACTTGGTCCCGGCGATGCCGAGATTGATGCCCTCACCATTGCCCGCCAGCGCCAGCGACACCGTGCCCTTGGTCAGCACCTGCGCGGTGCCGGACTTGACGAGGCCCGCGTTGGCGGATGCCGCCGCGTAGTTGCCCAGCACGTCGCTGATCCTGTAAACGTCGGTGAACCTGCCCTTGCCGTCGTCGATGCGCCACTTGCCGGCGGTCAGGCCGCCGCCACGCACGCGGATGTTCACCGCCATCGATTCGCCGTTGGCGCAGGTCACCCTGCCGACACCGTCGGCATGCTCGTAAATGGCTGACCAGCCCCGCAGGGAAAACGTCAGCTTGCAATCCAGATCGGGCTGCGCGGCCGCGGCGGTGCCGGCGGCAGCGAAGCCGGTGGCGCCGAGCAGGGCTGCGCCCAGCCAGACCGTCCATTTGCGAAAGCGGATCCGGCTGCCGGAAACATGCATGGTCATGTCGCGCCTCCTGGTTGACCGTGAACGACCTTGGCAATCTGCCACCATGAACATGAACGCCGTCCCGATGACAGCCGGCCACAAGCTGAACGCGACCGCCGACCGGCTCGATTCGCCGGAATGCCCGGCCTGCGCGGTGTCCACGCGAGCGCGACGGCGCCCGTTCGATCAAACCGCGTAACCGAAACGTTCGATCCACGGACGCAGGATCGGCAGCACCGGCTCGAACCGTTCGCGGTATGCCTCCCAGCGGCCGACCGCCCGGTGATGCACCGGCTCGGTGACCTGGGCGTAGCTGGGCGTGCTGATGAACCGCTTGCCGCGTGCGTGTTCGGCGAATCGCAGCATCGGCGATGCGTCCGCGAGCCCGAGATAATCCCCGAGCTGCACGATCTGGTCCTCGAATCCCGTGACCACGGATTCGTAGCGCCACGTCAGCACATCCGGCTTGAATACCTCGATGTGCCGCTGCCACTGTTCGAACACCCGCGCGTAACCCCGGGCCAGGCGTTCCGGCGACGAGCACAGCACCATGAAAGCAGGCGAGCGGAACGGCTGCATGCTGCAACTCAGCAGCACGTCGCAGGGATGCCGCAGGCACAGGATGATGCGCGTCCGGGGAAACAGCCTGAGGATCATCGGCAGGCACAGCATGTTCAGCGGGTTCTTGTCCACCAGCCGGTGCTGACCGAGATCGGGCAGCACGCGGCGCACCAGGCGCCAATACACCGCACGCAACTGGTCCGCGTCGGTCGGGGACAGGTCGGCGAGGTCGTCCGGATAACGCTGGCCGACGGCTTGCATCCGCTCGACGAGATCGTGGATGTACGCGCGCTCGTCCATCGAGCGGAAAGCCGGATGGGCATCGAGCATCTGTTCCAGCAGGGTGGTACCGGAACGGGGGAAACCGACCACGAAAACCGGACTCTCGTCGACGTTCGGCGAAGGCAGCGGGCGCCATGCCGCATGGGCGTGTTGCCCGACAATCCGGTCCGCCATCGGCAACGGCTGGCTGTCGGGCGCCAGCAGTTCGGGGACGATGGTCCGCGCGATCCCGAGTTGTGCCGCATGGGCGATCTGTGCGGCTTGCCACGCGTCGTGATACTGCCCTTGCCGGTCGAGTGCCGAGGCCAGCCCGAAGGCGGCGTTCGCCCGGCTCTCGTCATCGGCGGCGAGATCCAGCACGCGCCGGTACAGCGCCGCCGCATCGGCGTATTGCCGCGCCCGCATCGCCAGCACGGCATGCGCGCGCAGGCCGTCGCTGCGGGCCTGATCCGCGTCGGGGGGCAATGCCTCCAGCGTGCCCACCGGCAGTTGCTGCAATTCGCGCCGCGCCCGCTCGACCTGATTGCTGCGCTCGTACAACGCGACGCGTTCCGCGATGATGCGCAGACGCATCGGTTCGGCGGCAGCGCCTTCGGGCAAACGCGCCTGCGCCAGCGTGCGCAGCGCGGCGTCCGGCCGGCCCAGCGTGGACAGCATCGCCGCCAGGATCAGGGCCTGCCCGGCCGGCTGCGGAGGCCAGCCGGCGGCGCCTTCCAGCATCGCCTCCTCGCCGCCGTTGTCGCCGCAGACGTGGCAGGCGTAGGCGGCCTGCAGGCGTGCATCGATGAATCGCGGCGACAGCCGCACCGCGTCCAGCAACGCCTCGCGCGCCCGCGGCCAGTGCCTTAGTTGCAGGTAGAGCAGCCCGAGGTTGTAGTGCACTTCGGCATCGTCGGGCGCCAGCTCCCCGGCTTTCAGCAGCGCCCGTTCCGATGCCGCCGTGTCGCCCGACAGCCGGCAGGCCACACCCAGGTTGTTCCAGTACGCGGAAACCTGCGGGCGCATGCGCGTGAGCCTGCGGAACGTGGCCGCGGCCTGGGCGTGCCGGGCGGTGACCTGCTGGGCCAGCCCCAGCCATGCCAGGACGCCCTCGTCTTCCGCTGCGGCCGCGGGGGCCTGCCCGGCGAGCGCGATGACCTGCTCCGGCTTGCCGGCACTCCACGCGGCGGCCATCGCAGCGGCCAGATCGGTGATCGAACGTGACATGCGGTCTCGATCGCTGCCTCCCGGAATCCGGAATGATCGAACAAAAGGGCCGCGCATGCGCGGCCCTTTTGCCCTCGCAGGTTGTTGAGAAAGTGCTTTCGTGCACTTGACTCGCGCCATCCATGGCGCTCGCCCTGCGGGCCAGCTTCGCTGTTCGCATCCGCTCCTGCGGATGCAGTCTCGATGTCGCGAGTCCGGCACATGTCCGGACTCGCTCCCGACGGATCAAGCGCTTGCAGCGCCCGATCCGCGGCAGGCCATCCATGGCCTGCGCTGGCAGGGTGTTGAAAAACACCCTGCCAGTCGCGGTTTCCGGGTTTTGCCGGACGCTGGCGTCAGAACTTCATCGTTGCACGCGCCCAGTAATAGCGGCCCATCATGTCGTAGGTCGCGGAGTCCGTGTTGCCCTGGCCGTTCTGATAGTAGAGCGGCGGCAGCCGGTTGCTGAGGTTGTCCACGCCGACGTCGAAGCGGGTGTGGATGGCCGGTACCGCATAGCCGATCTGGAAGTCGTGATACGTGACGGAAGCCATCGGCAGGCTGGCGTTGGTGGCGGCATCGGCGTTGAGCGCGGTCACCGGATTGATGTAACGCGTCCGCCACTGGGCATCCCAGTTGCCGCGCGTCCAGTTGAGCGTGAGCGTGGCCCGCCAGCGCGAGATGTTGCCGAACTGCGGGTTGAGCGTGCCGGCGTATTCGATGGTCTGCGCCCCCGGCTGACCCGGCGTGGCGTTGTTCTTGAAGGTCGCTATGTAAGACGTCGCGAGCCCGGCCTTGAAATCGCCCGGATCCACGCCGCCCAGGTTGAAGTGCGGGATGGCGTAGTTGAACGTGAAATCGACGCCGCTGGTGCTGAGGCTGCCCAGGTTCACCACCGGCGTGTCGATGTAGAAGATCTGGCCGGGTTGCTGGGTGGTGTTGTCGTAGCGGTGGATGAAGTCGCAGAACGGGCTGGCGTTGTTGTTGAAGCAGGCGTTGACCACGGTGATGCCCGAGATCGGCACCAGCGTGTCGTACAGGTAGATGTGCCAGAAATCCAAGCTGGTGTTGAGGCCGGGCGCCCAGCTCGGGTCATACACCAGTCCGAAGTCGATGGACTTGCCGTGCTCGGGCTTCAGGTTCTCGCCCACCACCCGCGATCCCGAGTAGTAGGTGTTGACTTGCGCGACGCTGTTGCCGGGCCAGTTCGGAGGCACGAACTGGCAGGCGGCGGCATGCTGCGCCAGTTCCGCCGCCGTGAGGTGCGCGCAGGGATCGTTCAGGGTCGGCTGCACCAGCGAGCGTCCGTCGAAGAGTTGATCGAGGTCGGGCGCCCGGAACACCTGCGAGATGGTGCCGCGCACCAGCAGGTCCTGGATCGGGCGCCATTCGATCGCGAACTTGCCGTTGGTGGTGGAGCCGGCGGTGTTGTAGTCGGAATAGCGGACGCCCAGATCGACGTTCAACGAGTACACGCCGGGCACGTCCTTCAACAGCGGGATCAGGGTTTCGGCGTAGGCTTCCTTCACGTTGTCGCTGCCGCGGCCCGGCGAGCCGCAGGCTTCCTGCAGGATGCCGCAGGTGGCGGTCAGCGGATCCAGCAGCGCGAAGGGGTCCACGGTGTAATTCATGCTCTGCTTGCGGTACAGCGCGCCGACCGCCAGTTGCATGGCACCCGCCGGCAAGGTCCACAGATCGCCGTTGGCGCCGAACTGGACCTGCCGCATGATCTCGTACTTGGAATAGGTGGCCGTCACCGCGCCCGCGCTCAGCGCCGCGCCCTGGTTGGCCTGGTCGAAGATGTTGGCGCCGTTGTCGATGGCCGCCTGCAGCGCGGGAATCGAGAGCTCGTTCTCGTCGCGCTGGGTGCGCGCCGTGTGGCCGTAGTCGAAGGTCAGGTTCCAGTTCCAGTTGTTCTGGCCGAAACTGCCGCGCAAGCCGCCGATCACCTGGCCGGTGCTGGTGGTGTAGGGATGCAGCCGGGTGCCGACGCCGGTGAGGCGGGTCTGGAAAACATAACCGCTGTTCGGTACGCCGGGAATGGGGTTGGGACTGAACGTCACCCCGAACGGATTGAACGGCGCGCTGGCCGGAATGACCAGACCGTCGCCGGTACCCACGGGCGGAGGCGCATCCTGCCCCGCCGATTCCGTATGGTTGTAGAACGCGTCCACGAACGCGGTGAGGTTGTCGGTCAGGTTGTAGCTGCCCAGCAGGAAGCCGTTGGTGCGCTGCTGCCTGACCTGGATGTAGTCGTAGGCGGCATAGTTGAACGAATCGACGCCCGGCTGGAAACAGCGGTAATCGCTCAGGCTGGTTCCGTTGCCGCTTGCCAGCGTGACCCTGCCCGACGAGCAATTGAAGTAATTCGTGAGCGCCGGGGGCACTTGCATCCTGCCCGTGGGAATGGAACTCGAGCCGGCCACGATCACCTGGCCGCTGGAAAGGTACAACTGGTGCGCGGAGAAATCGCGGCGGCTGTCGGGCACCGCATCGTAGCGGTTGAAATCGAGGCCGCCCACGAGGCTGTACTTGTCGCCGCTGTTGCCCATCGTGATGCTGAAGCCGCGGCGCTGGCCGTCGCCGTGGCCGGAGATGCCGTTGTTGATGCTGACCTCCGCGCCCTTGAAGTCGTTGCGCAGGATGAAATTGACCACGCCGCCCACGGCGTCGGAACCGTAGGTGGTCGAGGCGCCTTCGGCCAGCACGTCGACCCGCTGGATCATGTTCTGCGGGATCAGGTTGACGTCTGCATTGAGCATGCGCTGGCCGTCGATCAGCACCAGCGTGCGGCCGGTGCCCAGGCCGCGCAGCGAAATGCGCGAAGCGCCGTCGCCGCCTTCCGTCAACGGCGTGGCGACGCCGCCGCCGTTGCTGTTGTTGGCCGGGTTGGTCGCGTTGCCGGCGATGCTGGGCAACTGCTGCAGGAGATCGCCGAGGGTCGGCTTGCCCGAATTGGAGATGGTCGCGCGGCTGACCGTGGTCACGGGGCTGGAAGTCTCGAGATCGACGCGGCGGATCAGGGAGCCGGTGACGATCACGGTCTGCAGCGTTTTCGGCTGACCCTTGGCCGGGGTCTGGTTTTCCGGCGGCACCTGCTGAGCCTGGGCCAGGCCGGCGACCGTGACCAGACCCGCAGCGATACCCACACGCACAGCCAACGCCAAGCGATTCATCTTGCGATTCATGGGTTCTCCCCGGTTGTTGTGGAGACCGCCGGCGCCCCCTGCACGGCGATCTGCTGAGAGCCGAAATCCACAACCTGCATGCCGAAAATCAGCATTGGACATGCTGAAAGTCTGCAGCAGGTGTGCCGAAACTATCAGCATGCGGGCGCGGCGGCCAGCCCCCCGCCGCCGCGCGTCCCGGGTTCGTTCAGCCGGGCAGCTTTTTCGAGAGCCGGTCGATCAGCTTGACCACGATGGTGCCGCCCGGCACCACCAGCCCGGCGAAATCGGCGCCGAGATCGAACAGCGCGTCGCGGTTGCCGAGCCGGCGCACCGCGTCGCCCAGCATGCTGCCTTCCCTGTTGACGCGGCCCGACAGGCCGTCGATCTCGATCACGCCGGTCTTGTCCTTCCACGCGAACTGGAAGGCATACACGGGACGGTAGAACAGCGTGAGCGATTGAATGTCGATCTCGTCGCTGGCGATCGCGTCGGCTTCGACCGGCGCGGACAGCCGCGCCTTCACCTGCTGCAGCACCGAGGCCGCGGTGACCGTGGGCACGATGAAATGCGGCTCGCTGCTGTCGGCAATCTCGTGGAAGGCGTAGCGGCCGGCGTATTCGACCAGGGTCTTTTCCGGCGTGTCGTGTCCCAGCGCATCGACGTAGTGCGCCAGCGCGGTGACGCTTTCGCAGTCCTCGACCGCGGCGAGCTGCAACTCGCGCCGCGCATCCACCGCGAGTTTCCGCCCCAGCAGTTCCACCGCGGTGACGTGCGGATGTTCGACCCTGACGTGATACGTGCCGCGGCGGGTGTACAGCGTGCGCCGCGTGGCCTTGGCCATCCAGAACGGCTGGTAGCGCTTCTCGGTGCCGGCCAGCGTGATCTCGGCCTCCTTCGGCCGGTCCCACAACTTCATCCGGGCCAGCATCCCGAACGCGCCGGTCTTCTCGTGCTCGGCCTGCGCGCGCGCGGATGTCTCGTTGAACACGTCCTCGAAGACGCAGATCTTTTCGTCCATGCCCCGCCCCCTGACGCGATCCCGCGCCCGCCGTTGCCCTGCGCGCATCATGCGCGCGCCATTCCGGGGTTTCAACGGGCCGCTTTCGGGTCGGCCTTCACGCCGGCGCAGACGTCACTGCTTCGGCAGCGGCAGGAATTTCGCGGGATCGTAGCCGCCGACCTCGAACCTGAGCGTTTCCCTGCCATGGTCGCGGGTGGTCACGTCCATCTCGATGACCCTGGCCTTTTCCAGCGCGGCGATGAACTTCCTGTCGTTCTCGATGAACATCGCGGGCTCGCCGGTCTTGGGCAGGTAGGCCTTCCAGATTTCGCGCTTGCCGTCGAAGCGCATCGGGACGGCGCACTCGCCCTTGCACACGAAGCCGTGCCCGCTGCCGAACAGATACACGCTCTGCCCCCACTTCACGTGCCGGCGCAGCACCAGTTGCACGCGCTCGGCGCCGGACGGCTCGCTGGAATAGATGCTGGCGGTGTGCTGCAGGCCTTCGACGTTGGCGGTCTGGTACAGCCACAGGTTCGCGAGGCGGTCGTGTTCGGCCTTGGCCTTGGCGCGGGCCTCCACATCGGACAGCGTCTTGCGCACCTCGGCCGCCGCGGGCGTGCCGGGGAACTGGCCGACGATCTCCTGTCCGATCGGGGCGGCCAGCTCGTCGTTGTGCTCGGCCAGCATGGCCTGATACAGCTTCAATTTCTGCGCGGCCTGCGCTTGGTTTTCGGCGTGTTGCGCCGCGGCGTTCTGCGCCGGCGTCGATGAAGGTGTCTGCGAGCAGGCCGGCAACAGCGCGAACGCGATGACCACCGGGCCGACCAGCAACGGAATCGTGATGCGGCGGAAGCGCGGTGTCATGTCCCGCAGTATAACCATCCTGCGGCACGGCCCGGGCGACAGGCCCGGTCCGGTCCGCGCCAGCGCTCGGGTTCCCCGGCGAATCCGGTTCCGCGTGTCGGTGGAACGTCGTTGCGATCGTCACTCGCCACCGGCCCGTTGGCAAAAGCACGGGCCGGCGCAGCGAGCCCGCCCTGCCCGCATACCCGGCAGCGAACGGGGAACGGGGTTGCATTCGCCGTGCCTCCCACGAGCCCGTGCGACCATCGGCATCGTCCCTCAACCGCGGCAATCCACACACGGCTGTGCGGAGACCCGCACCACTTCGAGACGCCGCACGGTGCGTTCGCGGCGCTGCGACTGGGCCAGCAACAGGCCGCCCAGGATCAGCGCACCGCCCGCGGCCATGCCGAGCGTCAAGGCTTCGCCCAGCGCCAGCCATGCCCACAACACGCCGAACACCGGCACCAGATAGGTCACCATCGTGGCGCGCGGTGCACCCACCCGCTGGATCAACCGGAAATACACGCCATAGGCAATGCCGGTGCACACGATTCCGATCGCGATCACGCAAAGCCATGCCTGCAGCGGAATCGGCGCCGACGGCCAGGTCCACGCCGCGAACGGTGCCAGCAGCACCGCACCGCTGCCCAGCGTCGCCGCCGCCACCGCGATCGGCGGCAGATCGGCGAGGTAACGCTTCACCACGTTCGCGGAAACGCCATAGAACAATGCCGCCAGCGCGCCCGCCGCCACCGCGGGACCAAGGCTGGCGCCGGCGAGGTCGCCGCTGGCCAGCACCGCGACGCCGACCAGGCCACCCAGCAATCCCGCGAGGCGCCGGCCGCCGATCCGTTCGCCGAACAGGGCGAACGCCGCCAGCGCCGCGAACGGCACCGCCATGCTGTTGACGATCGCGCTGACGCCGGCCGGCGCGCGTTCCGCGCTCCACGCGAACAGCAGGAACGGGATCAGCGTGTTGATCAGCCCGATCGCCGCGAGTTGCGGCCAGCGCGACCACGGAAACCGGGCGCGCTCGCGCCACAGGAACGGTGTCAGCACCAGTGCGCCCAGCGCGAGCCGCAGATCGACCAGCGGCGCCGGCCCGAAGTGCGGCGTCGCGATGCGCAGGAACAGGAACGAACCGCCCCAGATCGCGGCCAGCCCCAGCAGTTCCACCGGGCTGCGCCAATCGTAACCGCTGCGCGCGCCGCCGTGGCGCAGCCGCCGTCCGCGGCGCGGCGTCCGCACCGGCGGCGCATCGTCGCGCGCCAGCAGCCGCGCGGTTTCCGGATCGGCCACGTGCCCGCCCAGGAACAGCATGCCGCCCGACAGTTTTGCCAATTCTCTCAACATGGGCCACCTCGATCAGGGTTGCATTGGAACCCTGTGAGGCGCAAAAATACGTGCCATCCGCCACCCGCGGTAGCGATGAATTTTCAAGCTGGCATTGAGAAATTTCGAACATGGCACGCACCCCGCTGAACCCGCTGCTGACCTTCGTCGCGGCCGCCCGGACCGGCAACCTGACCCGCGCCGCTGAGCAGATGCACCTCACCGTCAGCGCACTGAGCCACCAGATCCGGCTGCTCGAGGCACGGGTCGATTGCGCGCTGTTCGTGCGCGGGCCGCGCGGATTGAAGCTCACCGCCGAGGGGCAGCGCCTGCTCGACAACGTCGCCCCGCACCTGGAAGCGATCGAGGAAGCGTTGAAGCCGCTGTGCACGCGCTGCGACAACGCGCTGTCGCTGTCGGCGATGCCGTCGATGACCTCGAGCTGGCTGCTGCCCCGGCTGCCGCGCTTCGTCGCGCAGCATCCGGAAATCGAGTTGAACCTCGATTCCTCGATCGAGCTGGTGGATTTCGCCGACGGCCGTCACGACGCCGCACTGCGCTACGGCGCCGGCAAGTGGCCGGGACTGGTGGTCGAGCCGCTGCTGGAGGAATGGCTGACGCCGGTGGCGAGTCCCTCGCTGCTGGCCGGGCGCAAACACCCGAAACTGGAGGAACTCGGCAGCCTGCCGCTGCTGTGTCCCGAGGATCCGTGGCCGGAATGGTTCGCGACCTACGGCGGCAAGCCGCCGAAGCGGTACGCCGCCTCGTTCAGCGATTCCGAATCACGCCAGCGCGCGGCGGTGGAAGGTCTGGGCGTCGCGCTGGGGCGCACGACCATGGTGCGGCCGCTGATCGAGGCCGGCGTGCTGGTCGCGCTGTTTCCGCAACTGATGAAGGCGGAGCGTGCGCATTACCTCGTGTACCCGGAGCGTTCGCTCAAGCACGCCGGATTCCGCGCCTTCCGCGAATGGCTGCTGGACGAGGCCGCACGCTTCCGCGCCGCGCCGCCGACCGGATTCCCGAAAGTCGCGCCGCTCAGGCCCGCCCGGAAACGGACCGCGCCGCAGCGGGCGCACGGATGAGCCCCGAGGATCGGCAGAATCAATAGCCGCGGCAGGGATCGCGGCCCATCGAATGATCGTAGGCCGACACTTTCTCGTCGCGCTCGTGCCCGTCCCGGCCAGCCGTCGCCGTTGCGTTGATGCGCCGGCAGGCTTGCTCGCGCGTGATCCTGGTACCGCGGACCGGCACCGGAGCCCAGGCGCCGCGTCCGCGCCGCGAGCGTGCGCCGGAAACCCCGTTGCCGTCGGCCCAGCGTGCCACGCCGTCGCCCGGCAGCGAGGACGGACAACGCGTGTGCCGGTAGAACACCTCGCCGTCGGCCGCGCGGCATTCCCACGACATCACGGGTTTTGCCGATTTCGTCCGCGCAGCGGAGGCACGTCCGCCGCTCGCACGCGAACGCGCGGCAGTCGTCCGCCCCTTGCGGGCCAGCGAAACGGCCGAAGGCGCATCCGGATCGATCAATGGCTGGCCCGTGACATCGAGTTTCGCCTGCGCCGAACGCGCGGCGCACGGCGTGTCCTGGAATGCAACGGCACCGTGTGCATCAAGACATTTGTAGACCGGCCCGGCATGCAAGCCGGTGGCGAACACAAGCAATGCCAACCCGCTCGACGCGCGCAGGCACCACGAGCCGGTCGGCCAGTGAAGACGACGAAGCCGCGCATCCCCGGTTTCCATGTTCCACCTCCCTTCGACCCGCCATGGCCATGCTCATCGAAGCGGTGCGGTTCCAACAGCGGCTGTTTCCGTGGAGATGTGTAGGAAAATGCCGATCCCGGCCGCCCGGATGACGGGCTTGCCGGTACCGATCGGCCCTAGCAGGGTGTTGAAAAACACCCTGCTAGCGCAGGCCATGGATGGCCTGCCGCGGATCAGGCGCTGCAAGCGATTGATCCGTCGGGAGCGAGTCCGGACATGTGCCGGACT
>JAJPHQ010000114.1 GCA_021325195.1 Gammaproteobacteria bacterium | reverse complement strand
CACGGAGGGCGCGAGTCATCGAACCGCAACGGTTCGATTCCCGCCGGAGACGCCGCAATGCGGAAGCGGCGATTCGCAAGACGAAAGGGATGGTGGCCAGGGACGGAATCGAACCGCCGACACGGGGATTTTCAGTCCCCTGCTCTACCAACTGAGCTACCTGGCCAGACCTGTTCGCGGCTGGACGGACCGTGCCGGTGATTTCGATCCGCATTGCGCGGAAGACGCGGTCACGAACGGCGTATTACAACGGCGACCACCGCGAGCGTCAAGCGTCGCGCCGTTCAACCGAGGTGCCACAACTCACGGTCGAGGTCGTGGCGCAGCCCGAAGCGCGCCAGCCGGACACGTCCGTTGCGCACTTCGACGCCTTCGCGACGCAGGCGCCGGCACTGTTCCCGGAACCCGCGGCTGCCCCTGGGCAGCGCGATGCTGCCGTCGGCGTGCAGCACTCGGTGCCACGGCAGATCCAGGTCATCGGGCGTTTCGGCCAGCGCGCGGCCGACCAGCCGGGCGCGTCCCGGCATGCCCGCACGCGCGGCGATCTCGCCGTAGCTGGCGACACGGCCCGGAGGTATCGCGGCGACGGCCGCGTAGATGCGCCGGTAGCGTGGGTCCACGGCGGTGCGGATGGATGAAAGGCGCAAGCATACCCGCACGCCGGCCGCCCGGTTTGCCGCTAACATGGATCGAAACGATTCCGCGGAAACCGGCCATGCGCAATTTCGAAGAAGTGCGTTCGCACCTGAGCGGCAAGTACGCCCTGACCACCAGCGAGCCGTATCTGGTGAGTTTCGACCTGCCGCTGGGCAATCGCAGGTTGCAGGGCATGTACCTGACCGAACTGGAAGACGAGCACGGCCATCGTTTCCTGCGCATTTCCTCGCCGATCGCCCCGTTCGAGGGCCGCGACGCCGGGCGCTGCCTGCGCTTCAACTGGGAACAGCGCACCGGCTATCTCGCCATCAGCGATCTGGACGGCACGCCCTACCTGCACCTGTGCGAGAACTGCCGCTATGCGCTGCTCGACGAGGCGGAGCTTGACCGGATGATCGGCGAAATCGGTCCGCTCGCGGACCAGCTGGAACAGGCCATCACCGCGGGCGACGCGCACTGAGGCCGGCCTGCCTTCCGCGCACGAGCGCCGGGGACGGCGCGAGTCGAGTGCCGGGCCCGCCCCGGACCCGATCCGGTGGCAGCACTTTTCGACAACCTGTCATGGAGATGCCGTCATGCACTTCGACCGCGCCTGCCACCCCGATGCGCCGCACGAAAAACTGCACACGCCGAACTGGTTCGTCTCCAGCCTGATGCTGGATCGCGCGCTGGACGCGATCCTGCGGCGGGTGAAGAAACTCGACCGCAGCCACGACATTCCTTATCTCGCGGGCTACAGCATGGACGGCAAGACCATCTACATCGACCGCCACCTGCCGCGCAGCTTCAAGTGGCGCGGGCGCACCATCGAGGTGGACCGGTTTCTGATCATGCACGAGGAAGTCGAGAAAACCCTGATCGACCAGCTGGACCTGCACTACCTGCACGCGCACCAGATCGCGACCCGCGCCGAGGAGGCCGCGGTGCGCGCCGAGCGCATCTCGTGGCGTGCCTATGACAGCTTCATGCAGAAGTACGTGAAAAGCATCGGCGACGAACGCCTGAAGAAGGTGCCGAAGGACCTGGATCTGAAACCCTATCGCGACTACCACGACTGGGATCTGATGAAACGCATGGAGAAGGCGATCGACGAGGGCAGGCTGCCGAACGCCTCGAAGACCCTGCGCAAGGAAATCGCCGCGTACGACTCGGCGTTCCGCGAACAGCACCGCGATGCCGCCCGCAAGGCGAAACGTGCAAAAGCGGAAAAGACGGCGCGCAGCAAGCGTTGAACCGGTTCACGTCCCGCGGCGCAATCCGAGAACGAGTCCGTAAACGCTGATCAACAGCCACGCGATTTCCAGCAGCATCGAGGCGAGGTTGAACTCGTAGCACAGCGACACGATGATCGCCGCCGCGCCGATCGCGTTCATCAATTGATAGATCGGGCCGTTGCCGTGCAGCCTGCGCGCCTGCAGCAGGAAGAACGCCAGCAGCACCAGCAACGTGCCGAGCAGGCCGACGATGGTCGGCCAATGGATGGTGATGGTCATGTCACGTTCTCGCGTTGACGCACGGCCTCGAACAGCGCGATCCCGGCCGCGACCGAAACATTGAGGCTTTCCACGCTTCGTTCCGGACCGGCGCCCGGCATCGGGATGCGTGCCAGATGATCGCACGCTTCGCGCGTCAGCCGGCGCATGCCTTCGCCCTCGCCGCCCAGTACCAGCGCGGCAGGTCCTTTCAGGTCGATCGCGTACAGCGACTGTTCCGCATCGCCGGCCAGCCCGGTCAGCCACACGCCGGCGTCTTTCAGTGAACGCAGGCTGCGCGCGAGATTGGTGACCACGACCAGCGGAATGCGATCCGCCGCACCCGCCGACGCGCGCCGCACCACCGGCGTGACGCCGACCGCGCGATCCCTGGGCACGATCACCGCGCTCGCGCCGGCCGCCGCCGCGCTGCGCAGGCACGCGCCAAGGTTGTGCGGATCGGTGACGCCGTCCAGCACCAGCAGCAGCGCATTCGCGCCTGCCGTTTCGATCATCGAGGCCAGATCGTGTTCGGATTTCGGTGCCGGCACTTCGTACCGCACCGCGATGCCCTGATGCCGCGCCTGTCCCGCAATCTTGTCCAGCATCGCGCGCGGACGCGCGTGCACGCTCACGCCCAGCCGCTTCGCCTCGTCGATCAGGGCCGCGATGCGCGGATTGTGTGCGCCCTGCTCGACCAGCAGTTCACGCACGCGCGCGGGGTCGTTGGCCAGCGCACCTTCCACGGGGTTGATGCCGACGATCCAGGTCTCGCTCATGATGATGTTGTTCGCATGCCCGACAACTCGGCCCGGATGTTCCATTTTCGTCATTCCGGGGCTGCCCGCGCGAGGGCAGGATCCGGAACGACGATGATAGTCATCGTGCTCGCCGTTCGCCTCGCGTCTTCGGCAGCTTGCCCTGCGGGCGGGGAAAGCTGTCTTCCCTGTCCGATACCAGCCGGAAATCGATCTTGCGGTCCTCCATGCTCGCGCGCAGCACCTGCACCCGCAGCGTGTCGCCCAGACGGTACACCGCGCGCGTGCGTTCACCGCGCAGTTCGTGGCGGCGCACATCGAAGTGGTAGTAATCGTTGGGCAGTTGCGAGATGTGAACCAGGCCCGACACTTTCGAATCGGTCAATTCGACGAACAGCCCGAACGAGGTCACGCCGGTGACGATGCCGCCGAACACGCTGCCGACGTGCTGCTCCATCCACGCACACTTGTAACGCTCGTCCACGTCGCGCTCGGCGTCCTCGGCGCGGCGCTCGGTGCGCGAGCAGTGCGCGGCCAGCGCCGCCATTTTGCTCTCGGTGTACAGGTACGCGGCGGGCTTGCCGCCCGCCAGCGCATAGCGGATCGCCCGGTGCACCAGCAGGTCGGGATAACGCCGGATCGGCGAGGTGAAATGCGCATAGGCTTCCAGGGCCAGGCCGAAATGTCCGTGATTGCCCGGCTGGTAGCTGGCAAGGCTCTGCGCCCGCAGCAGCACGCTCCGGAACAATTCGGCGTCGGCGCGGTCCGCGACGCGTTTCAGCAGTGCCGCGAAATCGCGCGGCCTCACCTCGGCGAGCGGGGGCAGCCTCAGCTTGTATTCGCGCAGGAACTCGAGCAGGTCCTCGTACTTGTCCGCCGGCGGCGGCGCGTGCACCCGGAACGGTGCCGGGATTTTCCTTTTCACGAGAAACTTCGCGGCCTGCACGTTGGCGGCGATCATGCATTCCTCGATCAGCCGGTGCGCGTCGTTGCGCTCGCGCGCGCCCAGCGACACCACGTCACCGTGCCCGTCGAGCCGGTATTCCACCTCGCTGCCCTCGAACTCGATGGTGCCGCGCCGTGCGCGCGCGCCGGCGAACACCTTGTACAGCGCATGCAGGTTCTCGACATGCGGCAGCAGCGCGCCGAGGCCGCGCCGGACCCCCGCATCGCGTTCGCCGATCGCCTGCCAGACCCGGTCGTAGGTCAGCCGCGCGTGCGAACGCATCACCGCGGGGTAGAACCTCGCGCGCGTGACTTCGCCGTCGGTGTCCACGTGCATGTCGCAAACCATGCACAGCCGGTCGACGTCGGGGTTCAGCGAACAGATGCCGTTGGACAGGGTTTCGGGCAGCATCGGCACCACGAAGCCCGGGAAGTACACCGAGGTGCCGCGCCGGCAGGCCTCGCCATCCAGCGCGGTTTCCGGTTGCACGTAATGCGACACGTCGGCGATCGCAACGATCAACCTGAAGCCGCCGCCGCGTGCGGGTTCGGCGTACACCGCGTCATCGAAATCGCGCGAGTCGGCGCCGTCGATGGTGACCAGCGGCACGTCGCGCAGATCGGTCCGGTCCGCGAGTTCGGCGCGCGTCACGCGCGGCTCGACCGCTTCGGCCTCGCGTGTCACCTCCAGCGGCCATTCGTGCGGCAGGCCGTGGCTGGCGATCGCCATTTCCACGATCAGCGACGGCTGCAGGCGCTCGCCCAGCACGCCGACGATCCGCCCGATCGGTCCGCGCTGCGGCGTGGGCGGTTCGGTGATCTCGGCGATCACGATCTGGCCCGCGCGCGCGCCGTTGCGCGCGTCGGGAGGAATCAGCACGTCCTGATGCAGGCGGCGGTCGTCGGGATCCACCACGGTGACGCCGCGCTCTTCGACCACGCGCCCGACCAGCCGCGCGGGTCGGCGCTCCAATACCTCGCGGATCGCGCCCTGCCGGCGTCCGCGCCGGTCGACGCCGACCACCGAGGCCAGCGCGCGGTCGCCGTGCAGCACCTGGCGCATCTGCGCGGGCGACAGATACAGGTCGTCGCCGCCGTCATCGGGACGCAGAAAGCCGTAACCCTCGGCGTTGGCGATCACGCTGCCGGCGATCAGGTCGAGCTTGCCGGCCGGCGCGAATCCTCCGCGGCGGTTCTGCAGCAACTGGCCGTCGCGCAGCATCGCGCGCAGCCGCTTGTCCAGCGCCTCGCGGCCCCCGGCATCGCCGATGCCCAGCGCCTCGGCGATCGTGTCCGCGTCGAGCGGTCCGCCCTGTTCCTCAAGCAGCGCGAGGATCGCCTCGCGGCTGGCGATCGGGTGTTCGTAGCGCTGCGCCTCGCGCTCGGCATGCGGATCGACGAACGCTGCGTGCCGCTTCGAACCGGATTTCGGCGGCGGGGTGGCGCGCCCGCGCGGCTTGCGCGCGGGCCCTGGAGGCTGACGCGGATGTCTTGACATGCCGTCAGCGTCGCGGAGCGGACGCGCGAAAGCAAGCCCGCGCGGCGGGCGGCGGTGCGGCGACTCGCCGGGACAGCCGGAAGCTTACGGCGTCTTGCCGGCCTGCAACTGCTCGACGATCGCCAGCGACTTCGTCACGTGCGCGTCGGGCGTCAGATGATCTTCCTGCGAGGAAAACACGGAAACGATCTTGCCCTGCCGGTCGATCACGAAGGTGGTGCGCGGAAAGAAACCGTGCGTCACCGGGTCGCCGTTCACGTCCTTCACGCCGCTTTGCGGCGGAATCATCTTCAGGCCGTACAGCGCGGCGATCCTGCCGCCGGGATCGGAAGCCACCGGAAACTTGCCGGCGCAGTACTTGGGGTCGGACGAAAAGCGGTTGAGCCTCGCGATCGAATCGGCCGACACGCCGATGATGGTCGCACCGGCCTTGTCGAACTTGTCCTTCTGCGAGGCGAAGGTGTGCGCTTCCAGATCGCAGCCGCCGGTATAGGCCGCCGGATAGAAATAGACCACCACCGGGCCCTTCGCCAATGCCTGCTTCAGCGAAAAGGTGAAGTCCTTGCCGGCCAGGCTGGCCTCGGCCGTGAAAGCGGGCGCACTGGCACCCGGGCTCAGGGCGGCCCAGCCAGACGCCGCCGACAACGCCATCACCGCACCCACCGCCATCGAACCCGCAAGTCGCATTTTCATTGTCACGGCCTCTGCAAGACAAAAAAACAGCACGGAACGCATTTCGCGTCTGCCCAGATGACCGCGGGGCGGCCGTTTCGCTTACACGCCCGGCCACGGTCGGGCGGACCAGCCGGAATGGCCGGGGAGCTTACAGCGCCGACAGGAACGCCACCAGATCGCGTTTCTGCTGCTCGCTCAAGCCGATGTGGAAGCGCTGGTCGTAGAAATCCACCACGTCCCGCAGCGTGGCCGCCGAACCGTTGTGGAAGTACGGCGCGCGGCCCGCGAGACCGCGCAGGTTGGGCCCCTTGAACTTGCCGATGTCCGCCCACTTTCCGGTCCGCAACGCCAGGCCCGGGTCCGTGGTCTGCACCACCTCGCCCGTCCTGAGGTTGGTCAGCGTGTACAGCGGCAGGTCGGGCGTGCGGCGGCTGGCATCGGCGATGCCGATGTTGAGCGGCGCGCCGACCGAATGGTTGCCGATGTTGGGCGAGTCGTGACAGGTGCCGCAGGTGCCGTGGATCACCGCCCTGCCGGTCGCGTCGTTCAGGCCCGCGACGCCGGTGATCTCGATCCGCATCGAATTGAAGAGTTGCTGGCCGCGTGCGATGGCAGCGCGTGCCCAGACCCTCGAATCGAAACGGAACGACGGATCGGGATCGCGCCAATCGTCGAACAGCCGGATTACCCGCGGATCGAACGGCTCGGTGGTCGGGGCGTTGCCCAGCGCATCGTTGATGCCCACCCAGAATTTCTGCTGCGCGAGGATGGCGGCGCCGCCCATGCCGTTGTCCTCGTTGAGGCGCCCGGCGCCATCGTCGAAGTACTGCGCGGTGAACTGGTGCGATTCGAAATCGACGATGCTCGCGATCACGTCGCTGCCCGGCGCCGACGCCGCCTGCTCGTGGCCGAGGATGGCGTGCAGCGCCTGCGAGGCAAGGCTGGCGCGGATGTCTTCCATGTCGATGCCGGCGTCCATCGGCGGCTTGAACGGCGCGAAGGTCTCGCGCCCGTCCCACATCACCGCGGTGTCCCAGATCAGGTTGGTCGCCGGCAGCGGACGGCGGAACAGCGAGAGTTCCTTCGCGCTGGCGTAGTGATAGGGATCGTCCACCTTGGTGAGCGTGAACTCCGCGTTGGCCGGCATCGGCAGGCCCACCCGGATCACGCCGCGCTCGAGCAGCATCGAGTAGGCGGCTGCGCGGGCGGCGTAGGTGGAAACGTCGGCCAGCGGGGAATTGGCGCCATCGACCGGGCGGAAGATCGGATCGGTGCCGCGCGTGGCCTCGAACCGCTGCTGCACGCTCTCGGCGGAAACCGTCCAGCCGTTCTCCTGCCGGTGACAGCTATTGCACGAACGGCCGTTGCTGCCGAGACTCCTGAAAAACGGATTGCGCTTGTCGATCCTGCCGCCCGGCGTGCTGGTCTGCAGCCAGCCGGAAGGATCGCGCGTGATCAGCGGATCGGCGCGCGGCGGCATCAGCGCCTGCTGCGCAGGGCCGGCGGCTGCAACGCCGAGCAGCAAGACCGCCATGGCAACACGAAGACGGCCGCGGGTTCGCGGCAGGCAGTAACGGAACATTGCGCTGTTCTCCCGGTGCGGGTTGCATCAGGAGAACACCGTTGCGGGAAGGATCGCGACATGCGTCGGAGGCGGCGCGCTCAATTGATCAGGACGCCGCAGGACCCGACGGGTTGACGAAGCGCGGCGCTTGCGCCGGCGAGCCCGGGGTGCGGGGCAAGACCATTGGCGCCGATGATGCCGAGCGCGCTGTGCACCTGCTCCGCCGCGAACGCGCAGTCGCCGGCGCGCGCGGCGGCCACCGCCAGCCACAACTGCGCGGCGAGCCGGCGCGGATGCGAAGGCGGCAATTCGGGAGCCGCACGCCCGATCGCCGCCGTCAGCCGCGCACGCGCCGCCCCCGGCCTGCCTTGCAGCAATTCCGCCTGCGCCAGCAGCGTGTCCACCCACAGCAGCATCGGATCGTCGCGCGCTGCGACTTCGGCGCGATGCCGCTCCAGCGTCGCCTGCAAGTCGTCCGGGCAGGGCGGCCCGGGCGCCTCCCGGCACGCCAGCAGCAGGCGCGCTTCCGCGAGCAGGGGAAGCATCTTGTACGGCCGCGTGCGCAAACCCTCGATGGCGCGGGGCAGGAGTTCGCGCGCCAGTGCGGGCTGCCCCTGCATCAGCGCGATGCCCGCCAGTTCGCTCTCGGCGCGGCCGGCGCGCATCCGGTTGGCGGGATCGCTGCCGTACAGCCTGCGCGCCCGTTCCAGCAATGCCTTCGCGTGATCGAGACGACCGGCCTCGATCTCGCCGAACGCCGCGGCCTCCAGCGAATCCCCGTGCAGGGGCGTGTCCGCGCCGAAGCCGCCGGCCGACAGCGTCTGCGCCAGCGCGCAATCCCCTTTTGCGGAAGCGAAGTCCGCGCGTGTGCCGTCCAGCACGCAGGCCTTCTGCGCCGTGTACACCCGCGTGACCTGCGGCTTGCCGCCGATCCGCGCGTACATCGCCAGCGCCTGCGTGAACAACTCATGCGCCTTCGCCCAGTGTCCCGCACGCCATTCGGCCGAGGCCCAGCCGCCCAGCGCCAGCGTCGTTTCGTTGCTGTATCGACCGAGGTGCGAAAGTTGGAACTGGTATGTCCTCTGCCACATCCGGATCGCCTCGTCGTACCGCTCCAGCCCTTCCAGCTGGGAGGCGACATCGTTGTAACCCACACCCACGCGCGGATCGTCCGGCCCCCACGTGGCGATCATCTCGGCCAGCGCCTCGCGGGTGAGCTGCAGCGAGGCCTCGGCGTGGCCCTCGATGTTTTCCACCGCCGCCAGCGGTTCCAGCAGGTCGATCAGGGGCTCGCCGTGGATGTGCTGCGCCAGCATCCGCCGGTGCGCGATGCGGAGGTCAGCGCCGCCGGCTGCGTAATCCTCGTCGCGCACCGCGGCATAGCCGCGAGCGGTGAGCGCGCGGATGGCATCGATGTCGTCCGGCGGCAGCGTGCGTGCCGACAACGCAACCGCCTGCTCCGCCAGCTTGCGCGACTGCGGGATGTCGCCCAGGTTCTCGTACAGGCGCGAGAACATCGCCAGCAGGTCCACGCGCTCACCGGCACCGAGCTGCGGCGAGTGTTCGAGCTTGCCGACGCCGCGCGCCAGCAATTCGTCCAGGCTGGGCCGTTTCGAGACAGCCACGCCGTAGCGGATCGGGGCGAACAGGCTCTCGACGAAATCGCGCACCATGTTGGCGCGCGCGGCCTGCCGGGTCGCGAGTTGCGCCTGCTCACGCGCCACGTGTGCCTGCCAGAGCGCGATCGACAGCGAGGCGAAAATCGCAAGCAGCAGCGCCGCGGTGATGGCGACGCCGCCGCGATGGCGTGCGACGAACCGCCCGGCGCGATACCAGCGCGAAGGCGGATGCGCCATCACCGGCAGACGGTCGAGAAAGCGCTCGATGTCCTCGGCCAGCGCGCCGGCCGAGCCATAGCGGCGCTCCGGTTCCTGCGCGGTAGCCTTGGCCACGATGTTGGCGAGATCGCCGCGCAGCTTGCGCGATGTTGGCTTTGCCTGCGCCGGCGCGTTGCCGTTGCCCGCAGCGCGCGTCGCGGGCGTGTGCGCATCGTTGGGCGCGTCGCGTTCACCCGTCAGCAGTTCGCGCAGCAGCACGCCCAGCGCATAAACATCGGTCGCGGTGGTGATCGCGCCGGGCGTGAACTGTTCCGGCGCGGCGTAGGCCGGCGTCAGCGCCTGATGCCGGGTGCGCGTGGCGTCTTCGCTGTCGTCCAGCAATTTGGCGATGCCGAAATCCAGCAGCTTCACCTCGCCCTCGGGCGTCACCAGCACGTTGGATGGCTTGAGGTCGCGGTGCACGATCAGCGCACGATGCGCCGATTCCACCGCGCGGCACACCCGCAGGTACAGCAGCAGGCGCTGGCGCTCGGACAGATTCCGTTCCTGCGCATAACGCGTGATCGGCACGCCGTCGATCAGTTCCAGCGCGATGTAGGCGAGGCCGTTCTCGGCGACGCCGCCCTCGATCAGCCGCGCGATGCCGGGATGCCGCAGCCGCGCCAGCGCCTCGCGTTCATGCCGGAAGCGGCGCCGCGCCTCGGGTGTGTAGAGGCCGCGCGCCAGCAGTTTCACCGCGACATGCTGGCGCACGCCCTCGACATCGCGGAAGGCGCGGAACACGGTGGACGAACCGCCCTCGCCCAGCACTTCCAGCAGTTCGAACGGACCGATCCGGCTGCCTCTGGGCAACGGTTCGACGGT